>NZ_JALNTN010000002.1:20172-199518 GCF_023161905.1 Pseudoalteromonas sp. 2CM41L
GGGTGATACAAACGACACCACACCGACTATTTCAGGGTCTGCCACGGGCGAGCCAGAGGGCACCGTTGTTACGATCATCGTGACGGATGAAGCGGGTAACCCACAAACCATTACTACCGAAGTGCAAGCCGATGGCACCTTTAGTGTAGATGTACCCAATGAGCTAAGTGAAGGTGAATTTACCGTTGAGGTATCGGTAACTGATAATGCAGGTAATGAAACTACAGCAACCACCACAGGTGAAGTAGATACCGCAGCGCCCACAGTGTTAATTGACCCGGTGGGTGATACCAACGACACCACACCGACTATTTCAGGGTCTGCCACGGGCGAGACAGAGGGCACCGTTGTTACGATCACCGTGACGGATGAAGCGGGTAACCCTCAAACCATTACTACCGAAGTGCAAGCCGATGGTACCTTTAGTGTGGATGTACCGAATGAGCTAAGTGAAGGTGAATTTACCGTTGAGGTATCGGTAACCGATAACGCAGGTAATGAAACCACGGCCACTACCACAGGGGAGGTTGATACAACTGCGCCGGTTGTGAACATAAATGCGCTAGGTGATACAAGTGATACTACACCAACTCTATCAGGTACGGTAAGCGGGGAACCTACAGGCTCAACTGTTACTTTAACTGTAACGGACGCTAATGGTGCAGTGCAAACAATCACTGCACAAGTCATTGCAGATGGAAGTTGGACAGTAGAAGTACCCGTAGCTTTAGCTGAAGGTAGCTATACTGTTGATGCTACTATTAGCGATAGCGCTGGCAATGAAGGTACTGCAAGCGCCTCTGGTACTATTGATACAAGTGCGTTAACTATCACTATTGATGTGATTGGTGAAACCAACGATCAAACCCCACAAATAAGCGGTGATACATTTAATGCAGAAGTAGGTTCGTCTGTTGAAGTTCAGATCACAGACTCTACAGGTGCGACTATTACCTTAACTACGGTTGTTGATGCAAACGGACAGTGGAGTGTTACTCCGCCAGCCGATTTACCTGAGGGAAGTGTATCAATCAGTGCAACAGTAACTGATTTAGGCGGTGGTTCAGCCATAGCAGAACTTGATGCCGTAATTGATATTACGCCGCCAACCATACAAATTAACGATCTAGAAACTAGTAATGATACAACACCAATTATTGCTGGTAATACTACAGGCGTTGTATCTGGCACTGTAATAAGCTTGACTGTTACAGATTCACAAGGAGTTGTTCGCTCGTTTAATACGACAACGGATGCACAAGGGAATTGGAGTGTAGAGCTTTCTCAAGAGTTAGCTTCAGGGGATTATACAGTACAGGCTGAGGTTTCTGATGCTGCAGGCAATAGTGCTTTAGATACAGCAACCGGTAATATTGATACTGCGGGGCCAAGTTTAACCATTGATTTTGATGCTGTAACCAATGATACAACACCGACTATTTCAGGTACGAGTGATGCCGATGTAGGTACAACGATTACTGTAGTGATCACCGATGAAAACGGTGTTGAACAAACACTAACAACCACAGTAGATGCCAATGGAAGTTGGCAAGTAACCCCTCAAACAGACTTGAATGAAGGTGATAACACCATCGAAGTGAGCGTGTCTGATGAAGCAGGAAACACAACAACAGTAACCGATACAATTACTTTAGATACACAAGCACCCACATTAACCATGCAAACTGTGGGTGATGTAAATGACTTAACCCCGACATTACAAGGCACCAGTAACGAAATTGGCGGCACGGTCACACTCACCGTGACCGACAGTGACGGCGCTGTGCAAACCATTACCACCACCGTTGGTACGGATGGGCATTGGGATATTGAAGTGCCCAGTGCGCTGGCACAAGGTGACTTTACTGTAACGGCCAGTATTACTGATGCCGCCGGCAATGAGAGCACCGCCAACAGCAGTGGCAATGTTGATACCATTACCCCAGTCGTAACTGTGGATGCACTGGGACTTGGTAACGACAGTACGCCACTTATTAGTGGTACTTCAACTGAGCCAGAAGGCACAGTTGTAAACATTGTAATCACCGACAGTAATGGCGATGAAACACCGCTCACCGCCACCGTGGATGTCAACGGCAATTGGCAAGCAATCAGCCCAGAATTACCTGATGGCAGCTACAGTGTACAAGCCAGCATTACGGATGCGGCGGGCAATACAGGCGGCGCTACGCAATCGGGCACCCTTGATAGCCTTGCCCCGACACTGACACTTGATACTGTGGGTGCTACCAACGACAGCACGCCAACCATTAGTGGTACCACGAATGCACCAGCGGGCACGGTAATTAGCATCAGCGTTAGCGATGGCATTACCACCGAAACCTTTACAGCCACAGTCCAAGCGGGTGGCAGCTGGTCAGCCGATGTACCAAATGCACTGGTTGATGGTGAGCTCACCATTGAAGCCAGTGTGAGCGACAACGCCGGTAACACCACCACGGTTAGTGAAACAGCCACGCTGAACACCACCGCGCCAAGCATTAGCATTAATACCTTGGTTGATACCAACGACACCACGCCAACCATTAATGGGACAAGCGATGCAGCCGATGGCACCACCATTAGCTTAACGTTTGTAGACAGTTCAGGCGCTGAAACCACCACAACCACCACCGTAACCGGTGGCGTGTGGAGCGTTGATGCACCGAGTGAATTAGCTGAAGGTGAATACACAGTGACCGCAGAAGTAGACGATGGTCTGGGTAATATCGGCAGCGCCACAGAAACCGGTATTATTGACACCACTATGCCAGCGATTGAAGTGAATGAGCTAGTTGTTACCAATGATACAACCCCAACGATCACCGGCACCGCGAATGCACCGCAAGGCAGCACCGTAACGGTTGAAATCACCGATAGTAATAATGTGACCCATACGGTTACAACGACCCTTGGAGCTAATGGCACGTGGAGTGTGGCTGCCTCACAAGTAGTTGCTGAAGGCAGTTATACCGTAAGTGCAAGCGTAAGCGATGCAGCGGGTAACACAGCGACCGCCACAGGTACAGGGGAGGTTGATACCATTGCGCCAACACTTGATTTAACCAGCCCAGGTTCAAGTAACGATGTCACACCAACCCTAAGCGGCACCAGTGATGCGGTTGAAGGCACCGTGATCACCTTTACGGTTATCGATGATTTAGGAGCCCAGCAAACCTTTAC
Source organism: Pseudoalteromonas sp. 2CM41L (assembly GCF_023161905.1). Lineage (NCBI taxonomy): Bacteria > Pseudomonadati > Pseudomonadota > Gammaproteobacteria > Alteromonadales > Pseudoalteromonadaceae > Pseudoalteromonas > Pseudoalteromonas sp. 2CM41L. The sequence goes on from NZ_JALNTN010000002.1 coordinate 23,356, forward strand.
CACCACCGTGGATGCGAGCGGCAACTTCTCAGTGGAAGTACCGACGGCACTTGCAGAAGGGCCGTACAGCATTGAGGCCAGCATTAGCGATGATGCAGGTAACAGCACTGATATCACCGGCAGCGGTAACATCGATACCACCGCGCCAAGTGTGAGTGTGGATGCACCAGCGCTCACCAACGACAGCACACCAACGGTTACGGGCACCAGTGATGCACCAAACAGCACCGTTACGGTGACCTTTACGGATGCGGCCAATACAGTTCAAACCATTGATGTACAAACCGATGCGAATGGTAATTGGAGTGCCACCCCAGCGACTGATTTAGCCGAAGGTAACTACAGTGTCAGTGCTAGCATCACGGATGCAGCGGGTAACACGGGCACAGGGACAGACAGCGGTGAAGTGGATGTAACTCCACCGGCTCTTGCCTTTACGCCAACCTTCGAGCTTGGTTTATTGGTTACCCTCAGTGGTACGTCTGACCTGCCAGCAGGCAGTGAAATCACCATCACCGAGCAACTTATTGGCGGGGGAGTCGGTGTAACTTACACCACCACAACCGATGCCAACGGTAATTGGTCTTTGGTGGGGCTTGATGTATCACTACTGGATGTAGGCTCTGTGATTGCCACAGCCACAGATGCAGCAGGGAACACACGCACAATAAGCTCAGATGACTTTGATAACACACCACCTACGCTCACAGTTGAGGTGGATGCACAAAGCAATAGCAATACACCTATAATCAGCGGTACAAGTGACGCAGGCGAAGGCGCACAAGTAACCATTGTGGTGACCGACAGTGGCGGTAACCCCCAAACCATTACCGCCCTTGTTGATGCCAACGGCGAGTGGAGCGCCACCCCAGCGACACCACTCAGTGAAGGTGAAAGCACAATTGAAGTGAGCGTACGCGACAGCGTAGGCAACGAAACCACCGTGATTGAAACCACGACTATCGACACGCAAGCGCCAACGCTTACGATACAAAATGTAGGCGATATAAACGATTTAACCCCTACACTGCAAGGCACCAGTAACGAAATTGGCGGCACGGTAACACTCACCGTGACCGACAGTGATGGCGTTGTGCAAACCATTACCACCACCGTTGGCACGGATGGGCATTGGGATATTGAAGTGCCCAGTGCGCTGGCACAAGGTGACTTTACTGTAACGGCCAGTATTACTGATGCCGCAGGCAATGAGAGCACCGCCAACAGCAGTGGCAATGTTGATACCATTACCCCGGTTGTAACCGTGGATGCACTGGGGCTTGGTAACGACAGCACCCCACTTATTAGCGGTACTTCAACTGAGCCAGAAGGCACAGTTGTTAACATTGTAATCACCGACAGTAATGGGGATGAAACACCGCTCACCGCCACCGTGGATGCCAACGGCAACTGGCAAGCAATCAGCCCAGAATTACCTGATGGCAGCTACAGTGTACAAGCCAGCATTACGGATGCGGCGGGCAATACAGGCGGCGCTACGCAATCGGGCACCCTTGATAGCCTTGCCCCGACACTGACACTCGATACTGTGGGTGCCACCAACGACAGCACGCCAACCATTAGTGGTACCACGAATGCACCAGCCGGCACGGTGATTAATATCAGCGTTAGCGATGGCATTACCACCGAAACCTTTACAGCCACAGTCCAAGCGGGTGGCAGCTGGTCAGCCGATGTACCAAATGCATTGGTTGATGGTGAGCTAACTATTGAAGCCAGCGTGAGCGACAACGCCGGTAACACCACCACAGTTAGTGAAACCGCCACGCTGAACACCACCGCGCCAAGCATTAGCATTAATACCTTGGTTGATACCAACGACACCACACCAACCATTAATGGGACAAGCGATGCAGCCGATGGCACCACCATTAGCTTAACGTTTGAAGACAGTGCAGGGAATATTACGACTGTTAATACCACCGTCACCGGTGGCGTATGGAGCGTTGATGCACCGAGTGAACTAGCTGAAGGTGAATACACAGTGACCGCAGAAGTAGACGATGGTCTGGGTAATATCGGCAGCGCCACAGAAACCGGTATTATTGACACCACTATGCCTGCGATTGAAGTGAATGAGTTAGTTGTTACCAATGATACAACCCCAACGATCACCGGCACCGCGAATGCTCCGCAAGGCAGCACCGTAACTGTAGAGATCACCGATAGTAATAATATGACCCATACGGTTACAACGACCCTAGGAGCTAATGGCACGTGGAGTGTGGCTGCCTCACAAGTAGTTGCTGAAGGCAGTTATACCGTAAGTGCAAGCGTAAGCGATGCAGCGGGTAACACAGCGACCGCCACAGGCGCAGGGGAGGTTGATACCATTGCGCCAACGCTTGATTTAACTAGCCCAGGTTCAAGTAACGATGTTACACCGACCCTAAGCGGCACCAGTGATGCGGTTGAAGGCACCGTGATCACCTTTACGGTTATCGATGATTTAGGAGCCCAGCAAACCTTTACCACCACCGTGGATGCGAGCGGCAATTTCTCAGTAGAAGTACCGACGGCACTTGCAGAAGGGCCGTACAGCATTGAGGCCAGCATTAGCGATGATGCAGGTAACAGCACTGATATTACCGGCAGCGGTAACATCGATACCACCGCGCCAAGTGTGAGTGTGGATGCACCAGTGCTCACCAACGACAGCACGCCAACGGTTACGGGCACCAGTGATGCACCAAACAGCACCGTCACGGTAACCTTTACCGATGCGGCCAATGCCGTACAAACTATTGATGTACAAACCGATGCGAATGGTAATTGGAGTGCCACCCCAGCGACTGATTTAGCCGAAGGTAACTACAGTGTCAGTGCTAGCATCACGGATGCAGCGGGTAACACGGGCACAGGGACAGACAGCGGTGAAGTGGATGTAACTCCACCGGCTCTTGCCTTTACGCCAACCTTCGAGCTTGGTTTATTGGTTACCCTCAGTGGTACGTCTGACCTACCAGCAGGCAGTGAAATCACCATCACCGAGCAACTCATTGGCGGGGGAGTGGGTGTAACTTACACCACCACAACCGATGCCAACGGTAATTGGTCTTTGGTGGGGCTTGATGTATCACTACTGGATGTAGGCTCTGTGATTGCCACAGCCACAGATGCAGCAGGGAACACACGCACAATCAGCTCAGATGACTTTGATAACACACCACCTACACTCACGGTTGAGGTGGATGCACAAAGCAATAGCAACACGCCTATAATCAGCGGCACAAGTGACGCAGGCGAAGGGGCACAAGTAACGATTGTGGTGACCGACAGTGACGGTAACCCACAAACCATTACCGCCCTTGTTGATGTCAACGGCGAGTGGAGCGCCACACCAGCGACACCACTCAGTGAAGGTGAAAGCACAATTGAAGTGAGCGTACGCGACAGCGTAGGCAACGAAACCACCGTGAGTGAAACCACCACCATCGATACACAAGCACCCACATTAACCATGCAAACCGTGGGTGATGTAAATGACTTAACCCCGACATTACAAGGCACCAGTAACGAAATTGGCGGCACGGTAACACTCACCGTGACCGACAGTGATGGCGTTGTGCAAACCATTACCACCACCGTTGGCACGGATGGGCATTGGGATATTGAAGTGCCCAGTGCGCTGGCACAAGGTGACTTTACTGTAACGGCCAGTATTACTGATGCCGCAGGCAATGAAAGTACCGCCAACAGCAGTGGCAATGTAGATACCATTACCCCAGTTGTAACTGTGGATGCACTGGGACTTGGTAACGACAGTACTCCACTTATTAGTGGTACTTCAACTGAGCCAGAAGGCACAGTTGTAAACATTGTAATTACCGACAGTAATGGCGATGAAACACCGCTCACCGCCACCGTGGATGTCAACGGCAATTGGCAAGCAATCAGCCCAGAATTACCTGATGGCAGCTACAGTGTACAAGCCAGCATTACGGATGCGGCGGGCAATACAGGAGGCGCTACGCAATCGGGCACCCTTGATAGCCTTGCCCCGACACTGACACTTGATACTGTAGGCGCTACCAACGACAGCACGCCAACCATTAGTGGTACCACGAATGCACCAGCGGGCACGGTAATTAGCATCAGCGTTAGCGATGGCATTACCACCGAAACCTTTACAGCCACAGTCCAAGCGGGTGGCAGCTGGTCAGCCGATGTACCAAATGCACTGGTTGATGGTGAGCTCACCATTGAAGCCAGTGTGAGCGACAACGCCGGTAACACCACCACGGTTAGTGAAACAGCCACGCTGAACACCACCGCGCCAAGCATTAGCATTAATGCCTTGGTTGATACCAACGACACCACGCCAACCATTAATGGTACAAGCGATGCAGCCGATGGCACCACCATTAGCTTAACGTTTGAAGATAGCGCGGGTAATATTACGACTGTTGATACCACCGTAACCGGTGGCGTATGGAGCGTTGCTGCACCAACTGAACTAGCTGAAGGTGAATACACGGTAACCGCAGAAGTAGACGATGGTCTGGGTAATATCGGCAGCGCGAGCGAAACCGGTGAGATTGATTTAACCCCACCGAGCCTTGTTATTACAGATAACGGCGTTAGCAACGACACAACACCAACGATCTCCGGCACAAGTGATGCGCCACAAGGCAGTGAAGTGACAATTATTGTGACAGACAATGCCGGTGCACAGCAAACCATTACCGCCATAGTGGGCGCAAGTGGTACATGGTCAGTGCCGGTTACAACAGCCCTTGCTGAGGGCAGTTATACCGTAAGTGCAAGCGTAAGCGATGCCGCGGGTAACACAGCGACCGCCACAGGTGCAGGGGAGGTTGATACCATTGCGCCAACGCTTGAGTTAACCAGCCCAGGTTCAAGTAACGATGTTACACCGACCCTAAGCGGCACCAGTGATGCGGTTGAAGGCACCGTGATCACCTTCACCGTTACAGATGACTTAGGGGTCGAGCAAACCTTTACGACGACCGTGGATGCCAGCGGCAACTTTTCAGTGGAAGTACCGACGGCACTTGCAGAAGGGCCTTACAGCATTGAGGCCAGTATTAGCGATGACGCAGGTAACAGCACTGATATCTCTGGCAGCGGTAACATCGATACCACCGCGCCAAGTGTGAGTGTGGATGCACCAGCGCTCACCAACGACAGCTCACCAACGGTTACGGGCACCAGTGATGCTCCAAACAGCACCGTTACGATAACCTTTACCGATGCAGCCAATGCCGTACAAACTATTGATGTACAAACTGATGCCAATGGTAATTGGAGTGCCACCCCAGCGACTGATTTAGCCGAAGGGAGTTACAGTGTGAGTGCGAGCATCACGGATGCAGCGGGCAACACGGGCACAGGGACAGACAGCGGCGAAGTGGATGTAACACCACCGACTTTAGAGATCATTCCTTCGTTTGCCCTAGGCAATTTAGTCTCTCTTTCTGGGGATTCTGATTTACCAGAAGGGTCAGTGATCACCATTACTGAGTATCTTGTTGGCGGTGCTGTAGGCGCTACCTACACTGCTACCACGAATGCTGATGGCACATGGGGACTTGCCAACATAACAGTACCTTTGCTTAGTCTTGCGTATGTTACTGCAACTGCAAGTGATGCAGCCGGTAATGTTGCGAGCGTCAACTCACTTAATTTTGATAATGAAGCACCTGCGCTCACTGTGACTGTTGATGCCTTATCGAACGATGCAACGCCTGTGATCTCTGGTGTTACTGATATGGTTCAAGGAACCGAGGTAGAACTAACCGTCGTAGATAGTGCAGGTCAAAGCCAGCAGCTTACGGCCATAGTTCAAGCTAATGGAAGTTGGTCTGTTGAAGTGCCAACCGAGTTAGCACAAGGGCAGTACACTGTTACCGCAGAGGTAAGAGACGATGTGGGTAATTTAACCACTGAGCAAGCACAAGGTGAAATAGACAGCATAGCACCTACTCTTAGCGTTAATCCTATCGACACTACAGCAGATACAACGCCAACCCTATCAGGCACCAGTGATGCCATAGGTGCTGATGTAATAATTAGCATTGATGGCCAAATCTTTTTTGCGGTAGTCGATGCTGATGGAAATTGGCAGGTAGAGGTACCAACTGCACTTACAGATGGTAACTATACGGCGCAAATTAATGTTGCTGACGACGCCAATAATATCACTAGCACAACAATCGACTTAACAATTGATACTCAGATACCAATAGTCGCATTGGACGACATAACCGTATTTAACACAGATACGCCAGTTATTAGTGGTACATCTGGTGAACCTACTGGCACAAATGTAGATATTGTTATTACAGATAGTAATGGTGATACGCATACGTTAGCTGCTACGGTTGATGCAAATGGTAATTGGCAAACAACAGCGCCTAATTTACCTGAAGGAAATTACAGTGTTGTTGTTAGTATTACCGACGATGCTAATAATACAGGTTCAGCGACTGGAACAGGGCTTGTTGATACTCAAGCACCAACCATTACCATTGACGCATTAGGTACAATTAATAGCAGCACGCCTAGTATTTCAGGTACATCTAATGAGGTTGAAGGTACTACAATTAATGTCACAATTACTGATGGTGATAGCACTGATACCTACACAACGACTGTGGGGGCAGGCGGGGCCTGGAGTGTTGATGTAACCACGCCATTAACTGATGGACAAGTGACAGTTTCAGCAAGCATTACTGATACTGCAGGTAACAGTAGTGAAGCAAATGCTACTGCCACGCTTAATACTAATGCACCTACCATTAATATAAACACCATTGTTGATACAAACGATCAAACACCTACGCTTTCTGGGTCAAGTAGTGCTGCAAATGGTACGTTAGTTACGGTTACTATTACCGATGTTAATAATGTCTCGCATACGGTTACAACAACTGTAACTGATAATACATGGAGTGTAGATGCAGCAAATATCCTTCCTGAGGGCACGTTTACTGTTTCAGCCAGTGTGACTGAAGGTGGCTTAACCAGCAGTGCAACAGATACAGGGCTGATAGATTTAACAGCCCCAGAATTGAATATTACACCGCTACTAACGAGTAATGATACAACGCCTACAATTTCAGGTACAAGTACAGCCCCACAGGGCGCCATAGTCGCTATTTTGATTACAGATAGCTTAGGCGCAGAGCAAACAGTTAATGCCACAGTAGGTGCAAATGGCACATGGTCAGTTGCAGCTCCTTTATCGCTTAGCGAAGGCACATATACTGTTACTGCATCAACAAGTGATACCGCGGGGAACCCTGTAAATACTAGCACTACCGGTGTGGTTGATATAACCGCACCAGTGGTTAGCATTAACGATATTGTAGGTAGTACAGATTTAACACCTAGCGTTTCTGGCAGTGTAACAGGTGCAGCCGTAGGAGATGTGGTTGCTGTGGTATTTACCGACTTCCAAGGTAATGCGCATACTGTCAATACAACGGTGCAAGCCGGTGGAACTTGGTCAGTAGAGGCAAGCAATAGTCTTTCGCAAGGGGCATATTCAGTAGAAGTATTTATTACTGATAATGCCGGAAATACAGGCAGCAATATCACTAACGCTAATATAGATACAATTGCGCCAGAAATTAGTATTGATCAAAGTTCATTAATACTTACCCAAGACAGCACGCCATTAATTAGTGGCACATCAAACGAGCCAAATACAAACGTTTTCGTTACGTTTACTGACTCAGCAGGCGCATCGCATCAAATTACCGTACAAACGGATGCTAATGGAGACTGGCAAGCCGCTGCAGACAACGTATTAGCAGAGGGGGTTTACAGTGTTTCGGCAACGATTACTGATAGCGCAGGAAATACCTCTGTTGATAGTAAAACAGGTGGCGAAGTAGATACAGTAGGGCCAGAGCTTACTATTGTGCCTTCGTTCGTATTAGGGCAGCTAGTATCTTTATCTGGTACTTCCGATTTAGGTGAAGGTAAAACAGTCACCGTTAATTTAGAACTAGCAGGTGATTTGGCTAACTTAACTTACGATGTAACCACTGATGCCAATGGTGACTGGGTGTTATTAGGCCTAGCGGTTAATATCATTGGCTTATCAGTTGTTGAAGCCTCTGCAACTGATGAAGCGGGTAACACCACCACTATTACGACGGCAGATGTAGATGCTTCAACGCCGTTACTTAATGCGGTAGTTGACTTTGTAGCTGGCGAGGGTGATTTACCAGTAATTAGCGGTACGACCGACCAAGCCCCAGGCACCGAAGTGCTAGTGAGAGTGGTAGATAGCGATAACATAGCACAAGATTTGGTTGCCATAGTGCAGGCAGATAATTCATGGCTTGTACAAGTTCCTCAATCACTTGCTGAGGGCGTGTTTACTGTAACTGTGAATGTATTAAGTGAAGTCGGGATCACAGCTACACAGCTGCTAAGCAGTGTAGTAGATACCATCTCACCAACGCTTAATTTGCAAGTGATTGGTACAACGTCAGATTCTACTCCAATTATTCAAGGGACCAGTGATTTAATTAATGGAGTGGTAGAGATTCAGCTGGACGGAGGCTCAGTACTAACAACAACAGTGAATGCAGCAGGGCTATTTTCACTGGAGGTTGATGCGCTGACTGAAGGGCAGCATGTTGCCAACGTGAGTATCACTGATGATGCCGGCAATGTAGTAACACAAACGCTCGAGTTTGTTGTTGATACGTTAGTGCCTGTGGTAGATATTTTACCGTTGAGCATCAGCAATACTGACATTCTAACTATTTCTGGTACTTCAGAGGAGGCTCCGGGCACAGACATTGATGTAACTGTGATAGATAGTAACGGCAACGCAACAGTATTTGATGCCCTTGTTGGTAGCGATGGCACGTGGTCGTTATTAACCACGAGCCTACCTGATGGTATATATAGTGTATTTGCAAGTATTACTGATGCTGCGGGTAATCTAGGCCAGTCTGCTACTGAGCAAGTGACGATTGATACCATACCGCCATCGTTAGAAATAGACGCTTTTGGTGTACTTAATACATTAACGCCTACTATTACTGGCACCAGTGACGAAGAAACCGGTAGCTTAATCACTGTTAATATTACCGACTCTACAAACACACTTTATGAAGTTACTACAACAGTATTAGGAGATGGCACGTGGCTTGTTGTTACACCTTTACTTGCTGAGGGCGATTTAACCGTCGAGGCTATTAGTATTGATAACGCAGGCAATATAGCAACGGTGACGCAAACGGGCGTTGTGAGCACCACTTTACCGAGTCTATTAATTAACCCAATAATAGATACAAGCGATACAACCCCTACTATTAGTGGTACTACCGATGTAATAAACGGTAATGTAGAAGTTGTTATTACAGATAGCAGTGGTAATGCAACAACCTATAACACTCAAGCTATTGCTGGTGTATGGACATTAATACCGACCATTCCATTAGCTGAAGGTGCATTTACGGTTGATGCGACAGTCGAAAACTTAAACCTTACAAGCTCTACAAGTCTTAATGGCATAGTTGACTTAACTCCGCCTACAATTGAAATTAATGAACTTGCAGTTACGAATAACTCACTGCCAACCATCTCAGGTACAAGTGATGCTCCGGCAGGTACAACCATAAGCGTAGTACTTACTGATGCTAATAGTGATTCGCAAACATTAACTGCGCAAGTGGCAGGTAACGGAACTTGGTCAGTCACAGCTGTTACGCCGCTTAGTGAAGGCGGTTTTAGTGCTACTGCAACAGTGAGTGATGCTGCAGGAAACTCATCAAGCGATACCATGGTTTCAAGTACTGATTACACAGCACCTATTGTATTTATAGACCCTATTGCAGTAGGCCAAGATCCCACACCGACTATTACAGGCTCGGTAACCGGAAGTTTTGCTGGAGCTGCAGTTATGGTGATGTTTACTGACGCACTAGGTGAAACACACAATGTTTCAACAACAGTAAACACAGACGGGTCGTGGAGTGTTACAGCTTCGCAGCCTCTTAGTGAAGGGAACTACAGTGTTGATGTAAGCGTACTTGATAATGCAGGTAATATTGGCGAGCAATCTATAAGCAGCATAGTTGATTCAGGCATAGTAATTAACTCTGGTTTAGAATTAACAGCCGATAGCACACCTAAGATCACCGGTACCGCAGGAGCAAATGAAGATATTACCGTAAGCTTTATAGATGAAAGCGGTACTGTTGTAACCAAGGATACAACAGCGGGTGAGACAGGTGTATGGAGCGTATCACCAGACAATGCTTTACTCGATGGGGCATACACTGTAACGGCTACCGCTACTGATGAATCTGGAAATGTTACTTCAAGTGGAGGCTTATCTGGGTTAGTGATTGACTCAACGCCGGTAGACTTCGAAGTGTCTAACTATTACTGGGGCTTACTAGGAATAGGTTTAACTGCAGAAGGCACAGTAGAAGAAGGAAATAGTGTATATGTTGTAGGAGCAAACTTACTTGGCCTTGAGGTGTTAAACCTAAACTTAAATGTGCTAGAAAGCGCTATGGAAATTCAACCTGATGAGAATGGAAATTGGAGTTCATTATTATCAGTTCTTGATTTAGGTTCTTGGTCTGATTATCGCTTTATCACAGTTGATGAAGCCGGTAATTATTTAATTAAGGATATTAATGACAATATTATTGACCAAGGAAACGACCCACAACTTGCTAGCGCAGGAAGCAGTGCAAGTGTCACCGATACAACATTTGGCTTAGAAGGGGCCGCTGAGCCGTTTAGCGAAGAAGCAGCATTAGGCGCTACTATGCCAAATGAAGCAGTAACCAGCGATGCTTTAGGAGAAACGGTTAATTTAAGTAATGTAAGTGCTTTATCGAGTACAGAGCAAACGGTGTCAATGAGCTCTACAGAGACCCTTAATATCAATGATGTAATTATTGACGAAGACACCGAGCAACTCGTTGCTCTTAATACTTTGATTGACGATGAAGGCTCTGCAATTGCTTATAGCCCTGCACAAAGTGGAGGAAGTGTTGATGAGGCAGCGCCAGCGGTTGATGTTCAAAATCAATCAGAGGAAATGATTAAACACTTAATTGAAAATGGTAATAATCAAACAGATATTTAAATCAGTAACCCACTTCAGTTAAATAGCTGAAGTGGGTTTCTAAAACTCACTTAATCAAAAGTGTGGTTATTATTTTGTGCTAAGTAGTAAACCTAAAAAAGCCCTTATTGAGACTTCAATAAGGGCTTTTTTAATAAATTAGGATAGATAAAAGCAGTTAAGCTTTTAGGTTACGAACCAGCTTGCTGTCAGTATTAACCACACTACCGCCTTGGTCGTAAGTCATACTGGTTGGGGCGCCAATTAAAATATCTTTTAATTGTTTTACACTTAAGTGTGCTTGGCGGGCAGCATGTGAGTTTACTTTATTTTGTTTTTGGCACTGCGCTAACTGCGCTTTAACTTGCGCTACTCGTTCAGTCACTTCAGGGGCATTTTCATCATTTGCAGCAAAAAGTTTATTCAACTCTTTATCGAGCTGCGTAAGCTTAGTTAAAAAAGACATTTTTTGTTGGGCAAGTTCTTTTAAACCTTCACCTCTGCGAGAGGCAATAATACTAAGCTCTTCGTTTAATAACGCATATAATGAATCCAAGCATTTAACTTGTTCATTTAATTTAACGCTAATTAAACTATTGTGATCAGCCATATACGTTAAACTCAAAATCAGCTAAGTTTTTAGTCAGCTTTTCAGCATCAATTTGGTATTTACCTTCGGTAATCGCTTTTTTAAGTTCAGCGACCTTTTCACTATCAAAGCCAGATGATTGCTGTGCTTTATCTTGCAGGGTTTTTAACTGCTGTGCTTGTGGCGTCAGGCTCACTGAATCGCTCGCCGCTTTAGGCGAAGGAGTCTGTGTTGTTTGTGTACTTGCAGCGTTATCTTTTTTAATATCAACTTGTTGCTGTTTAGCGTTTGTAAGCGCATTAGCTTGTTGATTACTGCCATTAACTTGATTAACCATAATAATAAACCTGTATATTACCCAACTTATGCCAAGTTATCGGCATATACATAGGATACTTTAGTATAAATCGAAATTAAATATTTACTTGCACAGACTCTACACCATCTACGCGTGCATTCAAAATTTTACCGGATTTTTTATTCTTGATCTGTACTTGCTCACCAAGGGTGCCATCTTCAAGTGCTATCCCCGTGGTTTTTATTCTAAGTCCTTTAATACTCGCATAAATATTAACAGCGTCGCCTTTGCAAACCATACAAATTTGGTTAAGCAAAACCGGCATACCGCTTCTTATATTTCGCTTACTGCGGCTGCCAATAAGCATTAAAGGGTCATCTAAGTATTGTACCCTAACAAACTGCGAAGGCTTCATTTGTACGCTTAAATGAGACTTAGTAATAACTTCACCACGGGCTAGATTTGCCGTGGCAACCACAACGGGCGCCATTTTAACGATTCTTACATGGACATATTGAGTCCAGCTTTGCGCATCGTTACATTTTATTTGTACAGTCACCTGGCGTGTAAATGGCGGCTCATTTGGCACGACTAGTTCTGGCTCGTTTTCGCATACTCTATCAGGAATGCGGCTATCGAGGGCAAGCGCGGTAATCTCCACATTTTTTTCAAGTGGCACGGTAACTTGCTCTGCAATATGAGAAATTGCTATTTCTTGTAATAAATCTTTACTAAACACTTTTGCATGCAAAGGTGTTGCTAAGCAGAGGCTAGCAAGAAAATAAAAAACACTGTATCTTCTGACTTTTTTTAACAAACTCATAATGTTTCGACTATGCTTATGGTTTCAAACAGGGTATAAATATTTTGCGTCAAAAAGTAGACGCTCCCGCGATGTTATGTAGCTTTATAAACAGAAAGCAATTATCGTTCCGCATTATTTGTTTTCTTTAGGAGATTTGAATGGCAGGCATTTTAGACTCAGTAAACCAACGCACCCAGTTGGTTGGGCAGAACCGCCTAGAATTACTATTATTTAAGCTCAGAGGGCGTCAGCGTTTTGGGATCAATGTATTTAAAGTAAGAGAAGTACTGCAATGTCCTCCTTTAACGAGTATGCCTAAATCAAATGCATACATTCGGGGTGTGGCTCATATTCGTGGTCAAACTATTTCAGTTATCGACTTATCAATGGCCGTAGGCGGCCGACCTATTGAAAATGTTAAAGACAGCTTCATTATAATTGCAGAATACAATCGTTCAGTGCAGGGCTTTTTAGTTGGCGGCGTTGAGCGAATCGTTAATATGAACTGGGAAAAAATAATGCCACCTCCGTCGGGAGCAGGGCGTTACTCTTATTTAACGGCTGTTACCGAGATTGAAAACGAATTGGTCGAAATTCTCGATGTAGAAAAAATCTTAAACGAAATTTGTCCAGTAAATACCGAAGTTAGTGCCGACCTTGCCGCCGATAGTGCAATACAAAAAGACTTAGGCGAGCGCATTGTATTTATTGCCGACGATTCAGCTGTTGCACGTAACCAAGTAAAAAGAGCACTTGAGCCACTTGGCGTGCAAACTGAGCTTGCAAAAAATGGTAAAGAGGCTTTAGTTAGGCTTAAAGAAATAGCCGAGCTTGATTGTAAAAATGATATTACTGAGCGTGTAGGTTTACTTATCTCTGATGTTGAAATGCCTGAAATGGACGGCTATACATTAACAGCAGAAATTAAAGCAGATCCAAAATTAGCGCCTCTACATGTTATTTTACACACTTCTTTGAGCGGGGTGTTTAATCAGGCGATGATCGAAAAAGTAGGCGCGGATGACTTTATAGCAAAATTTAACCCTGATGAATTGGCAACAGCAGTTAAAAAATGGGTTCATTGCGACTAAACAACAATAGGTGTTATTAATTTGAATAATAAAGATTTGCAGCAAAGTGACTACGATCAGTTTCGCTCATTTTTAGAGCAGCAATGTGGTATTGTGCTAGGCGAAAACAAGCAGTATTTAGTAAAAAGTAGGCTTGCGCCGCTTATGGCTCGTTTTAATGTTGAATCTTTATCACAATTAGTGAGTAAAACGCTTGGCCCTCATGAGCGGCAACTTAGAGCCGCTGTAGTTGATGCCATGACCACTAACGAAACCTTGTGGTTTAGGGATCAATACCCATTTGAGCTTTTAAAAAATAAATTGTTTCCAGAGTTTAAAGACGCCCGCCGACCATTAAAAATTTGGTCAGCGGCCAGCTCTTCAGGCCAAGAACCATACTCTATTGCCATGTCTGTTGCTGAGTTTCAGGCCAAGCAACCGGGCGTGTTGCGTATGGGGGCTCAAATTATTGGTACTGATATTTCTAACACAATGCTCGATATGTGTAAAAACGCTGAATATGATGCGTTGGCATTAGCGCGAGGCCTATCAGCAGAGCGCCGTAAAAAGTACTTTATGGATAGCGGCAACGGTATGGCAAAAGTTGTCGACTCAGTTAGAAAACAGGTGAGCTTTAGACATTTAAACTTGCTTGATTCTTACGCCTTAATGGGGAAGTTTGATATTATTTTTTGCCGCAATGTCCTTATATATTTTTCACCAGAGGTTAAAGCAAAAATAATTGGTCAGTTTGCCCAAGCACTAAACCCAAAAGGGTATTTATTTTTGGGTGCGTCGGAGTCGATGACGGGCTTAAGTAATGAGTTTGATATGGTTCGTTGTAACCCTGGAATCATCTACCAAAAAAAATAATCCTATCATTTTGTTATTAAAAAACGACGTTCTTAGCGTCGTTTTTTTATTTAATAACAACCCTCTATAAAAAAATAACGTAACTAAAAACTACTGGCTTATAAATTGCTTTAACTTAAGCAAGTCAATTTTTTGGAGAACGTTATGGCTATCAGTTTTGATAAAGCATTAGGTGTGCACCCGCATGCAATGTTGATCCGCTCACAGCGGGCAGAAGTACTTGCCACAAATATAGCGAATGCTGATACGCCTGGCTATAAAGCAAAAGATATCGACTTTGCCTCAGCATTAAAAGCGGCAAGGTCAACTCAGCAAAGCGGCAATAGCATGGTTACTACCAATGAAAAACACATCGCTGGCGGTACTCGAAGTGCAGGTGGTTCTGAATTATTTCGTACTCCAAATCAAGGAGATACAGGCGATGGTAACTCAGTTGATATACAGGTGGAACGAAACTTGTATACACAGAATGCGATGGAGTATCAGGCAAGCCTGCAATTTTTAAGTAGTAAATTTAAGGGCCTGAATAAAGCGCTCGGTAGTCAAGGATAATAATTATGAGTTTATATAACGTTTTTGATATTTCAGGCAGTGGTATGAGTGCGCAAAATGTTCGCTTAAATACCACCGCGAGTAATATTTCGAATGCTAATACAATTAGTTCATCCCAAGACAAAACTTACCGAGCACGCCAACCTGTATTTGCTGCCGAGCTGACAAAAGCGTCTGCCTCAGCCAGCAACCCTCAGGGCTCCGCTGTTGGTGTTAAAGTGCTGGGAATTGTTGAGAGTAACAAACCACTACAAATTGAATATAACCCTAATCACCCAAGTGCGGATGAAAATGGCTATATCTATAAACCCAACGTTAATGTTGTTGAGGAGATGGCAAATATGATCTCTGCTTCTCGCTCTTATCAAACAAACGTGCAAGTTGCCGATGCAGCTAAGCAAATGTTAAGCAAAACGCTGTTACTTGGGCAGCGATAACCGAGGGTAGGTTATGAGTAACGATATTAGTACTAGTTCATCTTTTTTGGACTCTATAACTTGGCAAGAGACCCAAGTAGCGACAACCACTGAAGAGAGCGATGCATTAACGCAGGAAGATTTTTTCTCGTTGCTAACTCAGCAGCTATCGTATCAAGATCCGAGTAATCCGGCTGATAACGATCAGATGATTGCGCAAATGACTAATTTTACCATGGCGCAAGGCATCACAGATTTAAACACAAATTTTGAGTCACTTGCCTCGTCAATGACCTCAAACTCTGCCTTACAAGCATCAACGCTGGTTGGTAAGCAAGCGCTTTTAGAATCTAATACGCTTGAGCTTGGCGAAAGCGGAGAGGCAAAAGGGTCTGCGGTTGCTGAAGAAGCCGTTGATAATTTAACAATTAAAGTTACAGATGCCTCTGGGCAACTGGTTAGAACTATCGATATGGGTTCGCAAGCAGCGGGTGCAGTGCGCTTTAGCTGGGATGGTAATAATGAATCCGGTGAGCGCCTACCAGAGGGTGAATACACCATTACTGCAGAGGGCAGTACCAACGGCGAGTTTTCAAGCTTACCGGTGGCAACATTCAAAAACATTGAAAGCGTTAATATCAATGGCTCTAGTGGCATTATTATTAACACTAAAGAGGGTGCGGTTAGGTTGACTGATGTCGCAGAGATCGCATAACCAATTAAAAAGTATTTCGCCTGCTAGCAGGCTATTAGATTAAAAGTTAGAGGTGAATTATGAGCTTTAATATTGCACTTACAGGCCTAGCTGCCGCTCAAAAAGACTTAGACGTAACAGCAAATAATATTGCTAACGTAAATACCACTGGTTTTAAAGAATCGCGGGCTGAATTTGCTGATGTATATGCTGCATCTGTGTTTAGTGCAGGTAAAACCAAAAATGGTGATGGTGTGCAAACAACCATGGTTGCACAGCAATTTCATCAAGGCTCACTGCAATTTACTAACAACTCGTTAGATTTAGCGATTACCGGCGAAGGGTATTTTGCAATGACTGATGATATTTCGTCGCAAGATTTAACTTACACTCGTGCAGGTGCATTTAAGCTTAACCAAGATAACTTTATGGTTGACGCCAAAGGTAATTACTTACAAGCTTTTCCGGTTGATGCATCAAGTGGGGACACCACATCGGTAAGTCTAAGTACAACTAACCCAATTCAAATTCCTGATTCATCTGGTTCGCCTCGCGCAACCGAAAACGTATTTTTATCGTTCAACTTAGATGCAACAGCTGATGCAACAGGCCTCGATTTTGATCCGACATCGAACGGTACCTATAATTCGTCGACGTCTACTACTGTTTACGACTCATTAGGTGAACCACATATTCTGCAATACTTTTTTGTAAAAGAAGAAGATGCAGCTGCAGGTGGTACAGACAATAGCTGGGAAGTATACGCTACGCTTGATGGTAAAGTGGTAAACGGTACATCTGGTGCAGAGCAAACAACTACACCATATACACCTATTACCACTCTTGGTTTTGATTCTAGCGGTTTACCCGCCACAACAGATGGTGTAGCAAATACTAACGCCACCACGTTTGATGAAATTAATTTACCGGCAGGTGCAGGTACTGGTTTATCGTCAATGCTTGATAACGGCGCAACATTCCCAAGTACAGGTATTGAGCTAAACTGGCGTGATGAAAACAACACAGCTGGCCGTATTCCAACTCAGTACTCAAGTGGCTTTGAAGTAAAAGCACTCGACCAAGATGGTTCTACAGTGGGTCGTTTAGCGGGCATTGATATTGGCACAGACGGTAAAATTGTTGCCTCATACAGCAATGGCGATTCAACCTACTTAGGCCAAGTTGCTATGGTTCGCTTTCCAAACTCTCAAGGCCTTTCGCAAGTAGGCGATACCAGCTGGAAGCAAAGCATTGACTCTGGTGAGCCAGTGGCCGGTGAAGCAGGCTCGGGCACTTTTGGTAGTATTAATTCATCCGCGCTTGAGCAATCTAATACCAACTTAACAAACGAATTAGTTGATTTGATTACCGCTCAACGTAACTACCAAGCGAACTCAAGAGCGCTTGAAGTTAACTCAACAATTCAGCAAAGTATTTTGCAGATTAGATAAGTTAACCTTATTTTTTTGTTAAGATTTTAAGGCTGCATTTTTGCAGCCTTTTTTGTAGCTATGTCGCTAAAATTAGCCTAGCTGAACCGTTCAATACCTTCTTTATACTGCGTCAAATTTAACCTGGCATCTATTTTGCATTTATCAGATCAGAGATTTTTTATGTGAGTCGATGTTATGGACAAAATGGTCTACATTGCAGCCTCTGGCGCTAAGCAAAGCCTACAAGGGCTTGCACTTAAAGCCAATAATTTGGCAAACGCAAACACCACAGGCTTTAAAGCTGACTTTGCGCAAGCGCGCTCTATGCAAGCATTTGGCGAGGGCTTGCCAACGCGCGTGTTTTCAATGCAAGAGCGACCAGGTTCTAACATGACCTCTGGCGGCATAATCGAAACAGGTCGTGATTTAGATATTGCCATGAGCGATAACGCCTGGCTTGCGGTTCAAGATGACTCAGGAAACGAAGCCTATACAAAAGTAGGCACGCTAAACATTACTGCGCAGGGTATGTTGGTAACAAGTCATGGTCGTCAAGTTATTGGCGAAGGTGGCCCCGTAATTTTACCGGTTCCTATAGAAAAAATAAGTTTTAGTGAAGATGGCGCCATACAGGTTCGCCCCCAAGGCGCGCCTGCAAATTTTTTAGAAGAAGTAGACACGCTGCGCGTTGTTGAAGGAAACAGCAGAGAGCTTGAAAAAGGCAACGATGGTTTATTTAGACCTGTAGCAGGGCAAACCGTCGATACCTCTGCAAATGTAAAAGTGTTAAGTGGTGCACTGGAAATGTCTAACGTTAATCCAGTTCACGAAATGGTCGATATGATCAACCACCAACGTCAATTTGAGTTACAAGTAAAACTAATGAAAACAGCTGAAGAGATTGACGAACGTCAAGATCAGTTGATGCGCATAGTTTAACTTTAAAATGAGGGCATACTTATGAATCCTGCATTGTGGATAAGTAAAACAGGGCTAGACGCTCAACAAACTGATATTTCAGTTATTTCAAATAACTTGGCGAACGCCAGTACCGTAGGTTACAAAAAAAGCCGCGCTATTTTTGAAGATTTACTGTATCAAAACATCAACCAGCCTGGCGGGCGTTCTTCACAAGATACCGAGCTGCCATCTGGCCTAATGCTAGGTGCGGGTGCAAAAGTGGTTGCTAACCAAAAAGAGTTTACGCAAGGTAATATGCTCACCACCGAAAACTCACTCGATTGGATGATCTCAGGCGAAGGTTTTTTTGAAGTGCTACAACCCGATGGCAATATTGCGTATTCGCGTAATGGGCAATTTACTACCGATGAAGACGGCCGCATTGTTACCTCTGGTGCGGGTTTTGTTGTTCAGCCCGAAATGAATGTACCCGATGATGCGCAATCAATTACAGTTTCTCAAGATGGTGAAGTATCTGTACGCGTTGCAGGGCAAGCCGATAACGTGGTGATTGGCCAGCTAACAATTAGTGACTTTATTAATCCATCGGGTCTTGAGCCAATTGGTCAAAACCTTTACACCGAAACCGCTGTTAGTGGGGCGCCTGTTCAAGGTAATCCAGGCGTAGAAGGCTTAGGAACTATTATTCAAGGCTCGCTTGAAACATCAAACGTTAATGTAACGGAAGAATTGGTTAACCTTATCGAAACTCAACGTGTTTACGAAATGAACTCAAAAGTAATCTCGGCCGTTGACGAAATGATGAGCTACATCAATCAACAGTTATAATCGTGCACAAGGGGATAGTTATGCGTAATGTTATTTTATTTGCAGCAGGCACCTTATTTTTAAGTGGCTGTGTTTCTACGCAAAATAGTGAAGTGGTTCAAGATGACCCCTACTACGCACCCATGTACCCAGAACCTGTAGCAGAGCCTGTTGTTGCAACGGGTTCGTTGTTTAACACCAATACATTTAATGATTTGTATTCAGACAAAAAAGCACTTAGAACCGGCGATATAATTACCGTTAAGCTTGAAGAGTCAACACAAGCTACAAAAGCCGCTAAAACCGAAACCGATAAAGAAACCGAAGCCAGCCTAGACCCCGTTATTGGATTAGGTGGTTTACCAGTAAATATAGGTGGCGACAGTATTCAGTTTGGCATTGGTAGTGATTCATCATTTACTGGTGACTCTAAATCAAATCAGTCAAACAGCTTAGTGGGCGACATCTCGGTGAATGTTATGCGTGTTTTACCCAATGGTAACTTAGTTATTCGTGGTGAAAAATGGCTAACACTTAACACCGGCGAAGAGTTTATTAGGCTCGAAGGCCTTGTACGTCCGCAAGATGTAAGCGCCGATAACACGGTTGAGTCGAATAGAATTGCTAATGCCCGAATTCAATATTCAGGTAAAGGACAAACACAAGAAGCGCAAAGCCCAGGGTGGTTAACACGTTTCTTTAGTAGCTCGTTATTTCCGTTTTAGAGGATAGTAGTATGAATAGCATTAAAGCGTTTATTTTGATCATACTGCTAGGCTGGCAATTTTCTGCCAGCGCCGAGCGTATAAAAGATGTCTCTATGGTTGAAGGCGTACGTGCTAACCAATTGGTTGGCTATGGTTTAGTGGTGGGGCTACCTGGTACAGGGGAGCAAAACTCTTACACGCAACAAAGTTTTAGAGGCATGCTAAACAGTTTTGGAATTACGCTGCCTTCAACACAAAGTCCTAAAATTAAAAACGTAGCAGCAGTGGCAGTCCACGCTGAGCTTCCGCCGTTTAGAAAGCCGGGTCAAACAATTGATATTACGGTATCTTCTATTGGCAGTGCAGGCAGTTTACGTGGCGGCACCTTGCTCCAAACTTTCTTAAAAGGGGTGGATGGAAACGTATACGCCATAGCACAAGGTAGCCTAATTGTGGGTGGTTTAGGAGCACAAGGGCTTGATGGCAGTAAAGTGGTCATTAATACCCCGACAGTTGGCCGCGTACCTAACGGAGCCACTGTTGAACGCGAAGTTAAAAGCCCTTTTATGCAAGGCGACTACATTACTTTTAACTTAAACCGCCCTGACTTTACAACGGCAAAACGTTTAGAAGCAACAATTAACAATTTGGTAGGCCCTAATAGTGCACAAGCTATTGACGCTGCCTCAGTACGCGTTATTGCGCCACGTGATGCATCGCAACGAGTGTCTTATTTATCAACGCTTGAAAACCTAGAGTTTAAGCCTGCTGATACCTCAGCCAAAATTATTGTTAATTCACGTACGGGAACGATTGTCATTGGCAAAAATGTGAAGCTACAGCCTGCGGCAATAACCCATGGCGGCCTAACAGTCACAATTGCTGAACAGCAAAATGTAACGCAGCCTAATCCGTTAGCAGAAGGCGAAACTGTTGTTACACAGCAAAGTATTATTGACGTTAATCAAGATGATTCTCGTGCGTTTGTTTTTAACCCCGGCGTTAGCTTAGATGACTTAGTGCGTGCTATAAATGAAGTAGGCGCAGCACCTGGAGACCTAATGGCTATTTTAGAAGCGCTTAAAGAAGCGGGTGCAATTAACGGACAGCTTGTTGTTATTTAGTTAGATTTTAGAATATTTACCCTTCCACATAAAGCTTAAGTACTCAAAAGGTACTTAAGCTTTTTACTGTTTACCTTTCTTTGGCTCAATTTTTGCATTTCTTAAAGCATTATTCATTTTTGTGTCAAAAAGCTGATGGAAACAAATCACCTCGATAAGCAAAACTTTTTTGATTTAAGTAATCTTAATACTTTACGTCAAGACGCTTTAAACAGCGGTGATGCATCTACTGATGCGTCTAAAGCGGCGCTAAAAAAAGCAGCGGCACAATTTGAAGCTATTTTTACACAAATGCTTCTAAAAGGGATGCGTAAAGCCAACGAAGCATTTGAAGATGAAGACAGCCCGTTTAACTCTAGCGGCGTAAAGTTTTTTGAAGAAATGCACGATCAGCAGCTCTCTTCTGAGCTTTCATCAAATGGGTCTTTGGGTTTGGCTGATTTAATTGTGCAGCAGCTTTCTCCAGAGGCTGAGAACTTTATGCCTGGCTCAGTATTAAGAACTACTAACGACTTTATGAGTGATAAACGCGCAGGCTCTGAACTGCCGCACGAAAAGGTGCACAGTGTAAAGCAAGCAAATAAAGATGACTTAGTAGTCAGCAGTGCGGCAACACAAACTAAAACCACAACACAGCCTACACAGCAGTCGTCATTTGATAATGCTGAAGAGTTTGTTAGTGCAGTGTGGGAGCATGCTAAAACAGCGGCCGAAAAAATTGGTTTAAACCCTGCAGTAATGGTGGCCCAAGCGGCACTTGAGACGGGTTGGGGTAAGCATATTATTAATAAAAGCGACGGGAATAGCTCAAATAACCTGTTCAATATTAAATCAGATAAAAGCTGGGAAGGCGATAAAGCAAGTAAAGTAACGCTTGAATTTGAGCAAGGTACCCCTGTTAAAAAGCAAGCAAGTTTTAGAGCTTACGATTCTATAAAAGAAAGCGTGAACGACTTTGTCGATTTTTTAACGCAAAACCCACGCTACGAAGAAGCATTACAAAAAACAGCACAGCCAAACGAATTTTTAGATTCGCTACAAAAAGCAGGCTATGCAACCGATCCTAATTACGCGAGTAAAATAAAAAAAGTGCTAAATAGCAGTGAGCTTAAAAATATTGCAACAAGCGCGTTTACCCAAGGAGTGAAGTAATATGTCGTTTAGTTTATTAAATATTGCCAGTGCTGGGGTGCGTTCAAGCTCTGAGCTGTTGCAAACGACCAGTAAAAACATCACCAATGTAAATACAGAAGGCTACGTACGTGAGCGCACTGAATTTACCACGATGGTTGATAACCAAGTAGGTCGCGGCGAAACATACAGGTTATTGAACGAGTTTGCCCAGTCGCAGTTAAACCGCGACACGTCAAATAAATCGTTTTTTGATCAATTTGTAACAGAAGCCAACCGTGTTGATACTATTTTTTCAGAAGAGTCTAATAACTTATCAACGGGTATAAATTCATTATTTAATAACGTGCAAGAGGCGCTAAACCAGCCGTCTTCAACAGTTGCTCGCTCATTAGTAATGACCGATGCGCAAAGCTTAGTTGATCAAATGGATAGGCTTTCGGGTATCGTGCTTGAGCAACAAGGTATAGTAAATGAGCAGCTTGAGATTTTTTCTGAAGAAGCCAACTCACTTATCCAAAATATAAATACGTTAAACCAAGAAATAGCAGTCGTAAATGGCACAAATAACGCATCAAGCGCAAGCTCTATTTATAACCAGCGCGACTTAGCGATTCGTGAATTATCAGAGCTTGTTGATATAGAAACACTTGATGGCCCTAATGGCGAAAAACTCGTCTTTA
The DNA here is from genome assembly GCF_023161905.1 of Pseudoalteromonas sp. 2CM41L. NCBI lineage: Bacteria > Pseudomonadati > Pseudomonadota > Gammaproteobacteria > Alteromonadales > Pseudoalteromonadaceae > Pseudoalteromonas > Pseudoalteromonas sp. 2CM41L. The sequence goes on from NZ_JALNTN010000002.1 coordinate 46,551, forward strand.
TGGGCAGCGGTGAATCTTTAGTTATGGAAAACGGTACATTTAACTTGTTTTCACTGTCGGGCGACCCCGATCCTAATTTTAAAGAATTGACGCTTGACGTTAATGGCGGCAAAGCCGTGCCGCTAGAAATAGATGCAACTAAATTAAAAGGCAAGATTGGCGGCTTGCTCGCATTTAGAGACGACATACTTGTGCCTGCACAAAATCAAATTGGCCAAATGGGATTGGCAATTGCTGATGCGTTCAACGAGCAAAATAAATTGGGTATGGATGCTAACGGCGAGCTAGGCGGTGATATATTTAATATACCTACCGTGGGTGCTTATGCATACCAAGCTAATACCGGCGGCGCCAGTTTAACTGCCACGCTTGAGGCTGGTAAAGGCAGTGAACTGCCTGCCAGCGACTTTATTGTTACTTATACCGCTAATGCAAATGAAGTGAGCATTCAGCCTATAGATAATAAAGGGGAGCCGATAGGCAGCGCCTCTTTAGCGGCGATACCGCCATCAGGTGTTATCGACTCAGATGATATTACGAGTGGGGAGTCGTTTGGTTTACAAATTGATGTAGCAGGTACAGGTAATATCGGGGATAAATTTCAAATTAAACTTAACTCAGAGGCGGCAACCAGTATTTCCCTTGCGACAAGCCGCGGTGAAGACTTAGCACTGGCATCGCCTATTCGTACAGCTAACAGCATAGATAATGTAGGTACAGCGACTATTTCAGCCGGAGAAGTAACAAGTGTTACCTCGGGTGGCTTTAACACTACCCCTGGTTTAGCCAATGGCGATATCACGTTAGTTAAAACAGGCACTGCAAACGAATATCAAATTACAGATGCAAATGGCACCTCTACGTTTACAGTAACGCCTCCAGCAGAGGGCGTACTGGCTCAGGCTGGCGTACCTTATAGCAACTATGGCTTTGATTTTGATATTGAAGGCACGCCAGCTACTGGAGACACTTTTACCCTTGAATTTAACGAAGGCGGCTTTGATGATAACCGTAATGGTTTAAAACTCGCTGATTTACAAAATGGCGAATTAGTGCGTAAAAATGTAGTGACAACAGCCGCTGCCGACAATCATGACACGTTTAACCAAGCCTATTCAGGGTTAGTGAGTGATATTGGCGTAGTCACTGGCCAAGCCATTACCAGTGCCAGCGCATTTGATGCGTTAGCAGAGCAATCAGAAGCGTGGTATGAGTCGCTCTCGGGTGTAAACCTTGATGAAGAAGCTGCCAACCTACTGCGTTTCCAACAATCATATTCAGCATCAGCTCAAGTGTTGGCTGCAGCTCAAGAAGTTTTTGACACCTTATTAAGTGCGGCGAGGTAATTATGCGTTTATCAAATAACTTAATGTATCAAAACAACATTAATAAAATACTCGATAACCAACAAAGTGTTGCTAATGCACAAGAGCAAGTAACAACAGGTAAAAAATACTTAACGACCTCAGAAGCGCCTGCTGCTATTTCACAAGGGATGCTGTATTCAAATAAAATACAAACAAATGAGCAATATACTAAAAATATCGACCAATTAACTGGCCGCCTTGAAACCGAAGAAACCATCTTACAAAGTATAAATACCAATATTCAACAAGCTCAAGAGCTAGCTATTCAAGCGGGCAATGGTGTTTATACTCAAGATGATTTAGAGTCAATCGCGGCAGAGCTGAGTGAAATACAAAAAACACTCGTTAATTTAATGAATACCCGCTCAGAAGACGGTAAGTTTATATTTTCAGGCTACCAAGACAGCACCCAACCCTATCAATTTGACTCTACAACAGGTGAGTACACCTACAATGGGGATCAAGGCCAGCATGTTATAACCATTGCTGAAGGCGTGAGTATTAAATCAAGCGATAACGGTTTTGATACGTTCGAGAAAAGTGATGCAAGGTTAGATGTTACTGATAATCAAGCTGCTATCCCGGTAACTACGCCTGCAAATAATATTACAGTGGGCACGGTTTATGTCGATGGTCAAACAGAGTTCGACCGTTTCCATCAAGAAAATTACAATGCAGATCCAACCGCAGCGGCAACAGCGAACACGTATAATGTTGTAATAACACCAGGCGCTACCGCTAACGACCCTGATACTTATGAAATTTTGCGTGACGGCGTGTCGCTAAGCCCTGCACAAGTAGGCGAGATAACGGATGAGCCAATCGATTTTGCAGGCATGAAAATCGAATTTGAAGGCGCAGCACCAGGGCAGCTTGATTTTACCCTCGAAAAGCCGCACAAAGAAAATGTGCTTAATACATTACAATCACTCATTACGGGGTTAAATGATGGCACACTAGAAAACGATGATTTTCAGCAAGTGTTAGCCGATGGTGTAGTACAGCTTCAAAACGCCAGCGAGCAAGTTGTGTATACGCAAGCGAGCTTAGGCGGGCGGATGAATGCGGTTGAAAGCGTAAGCGACTCAAATCTTGCGCAAGATATTCAAAACAAAAGCAACCTTTCTGATTTAGTAGAAGTAGACATGGCAGAAGCCATTAGTGAGCTCACTAAACAAGAAACCGCACTGCAAGCATCGCAAGCCACGTTTGGCCGTTTAACTAACCTTTCTTTATTTGATTACTTATAAACACATTATAAGCAGAAATACTTTGCCGCTTTAGCTAATACAAAGCGGCAAAAACCTCCCTCAAAATAGCGGCAACAAATTGTCGTCACTCCAGCTAAACAGATAACTTATAATATAACTTTAAAAAAGTGATTTAAAACAGGTTGTTACATAGATTTTAAAGTTGGCACAGTAAATGCTTTTCTAATAATTAGAAATTATCGAATAGTGGTTCCTGTTAAAACGTGTTGAACCACACTCTATTTAAACCTAGGAGATGGTAAAAATGGCATTAACAGTAAATACTAATGTATCGTCATTAAACGCACAACGTAACTTATCAAAATCTGGAGAAGGCTTAGCAACCTCAATGGAGCGCTTGTCATCAGGTATGCGTATTAATAGCGCAAAAGATGATGCCGCGGGCCTACAAATTTCAAACCGCTTAACTTCACAAATAAACGGCTTAGCGGTTGCTCAACGTAACGCAAACGATGGTATCTCAATGGCGCAAACCGCTGAGGGCGCCATGCAAGAGTCAACTAATATTTTACAGCGTATGCGTGAACTAGCCTTGCAATCGGCGAATGGTTCAAACTCTGCTGATGATAGAGCCGCTTTACAGAAAGAGGTTTCAGCTTTACAAACTGAGTTAACTCGAATTGCGGAAACTACTTCGTTTGGTGGGCAGCAGCTTTTAGACGGCTCTTATGGTACTAAAGCATTTCAGGTTGGAGCAAATGCAAATGAAACAATCAGTGTCTCATTAGGCGATGTAAGTGCTGCGGCTATAGGTACCAATCAATATGATATTCAGTCTGCAGCAGCAGGCGGGTTTGGAACCTCAGCAACGGCGAATGGCTCTATTCCTAATAGTACGGTTGCAAATGAAAAATATACAATCGTTGGACGCGGTGGTGATTCAGTTGAGGTAGAAATAGACGCTCAGTCAAGTGCCAGAAGTGCAATAGAAAAAATTAATGCACGTTCGGGACAAACAGGAGTTGATGCACAGGCAAAAACACAGATGAAAGTTGTTTTAGATGATGCAGACGTATTGGTTGATGGGGGCCAACTATCATTTACTATAGGCTCTGGAGACGATAGTTCAAATATTTCAATTACTACTTCAGGAACTCAGGCGGATGATACTGCATCATTTGCAAAGGCAATTAATAGCAAGACAGGTGAGCATGGTGTCACAGCTTCATTTAATGAAGACAATGAGCTCATCCTTTCTAATGACAAAGGTGATGATATTACGATAAGTGGTTTTGCTGCAGTCGACGACGCAGGAACACCAGCCAATGTTGCTGCTGATTTAGATATTACAGCTCTTGATTATAGTGGAGATGACGAAGGAACCCCTACTAGTTTAGTAAGCGGCACAACTGATTCTGCGCGTGTGGTAGGCTCAATCCAGTTAAACTCATCGAGTACATTCACGGTTGCGGCTGGAGATGCGTCTTTGATTGGAGATGCATCAGCTACTTACAGTAGCAATTTGTTCAGTGTGGATACTGTCGATATTGGAACTCAAGATAGTTCTCAAGAGGCATTAGCTATAATCGATAATGCTTTAGCAAATATTGATGAGCAACGCGCTGATTTAGGTGCGGTTCAAAATAGGTTTGGCCATACAATAAGTAACCTTGCAAATATAGCTGAAAATGTATCGGCATCACGTAGCCGAATACAAGATACAGACTTTGCAACTGAAACTGCACAAATGACTAAAAACCAAATATTGCAACAAGCAGGTACATCAATACTTTCTCAAGCAAACCAGATACCACAGGCTGCAATTAGTTTATTAGGTGGCTAATCGTCTAGTTAACTAATAACTCTTTATTATAAACGCACTTCAATTTGAAGTGCGTTTTTGCTTTTTGAGATAGCGAAAATTAATAAATTATTATTTTTATTTAAAAACAAGTAATTATGGTTTATTAAACAAATAAACTAATTTATTTTTAAAATACTTCTAAAGATAATTTATTTCCTGCCGTTAACTTAACCAGAACAGAGCTTGAACATACAGTTGTGACAGCTCTTGGTTAAATCTAAACAGTCACATTACGAAAGTAATCAGGAGTTTTATTATGATTTCAGTAAATACAAATGTATCTTCATTAAACGCTCAACGTAACCTATCTCAATCAGGTTCTGATTTAGCAACGTCAATGGAACGTTTATCATCAGGTATGCGTATTAACAGCGCAAAAGATGATGCGGCAGGTCTACAAATTTCAAACCGTTTGACTTCACAAGTTAATGGTCTAGCAGTAGCTCAGCGTAACGCAAACGATGGTATATCTATGGCGCAAACTGCAGAAGGCGCTATGCAAGAGTCGACTAATATTTTACAGCGTATGCGTGAGCTTGCTCTGCAATCGGCAAATGGTTCAAACTCCGCTGATGATCGTGCTGCATTGCAGAAAGAAGTCGGGGCATTACAAACTGAGTTAACTCGTATTGCTGAAACCACTTCGTTTGGTGGGCAGCAACTATTAGATGGTAGCTTTGGCTCTAAATCTTTCCAAGTTGGCTCTAACGCAAATGAAACAATCAGTGTCTCATTAGGCGATGTAAGTGCTGCGGCTATAGGTACCAATCAATATGACATTCAGTCTGCAGCAGCAGGCGGGTTTGGAACCTCAGCAACGGCGAATGGCTCTATTCCTAATAGTACGGTTGCAAATGAAAAATATACAATCGTTGGACGCGGTGGTGATTCAGTTGAGGTAGAAATAGACGCTCAGTCAAGTGCCAGAAGTGCAATAGAAAAAATTAATGCACGTTCGGGACAAACAGGAGTTGATGCACAGGCAAAAACACAGATGAAAGTTGTTTTAGATGATGCAGACGTATTGGTTGATGGGGGCCAACTATCATTTACTATAGGCTCTGGAGACGATAGTTCAAATATTTCAATTACTACTTCAGGAACTCAGGCGGATGATACTGCATCATTTGCAAAGGCAATTAATAGCAAGACAGGTGAGCATGGTGTCACAGCTTCATTTAATGAAGACAATGAGCTCATCCTTTCTAATGACAAAGGTGATGATATTACGATAAGTGGTTTTGCTGCAGTCGACGACGCAGGAACACCAGCCAATGTTGCTGCTGATTTAGATATTACAGCTCTTGATTATAGTGGAGATGACGAAGGAACCCCTACTAGTTTAGTAAGCGGCACAACTGATTCTGCGCGTGTGGTAGGCTCAATCCAGTTAAACTCATCAGCTGCATTTACTGTTGCGGCTGGAGACGCGTCTTTGATTGGAGATGCATCAGCTACTTATAACAGTACCTTATTTAGTGTAGATACAGTTGATATTGGGACTCAAGAAAGCTCTCAAGACGCATTAGCTATAATCGATAATGCTTTAGCGAATATTGATGGGCAACGAGCTGATTTAGGTGCTGTTCAAAACCGTTTTGACCACACTATCAGCAACCTTGCAAACATCTCTGAAAATGTATCTGCATCTCGTAGTCGTATTCAAGATACTGACTTTGCAACTGAAACAGCAGAGATGACGAAAAACCAAATTTTGCAACAAGCAGGTACGTCAATCTTATCGCAAGCGAATCAGTTACCACAAACAGCACTTAGCTTATTAGGTTAATAAGTTAAATGTTATAGCTTAATGAACAGCTAGCTAGTACATAAAGTCAGTATTAGTTTTAAAACAAGGAGGTGGCTTTAGCTACCTCCTTTTGTGGTTTAAGGGTATAAATTAAGCTATTGTTAGTTTAATAACTATACAAGTTCGGCAAAGTTTAGGAGGCGTTATGAACACCATTACTTCAAACGCAGAAGTTACGATAGCATCAACATCTTTAACTGGTGAAGATAAACAAGTAGGGCAGTCTGGAGCGACATTGACTCAGCGCGCTGTTGATGACGTAAATAAAACGGATGAACAAGGCTCGCAAAACCAGTTAAACAATCACTATACGCAGCAAAGCTCTGAGGGCAATAGTTCACAAAACCAACAACTTGAGCGTGAACAGCTTGAAAAAGTGGCGCAACAATTGCAGGAGTTTATGGGAGAGATGAGCCGTAGTCTACAATTTCAAGTTGATGAAGACTCAGGGCGTGATGTAATTAAAATACTTGATAAAACAAGTGGTGATGTAATTAAGCAATACCCTTCGGAAGAAGTATTAAGCTTAGTGTCAAAGCTTTCTGAATCTGCGGGTATTTTAATTGATCAAACTGTTTAGCGGCTATTGTTACTCGTGTATTTAGAGTTAGCTTATTTTAAGGTGTTTAAAGAGGTGAAGTATGTCTATTTCGTTTAATGGTTTGGGCTCTGGCTTAGCTGTATCAGACATTGTTGATGCATTAGTGAATGCTGAGCAGGCCCCTGCTGAGGCTCGTTTAAATACTACTGAAAGTAACTTAACTACAGATATATCAGCTGCAGGCGCATTAAAATCTGCTTTAGAGCAGGTGCAAACGGCTATGGAAGCATTAGGCGATAGTGATAACTACCAAAAGCGTAGTACGTCTGGTAATGATGACTTTATATCAATTAGTGCAGATGAAGACGCCCAACCAGGAAGCTATAACGTAAAAGTTGATGCATTAGCGCAAGCTCATAAATTGTCATCTCCTGCATTTGCTGCCGATGAGGCAATTGGCGCCGGTGTAATTACAATTGGCTCTGGTGAAAACAGTTTTTCCACTGTTCTGTCTGCAACTAATACCTTAGAAGATTTACGCGACCAAATTAATAACGGCCCCTTTACGGGCAGCGATAGTAATGACTCGGTTGTGGCGACTATAGTAACCAGTGATGATGGCCAGCATTTAGTACTTACTAGTAAAGAAACTGGTGAAGACAATGCAATTACTATTACCGTACAAGATGACGATGGTAATAATACTGACACTGGTGGGCTCTCACGGTTAGCTTACGATGTATCTGACGCAGACCCGCTAAACCATACTACAAACCTAACAGAAGTAAACGCTGCACAAAATGCACAAATAACGATTGATGGCACATTAACGGTATCAAGCAATACTAATGAATTTAGCAATGTAATTGATGGCGTGGATATCACCGCAAAAAAATTGCATGATGCCGACGATGATATGAGCGATATATCAGTCACTGAAAATAATAATAATATACAAGCAGGTTTAAATAGCTTTATCACTAGTTACAACGAACTGTTAGAGCTTAGTAATAATTTAGGTGCATCAGGTGAAAGTGGCGCTGGTGTAATGGCGGGAGATTCACTACTTCGTGGTGTTATGTCAAAACTGCGTAGTGAAATAACTGAGTCGGTCGATTTAGGTGATGGTAATTCATTATCACTTTCACAATTAGGTGTTGAAACAGACCGCTATGGTGTTTTATCACTCAATACTGAAACACTAAACGAGCAAATAGATTCAGACGTAGATTTAGTACAGCAGTTTTTTGTGGGTAGTGATGAAGATGAGGGCGGCTTTGCCCAGTCTTTTGATGACTTAATGAGCTTTTATACAGATTCCGATGGTATTATTCAAAACCGTATAGACAGTAAAACAAATCAACTAGAAGATATCGATGACCAACGACTTAGCCTTGCCAGCAAGATGGAGTCGTTATCAGACAGGTTATATGCTCAATATAATGCCATGGATTTACTGGTAGCGAGCCTCAACTCTACAAGTAGTTATGTGCAAGCACAGCTTGAAAATATGCCTGGCGTGGTGAGTAACAATTCATAACCAGTAAAATTCGTTAGGCCTATAAAAAAACCGTTTTATAAACGGTTTTTTTATGCTTAATTAAGTTTAAATAGCGCTGTGCGATACTTAGTTAAACTGATTTGTAGGCAGAGATAGCTTTACCTGATTTTTTTTGCTTAATTATGGCTTTTGATGATTCGTTCTTTTTAGCCATTGCTTGCTTGCTTATAGTGTTAATAGCAGCTTGAATAGCCTCTAATTCTTGAGCTTTTGGCGGGGCATCACTTTCGCACCAGTTTTTAAGCTCAATATTTAAAGTATCCATACTAGGTTTAGCTTCATCAGCTTTATTGCTTTGTACTAATGCTTCAATATTATTAAGCAGCTCATTAATATGCTTTGCTTTAGCTGAAAGGCTTTGACCCATAGCCTTATACCGCAGGGCTGCGTTGATCTGCTGGAATACTATCCCAGCCTTCTTTTATTTCTTTAATGATGCTTGAAACTTCAACAACTGCTTCAATATCATTATTTATATTAGCTTGAGTTAACTTACGTTGGCAGTAAGCGTATAACGCCAATAAATTATCAGAAATACTAGGATCTTGTTCTACTTCTAAGTTAAGCGCATCTTGCAGTGCACCTAATAATAAAATGCATGCTGAGAGGTTTTCGCCTTTTTTTTCTATTTCTTTGCGTTCAATAAAACCCTTAGTAGCGGCTAAGCGACCAATAATATTACTAAAAATAAGGTTTATTTGTTCATACGGCGCCATTTCTGCAATGTTACTTGCACGAACTTGACTGTATTTTTTCAGTGAGACATGTGCCATGGGAAAATCCTAAAATTTAACTACTAAAATTATGTAAAACTAATATCAAAACAAAAGCAATATTAATGCCAAACGTTTTACTATCGTATAGTTATCGGCACTGCTGCTTTCAACTTAAGTAAATAATAGCTTATATATTTCGTATAATGGGTAATTTGTCCTTTAAAATTTTAGTAAGCTTTTATATTGGGTTTATATAAACTGATACTTAATGATTAATTCTTAAGTATGATTGATTTTACTAATCCGTCTATTTTTTGGCGTTTATGTCAAAAAACCGCCGCTATTACTTGCATCCATTCAGATCTCGCTTACAATTTAGCTAATAAAATAAATTAGTGAAATTATGGCTCGCTAACTATGATCTTGATTTTAGATAATAATAATAACCGTGCAATAGGATTAAATGCATCGCTTACCTTTATTGGGGAAGCTGTGCAGTTACTTGACGAAAGTGATTTTGAGCAAGTATCTAGTAAGTATCAACAACAAGAATGCATTGTTATTTTAGGTGCATTGCAAGGCTTAGATCATGAAAGCTTAATTAAGCGTTTTCCAACCCTGCCTTTTTTACTGATTGGTGAAACACTCAAGCCCTTATTAAGTATTGCTAATGTAGTGGGCTTAATTTGTGAGCCGTTTAATCACGAAGTAACCACACAGTTATTACACGACTGCCAACAGTACCAACGTATGTTGCCTGGGAGCCACAAGCAGCATAAACCACACAAAACATTTGATGGTTTAGTTGGCGAAACTGATGCAGTTAAAAACGTACGCTTTTTAATTGAGCAAGTGGCTAAAACCGATGCAAACGTGCTTATTTTAGGCGAATCGGGTACAGGTAAAGAGGTGGTTGCGCGTAACGTCCATTTATTATCTAAACGCAATACGGGGCCGTTTGTACCAGTAAACTGTGGTGCTATTCCTGGAGAGTTGCTCGAAAGCGAGCTATTCGGTCACGAAAAAGGGGCGTTTACCGGCGCTATTTCTGCACGTAAAGGACGCTTTGAATTGGCTCAAGGCGGTACGCTATTTTTAGATGAAATTGGCGATATGCCGCTGCAAATGCAAGTAAAGTTATTGCGTGTATTACAAGAGCGCAGCTACGAGCGTGTAGGTGGCACAAAAGCGATTCAAGCAGATGTACGGGTGATTGCCGCTACTCATCGCAACCTTGAGGAAATGATTGAAAAGGGCAGCTTTAGGGAAGATTTATATTACCGTTTAAACGTGTTTCCTATTGAAAACCCGTCTCTTAATGAGCGTGCAGACGACATACCTTTATTACTTAAAGAGTTAATGCGTCGTGTGAATGAGCAAAGTGGTACGTCGGCTAAATTTACAGAGCGCGCGGTAGAGAGCCTAAAAGAGCATGCTTGGCCTGGTAATATTCGAGAGCTTGCTAATTTAGTGGAGCGCATGGTGATTATGTTCCCTGAAAAAGTAGTGGATGTACCCGATTTACCCAATAAATATCGCTACATCGAGGTAGACGCATACGAGCCAGAATACCCTGAAGAGCTACTTGAAAAAGATGCCTTTAACGATATTTTTAGCTCAGGCTTTAGCGATTATGATAATGAACCAGAGCCTGAATTTAGCCAACCGGGATCTGGCGTATTACCCGAAGAGGGTATAGAGCTTAAAGATTATTTAGCAGAGCTTGAAATAAGCTTAATTACCCAAGCGTTAGAGCGTTTTGATTACGTTGTTGCGCGCGCCGCAGAAATATTAGGTGTAAGGCGTACTACGCTTGTCGAAAAAATGAAAAAGTACAATCTATCGCGAGATTAACAGTATGCAAATGGTGAAAGACTTTTCGTTATTTATTATTCATTTTTGAGGAATTAATTTACGGGCTTTGCCCGTCACGCAAGCAAGCTTCGCGTTTACGAGATAAACGCAAACTTAAACTTTGGCGGTAGACGCAAAGCTTGCTCGCGTAAAAAGCGCAGCTTTTAATTACTTAACCCCCCAAAAAACGAGATCAAATGAGAAACCACAATTAACTTACACGTTACTTCTCAAAAGCGAAGCGTCTCTTCACCTTTTTATGAACAGATCACTTTTATGCTGATAAATCACTTATTCACTAAACGCCTTTATAATTTCTTCTTTTCTAAAACAATCATTACTGTGATCGTTTACCATGCCACAGGCCTGCATATGTGCGTATACCGTTGTAGGGCCCAAAAATTTAAAACCTCGTTTTTTTAAATCCTTTGCAAACGCTTTTGACTCCTCGGTAATTGCAGGGGTATCTTCAACACTATTTAAATCACTAATAATTGGTTTATTGCCCACAAATTGCCATTGGTAATTACTAAAGCTGCCAAATTCTTTTTGAATCTCAATAAACCGTTGAGCATTATTAACGGTGGCAGCAATTTTTAAGCGGTTCCGCACTATGCTCTCATCTTGCATTAGCCGTTCTATATCATCGGCTGTAAAGTTAGCCACTTTTTGCACATTAAAATTAGCAAATGCTTTTTTATAGCCTGCGCGCTTTTTTAAAATGGTGTACCAACTTAAGCCCGCTTGCGCCGACTCGAGGGTAATAAATTCAAATAATTTCGTATCGTCATAAAGGGGGACTCCCCATTCTTCATCATGGTATTTCACATAATCAGGCTTTGTGGCGTCGAGCCATGCACAACGGCATTTATTTTGCTCACTCATTATTATTCCTTTTAGTGTGCGTCATTTTTTTGTTACGCGATATTGTAAGGTAACTAAATGAAAAATATATAAAATAATATTGGTATAAATTGTGCATTTAGCCCTGTATCTACATCATTAAGAGATTTGATTATGGCCCTTGCGAGTGTACTTAAACCACAGTTTATTACTGCAAAACAGTATAACCCATGTTTACTTCAAGAAGAGTACATTGGTGAATTAAGTGATTTAAGACAGCAGGCAAGTTGGCTGTCGCACTTAGTTGATACCATGCCTGCGGGTGTTGTAGTGCTTGATGGCAAAGGGCTTATTGCAAAAGCCAATCAAATAGCGATTGATATGTTAGGCGAGCCGCTCGAAGGAGAGAAGTGGTTTAACATTATTCAGCGCTCTTTTCGTCCCCACCAAGATGATGGACATGAAGTGTCGCTCAAAGATGGGCGCCTTATAAAGCTTGATATTACTGCGCTAGCGCCAGAGCCTGGGCAATTAATATTAATGACAGATTTAACAGAAACGCGCCGTTTGCAAAAGCGCGTAGCCCATATGCAGCGCCTAAGCGCGTTAGGTAAAATGGTGGCTTCGCTTGCGCACCAAGTGCGTACACCGCTTTCGGCGGCTATGTTATACGCGGCCAATTTGGGCTCTAAAAAGCTACCAGAGTCATCACGCGATAACTTTCAAACTAAGTTAATGTCGCGTTTAAAAGATTTAGAAACCCAAGTTAACGATATGCTACTTTTTGCCAAAAGCGGCGAGCAACAAGTGGTTGAACAGGTTTCTATGCAGCAGCTTTTAAACGAGGTAAAACTAGGTGCCGATGCAATGGTGGCCTTAAATAACAGCTCACTTGTTGTTGAGCTACCAGAGCCAGACATAGAAATTACCGGTAATAAAACCGCGCTGGCCAGTGCTATTCAAAACCTTATTCACAATAGTATCCAAATTATTGGCAGCCAAGCCCTGGTGACATTGAAAGCGCAGCGCGATAGCAGCGAACCCGATACCGTGCGTATTAGCGTATGCGATAACGGCCCTGGTGTAGAGTTGAGCCAAATAGAGAAAATTTTTGAACCGTTTTATACCACAAAAAGCCAAGGTACAGGGCTTGGGCTTGCTGTTGTAAGCTCTGTGGCTAATGCGCATCAAGGACGTGTTGAAGTGGTTAATAATGCCAATGGTGGTGCATGTTTTAGTTTATTGCTGCCCATATGCACGGCCTCAACGCAGGAGAAAACAGCATGAGTAATACAATACTAGTGGTTGAAGATGATGCAGGTTTAAGAGAAGCACTCATAGACACGTTAGAAATGTCGGGTATTGCCTGTGTTGCAGCCGATAGTGCTGAGCAAGCCATGATCCAATTAAAAAAATCTGAGTTTTCATTAGTGGTCAGTGACGTGCAAATGGGCGCGATGAGCGGCCTAGATTTACTTAGAAGCATTAAGCTTAACTACCCAGATCTCCCCGTATTAATGATGACTGCCTATGCAACGATTGATGATGCAGTAGAGGCAATGCGCTTAGGCGCAATTGATTATATGGCTAAACCATTTGCCCCTGAGGTGCTTTTAAATATGGTTAGTCGGTATTTACCCGAAAAGCCAAAAGACACTGACGGCCCAATTGTTGCCGACCCAAGCAGTATTGCGCTTTTAGAACTGGCGAGCAAAGTGGCGCGCTCAGATGCAAGTGTTATGGTGCTAGGCCCTAGTGGCTCTGGTAAAGAAGTGTTAGCGCGCTACATTCACGATAAATCAAACCGATGCGATGCGCCTTTTGTGGCAATAAACTGTGCGGCTATTCCCGAAAACATGCTTGAAGCCACTTTATTTGGCTACGAAAAAGGCGCGTTTACCGGTGCAATACAAGCATGCCCAGGTAAATTTGAACAAGCCCAAGGCGGCACCATATTACTTGATGAAATAACCGAAATGGACTTGGGGCTGCAAGCTAAGCTATTACGGGTATTGCAAGAGCGTGAAGTTGAGCGTTTAGGTGCCCGAAAAACAATTTCACTCGATGTAAGAGTACTCGCAACCAGTAACCGCGACCTAAAAGAAGCCGTTGCAGATAATCAATTTAGAGAAGACTTATATTATCGCTTAAACGTATTTCCTCTAATGTGGCGACCGCTTTGTGATCGCCCAGGGGATATAATTGTATTGGCTAAGCATTTAATAGAGCGCCATTTAGTTAAAAGTAAAGAGCCGCTAGCAACGCTTGATAGTGCCGCTGAACAAAAATTACTAAGCCATGCATGGCCTGGTAATGTACGCGAGCTTGATAATGTAATTCAACGTGCGCTTATTTTGCGAACGGGCAATGTAATTGGCGAACAGGCCATTTTTATTGAAAACTTAATGCAAGCGCCAATTAACAGTACGCCTACACAGGAGATAGCGCCTGAACAAGCGAACACTCCCAGTGGCGCGTATTATGATGACAAAATAACGCCTGCAGAGGCGAGTAGCTCTCTGCCTAGTGTTGATACTGGCAGCTATAAAGATGAGCTAAAAGATAAAGAGCATAAAATAATATTAGAGACCCTAGCGCGCTGCCAAGGCAAACGTAAAGATGTTGCACAAACACTTGGGATCAGTCCGCGTACTTTACGTTATAAACTAGCGCAAATGCGCGATTTAGGTATTTCGCTGCCCGCATAACTTTATCCCTTTCTTCTATATAACCCTAAACTAACCACGCTTAGTTTAGGGTTGTCAAATCTCTGACTCTTAAAAATAATAGTTAACCTTATGTAATTAAAGGTTTATTTTTATGGCACACTTTGTGCTTTATTCCCTTTATGAACGTTAACTGCATTTGCCAGAGAAAATTATGAAAATTCAAAACAGCGCGCTATTTCAAGAAATGCAATCAATGGCTTTAGAAGCAGGCCATACAAATCAAATCAATAAGCTACCTACTCAAGCTCAGCCAACATCGTCTGCTCAATTTGGTGACTTACTAAGTGATGCATTAAACACGGTTAATGGCTTACAACAAGATGCTAAACAAAAAGTAGTGGCTGTTGAAATGGGTGATAGAAGTGTATCGCTTGCTGAGGCAATGATTGCCTCACAAAAATCGTCAGTGGCATTTGAGGCTACAGTACAAGTAAGAAATAAACTTGTTGAGTCATACCAAGAAATTATGAACATGCCTGTTTAAGTAGGTAGTGGAGAATTATTGTGGCGCAATCTAATCAATCAACAGATCTTGCTCTTGCTGGCGGCGGTATTGACCAAAGCGAAGATAACGAGCAACAAGAACAAAAGTCGGGCTACTTAAGCGCCTTAAATGGTGTTGATGTGCTTCGCCAAGTCACCCTTATTATTGCGCTGGCTATTTGTTTAGCTATTGCTATATTTGTGATTATTTGGGCACGTCAGCCAGACATGCGTCCGCTGGGTAAAATGCCAACAGAAGAGCTGATCCAAACCCTTGATTTTTTAGATGCACAAAAAATTGACTACGAGCTAGATGGCAACGTAATTTCGGTTGATGAAAGCGAGTATCAAAACATTAAATTGCTAATGGCCCGTGAAGGCCTAGAGCAAGGTCCTACCTCAGGCACCGATATCATAATGCAAGATATGGGCTTTGGTGTTAGCCAACGATTAGAGCGTGAACGTTTAAAACATGGCCGCGAGCAACAACTTGCCCGCACCATAGAAGAATTAAACAACGTAACACGCGCTAAAGTTTTATTAGCCATTCCAAAAGAAAACGTATTTGCACGCAGAGAAAAAAAGCCATCAGCCACAGTGGTATTAACTCTTAAGCGCGGCAGAATGCTTGATGGCGAAGAAATTGACTCAGTGGTTGATATGATTGCCTCTGCAGTACAGGGGCTTGAGCCTTCACGTGTTACGGTAACAGATCAAAACGGTCGCTTACTTAATTCAGGTTCACAAGATTCATTAGCAGCACGCTCTCGTAAAGAGTACGACATTGAAAGAAAGCGTGAGCAAGAGTATTTAGAGAAAATAGACAGTATTCTTATTCCTGTAGTCGGCTTGGGTAACTACACGGCGCAAGTTGATTTAAATATGGACTTTAGCTCAGTAGAAGAAACACAAAAGCGCTACAACCCAGACTTACCAGCAGTAAGAAGCGAAACCACATTTGAAGAGAACAACATTGGTGGCTTAGCGGTAGGTATCCCTGGGGCACTCACTAATCAACCACCTATGAATTCAACTATTCCAGAAGTGGCAGGTCAAGGTAATGCTGGTACGGCAACGAACCCAAGCCGAGTGCATAAAGAGGCTACACGTAACTTTGAGCTAGACACCACCATTTCGCATAAGCGCCAACAAACAGGGGTTATTCGCAGAATTAGCGTCTCGGTTGCCGTTGATTATGTGCCAAAAGTAGGTGAAAACGGCGAAACAACCATGGCGCCGCGCTCGGTAGAGGCTTTGTCAAATATACGTCGCCTATTACAAGGTGGGGTAGGCTTTGATATGCAACGCGGCGATGCATTAGAGGTGGTAACTGTGCCATTTGTACGCGAAGCAGTTGATTTAGATTTAGAAGTACCGCTGTGGGAGCAGGACTGGTTTATGAAAATCGTCCGCTTAGTACTGGGTGCGCTGGTTATTATTGTGCTTATTATGGCAGTTGTTAAGCCTATGCTTAAACGCTTAATATACCCAGATGATACGCTCGAAGAGTACGATGAAGATGCATTAAGCTCTGGGGTGGATATTGGCGATAGCACGCTAGATATGCTAAATAAAGACTTTGATTCTGCTTCTGTAGGCTTCTCAAGCGATGGTACACTACAGCTGCCAGATTTACATGGCGACGAAGATTTGCTTAAAGCGGTAAGAGCACTTGTAGCGAACGAACCTGAACTCTCATCACAAGTAGTGAAAGCGTGGTTAACAGAAGATGACTGATCAAGAACAAAAACAACTCCCGCCAGCGTTTGATGTTGACAAGTTAGATGGCGTAGATAAAGCCGCGATTCTTTTATTGAGCTTATCTGAAGAAGACGCAGCGCAAATACTTAAACACTTAGAGCCTAAGCAAGTGCAAAAAGTGGGTATGGCAATGGCTGCGCTAGATGACTTGTCACAATCTAAAATAAGCGCAGTTCACAATTTATTTATAGAACAAATACAAAGCTTTAGTACAATTGGCTTCCAGTCAGAAGACTTTATTAAAAAGGCGCTTACCGCCGCATTAGGTGAAGATAAAGCAGCTAGTTTAATAGACCAAATTGTAATGGGCTCGGGCGCTAAAGGCTTAGATTCACTTAAATGGATGGACTCAAAGCAAGTTGCCAATATTATTCGTAATGAGCACCCGCAAATTCAAACTATTGTTTTATCGTATTTAGAGCCTGAGCAATCGGCAGAAATCCTAGCGCAATTTCCTGAAAAAGTGCGCCTAGATTTAACTATGCGTATTGCGAACCTTGAAGAAGTGCAACCTGCAGCATTGCAAGAACTTAACGAGATTATGGAAAAACAATTTGCCGGTCAAGCAGGCGCACAAGCCGCTAAAATGGGTGGCTTAAAAGCCGCGGCAGATATCATGAACTACCTAGATACAAATGTAGAAGGGCAGTTGATGGACTCTATTCGTGAACACGATGAAGAAATGTCTCAGCAAATTCAAGATCTTATGTTTGTATTTGAAAACCTTTTGGATGTGGATGACCGCGGTATTCAAGCCATACTGCGTGAAGTACAGCAAGACGTACTAATGAAAGCCATTAAAGGGACTGATGAAGCGCTTAAAGATAAAATTTTGGGTAATATGTCTAAACGTGCTGCCGAAATGCTTGCCGATGACTTAGAAGCAATGGCACCGGTTAGAATAAGTGAAGTAGAAGCTGCCCAAAAAGAAGTGCTTTCAACGGCAAGGCGTCTATCTGACGCAGGTGAAGTTCAGCTAGGCGGCGGCGGTGGCGAGGAGTTCCTGTAAGCTATGTCTAAATTAAAAGGTCGCCCTTTACATGCAGATGATGCTGATGAGCTTTTAAAAAACTGGCCAATACCTGACGTTGCTCCTGATGAGCGTAGTTTTGGCAATCGTTCAACGGCTTTTGGCACACCGCTTTCTGATTTGTATAAAAAAGAAGTTGAAGAAGAAGCAGTAGAAGACACTCAGCCGCAAGAGCCTGAACTGCCTTCGTTAACTATGGCTGAGCTTGAGCGCATTAGGCAAGATGCTTATGAGGAAGGCTTAAAGCAAGGGCACGAACAAGGCTACATAGATGGCTTTGAAAAAGGGGTTGGTGAGGGCAAAGAAGCAGGTTACAAAGAAGGCGTAGAGCTTGGTAAAACACAAGGCCAAGAAGACGTTAAGCCGTTAATAGAAGAGCAGTTAACCAGCTTGCGTAGCATAATCGACAACCTCAGCGCTCCGCTTGATAAAGTGGACGAACTGGCAGAAAAGCACTTAGTGCAATTAGCGGTTATGTTGGCAGAAGCTATAACCTATCAAGAAATTAAAACATCGCCCGATGTTATTTTACATACGCTTAAAAAAAGCATAGATGCATT
Source organism: Pseudoalteromonas sp. 2CM41L (assembly GCF_023161905.1). Lineage (NCBI taxonomy): Bacteria > Pseudomonadati > Pseudomonadota > Gammaproteobacteria > Alteromonadales > Pseudoalteromonadaceae > Pseudoalteromonas > Pseudoalteromonas sp. 2CM41L. Next base: position 64,881 of record NZ_JALNTN010000002.1, read on the forward strand.
AAATACTGAGCAAGAAAAAGTTCGTGTGCATTTAAATCCAGATGACCTAGAGCTGGTAAAGCAAAGCTATGGTGAGCAAACTATTGCAGATAATAATTGGCAGCTAATTGCAGAACCCACACTCGAGCGCGGCGGTTGCGAAGTTAAAACGCCACAATCGTCTTTAGATATGACCCTAAAAACCCGTGTCAAAGAAACGTTGGATAGCTTTTTGCATAATAGCGGTATCTAATCTTTTTTGTGGCGTGTTATGGCAGCTCAACGTGCACCTCTAAGCGAACGCTTAAATCAATACCAACAACATATTGCAGCGTTTAAACCTGCTGTAGCGGGTATTTTAACCAGAGTAGTCGGTTTAACCCTTGAGGCGAAAGGGCTACGTGCGCCTGTAGGCAGCCAATGCAAAATAGAAACTATGTCAGGGTTTGTAGATGCTGAGGTGGTGGGCTTTAGTGAGCAAACCCTTTACTTAATGCCTAATGACCACATTTCCGGTGTGTTACCCGGTGCGCGTGTTATTCCACAAGTAAATGATACCGGCTTGCCCGTTGGTATGAGCCTACTGGGCCGCGTTGTAGATGGCTTAGGTCGTCCGCTTGACGGCCTGGGAAAAATTAACGCCGAACACTATTTAAAGTTTGCACAAAACCCCATAAACCCCCTCGCTAGAAGACCAATCAGCCAACCTATGGATGTAGGTGTACGGGCTATAAACTCAGTTATTACTGTAGGGCAAGGCCAGCGTATGGGTTTGTTTGCAGGCTCTGGTGTTGGTAAATCGGTCCTCTTAGGTATGATGACCCGCGGCAGTGAAGCCGATGTTATTGTGGTTGGCCTAGTGGGTGAGCGTGGCCGTGAGGTAAAAGAATTTATTGAAGAGATACTCGGTGTAGAAGGGCGCAAACGCTCTGTTGTGGTAGCTGCTCCTGCTGATGCATCGCCCCTTATGCGCTTGAAAGGCTGTGAAAGTGCGGTGACCATTGCTGAGTACTTTCGTGATCAAGGTTTAAACGTATTGTTATTGCTTGATTCAGTAACCCGTTACGCCATGGCGCAACGCGAAATAGCGCTAGCGGTTGGCGAACCTCCTGCAACAAAAGGGTATCCGCCTTCTGTATTTGCTAAATTACCGGCGCTGGTGGAGCGAGCGGGTAATGGCGGCGAAGGGCAAGGGTCTATCACTGCGTTTTTTACAGTGCTTAGTGAGGGCGATGATATGCAAGACCCAATAGCCGATGCTGCACGTGCTATTTTAGATGGGCATATTGTACTTTCGCGTGACTTAGCCGATAGCGGTCATTACCCCGCGATAGATATCGAAAAATCAATTTCTCGTGTTATGCCGCAAGTGGTGTCTGAGCCTCATATGCAGCAGGCCCGCGTATTAAAACAAGTTTATTCAATGTATCAGCAAAATAAAGATATGATCACCTTAGGTGCGTATCAAAAAGGGGCTGACCAAATGCTTGATCAAGCTATAAATATGATGCCGCGCGTAAATGCGTTTTTACAGCAAGGTATGCGCGATGTAATAAGTTACGACGATGGTTTACACGGCCTAGCTCAATTACTAGGACAAGCATAATGGCAAAAAATAAGCTCGATTTACTGCTTAAGCTCGAAAACGACAAAGAAGAAAATCTGCGCATGAGCTACTTACAAGCCAATCAAAATTTACAAGCTAACCAACAAAAGCTGCAAGGGTTAAATAACTTTAGATTAGAATACTCTCAGCAATTACATGTGAAAGGAAAGTCTGGTTTATCAAGCGCGGGCTTTGGTCAGTACCATGCCTTTATAGCAAAAATTGAAGAAGCGATTCGCCAGCAAGCCAGTACGGTCAATACCGCAAAGCAAGTTGTAACACAGCGTAAAGCTTTGTGGTTAAAGCAGCAGGTAAAAGCAAAAGCCGTAGCAAAATTAATTGAAAAACAAAACCTAAAAGCGGCGGCGCTAATGGCAAAGAGTGAGCAAAAAATGCTGGACGAGTTTTCTGCTAATCAATTCTTTCAGCGCCGTAAAAGTTTATAACTCTGGCGCGTTTATTGCTTTATTGGTAGGTGGTAATTAATTTTGGCAAAGTGCGGTGGCAACTTGCCGCAGTGCTGTGTAGGTGAATTATGGCAATAAACGATATTTCAATGTTGGCAACAGCTGAAAAAGACTCTTTTTTAGCATTTAAAGACAATAACTTACCTGGAGGTAACGAATCTGGTGATGCTTTTTTAAGCCAGCTACAAGATGCAGACAAACCCTTTGTATTGCCTGCTAATTCTGAGGCTCCTAGCCAAACAGGCTCTTTATTGCCAACAGATGATAAGCAGCTAGCCAATAGCAAAAAACCGACAGCTTCATCAAGTGATGACACGCAAGATACGTTATTATCTGGCGATAGCGTTTTAGCACAAATAAACTCCTCGCAAGTGATTGACGTAAGTGTAAAAAAACACGGCAGTAGCGATAATGATTTTAGCGATTTAAGTGCTAAAAAGAGTGATAAAAGTGTCAATTTTTTAGCTTCGCAATTAGGTAAAACTGATGAAGCCGATGCCATAACGACTAAAGCCGATGATACTCTTTTAGCTGACGATAATAGCAATGGCAAAAAAAGCGCGTTTATGAGCGCCGAGCTTGAAACTAAAGCAGCTAAGCAAAGCGCTGGAGAAAATTTAGCCCCGTCTTTAAAAAATGAGAGCCTAGCAAGTAGTGCCGCTAAAAATCCAATAGCAGAAGCGGTGCAAACACAAATTAATAAAACTAATAGCAGTGCAGCCTCTGTAAATAATGAAGGTAAAGGTGCTGAGAATACAAAAGCGCCAGGCACTGTATTAAATGCTGAAAGTGCGCTGCCTATAAGCGATGCAGACATAGAGCAATTAGCCAAAGAACTGACTCGTTCATCTACGCAATCAGAGCTATCAACTACATCTAAAGTACTCAACTCATTAAGCGAAGCGCAACGAGCACAATTAAACGAGCACGTTAAAAGCTCATTTACTGAAACCACGCCAAGTGAAAGTGATGATCGTGCAAGCTCCGTTAAACAATTACTGACAGAATTTGTCGTACAAAACGAAAAAGAGACAAGCACGCGCGGTGAGCTAGTTCAATCTCAGTTAAAAAACTTAAATAGCGATGAAAAGCAGGCGCTACTTAGCCAATTAAAAAGCTATGTGAGTAACGAGCAACCAACAGGTGATACGCTCAAAAAAGTAAATGAAACAATAAGCAACTTACAAACTATGCTTGATACGCAGCTTAGTGAGAGCAAAGCGCAAAGTGTGTCGAGCTCTGCAAATGCGGCTTTAAATGCGCAGCAAGCCAGTAATGCTGCAATGAATGCGAATACACCGCAAAATAAAGCCATGATTAATGCTGAAGCACCCTCTAGTATTGAGCAGGACGGTGTAAGTCCAGATGAGTTCAACGCCCTAGAGGCCGAGCAGGAAAGCTTACTTAAAGAGCCTAAAACAAATACTGGTTTATCGCGTGTAGCTCAGGTGTTTACGTTGATAACCGATGGCATTAATAACACGCAGGCACAAATAAATACTCAGTACGACAACGCTCGTTATGAGCAGTCTATTTTAGAGAGCCAAGCTATACAGTCGCAGCAATTACAAAGCAGCACCGCGCAGGTTAAGCAGGTAAATATAGATGCAAGCATGATGCAGGCTATTAATATTGTTAAAAGTGATGCAGCTAAAATGCTTCAAGAGCGTGTATCTTCAATGCTAAGCATTAGCAATAAAGAAGCTGAAATTCGCTTAGATCCGCCAGAAATGGGCAGTATGCAAATTCGTATCAGAAGTGATGCTGAACAAGCACAAATAAATTTTGTAGTGCAAAACCAGCAAGCTAAAGAAGCACTTGAACAATCAATGCCGCGCTTACGTGAAATGTTAGCCGAGCAGGGAATTGATTTAGGTGAAAGTACGATTTCTTACGGGCAATCTGGTAGTGAGCAAAGCGATGAAGGCGAAGGGCAATCACAAGGTCAAACGGCTAATAAAAATACACAGCAGGACAAAAATGATGAGCAAGATGGAGCTAACCCACATAGTTCTCGACAACAAACTTCATCATCAATAGATTACTATGCCTAAGTACTGCTATTATAATAACTAAAACAAGCAAGTACCTTTGCTATAAAAGGAATCACAATGGCCGAAGAAACAAGTTTAGAAATAGAAGAAACCGGTAAAAGCAAAAAAAAGCTGATCATAATCATAGTGGCAGTCCTGCTTGTTGTAGGCGGTGGTGCAGGCTATTTTTTTATGGCGGGCGATAATGCACCCGTTGAAACATTAGATGAAGAAACAACAACCGCAGCGCAAAGCGACTCGGCTACACCTTCAGGCTCTTCAGCTGAAATGGGCAGTGCCTTGTATGTTGCTATGCCAAGACCCTTTGTGTTTAATGTACCTGGGTCAAGCAGAGATAGAATTGTACAAATAAAAGTGCAATTACTTGTGCGTGGCGATGTAAATGAAGAAACCGCTAAAAAGCACATCCCACTGATTGAAGGCACCTTATTAAGCGTGTTTTCAACCACCACAGCTGATGAGCTCAGCACCAGTGCAGGCAAAGAAACATTACGCTTTACTGCGCTTGAAAAAGTGCAAGCTGCGCTAAATGATGTTGAAGGCACAAAAGTAATTGAGCGGGTATTGTTTACCGGCTTTGTGATGCAATAAGGGGCTAGCGTGAGCGATTTATTATCCCAAGACGAAATTGATGCACTCTTACACGGCGTTGATGAAGTCGAAGAGGAAGATATACACGAAGGTGAAGACGGCGAAGGCAGTACATTACAGTACGACTTTTCTTCGCAAGATCGGATCGTGCGTGGTCGCATGCCGACCCTGGAAATTGTTAACGAGCGGTTTGCTCGTCATATGCGAATAAGCTTATTTAACATGATGCGCCGCACCGCAGAGGTGTCGATTAATGGCGTACAAATGATTAAATTTGGCGAATACATTCATACCTTATTTGTACCAACAAGTTTAAATATGGTGCGTTTTAGACCGCTAAAAGGCACTGGCCTTATCACCATGGAAGCACGTTTAGTGTTTATTTTGGTAGATAACTTTTTTGGTGGTGACGGGCGTTACCATGCCAAAATTGAAGGCCGCGAATTTACCCCTACCGAACGTCGAATCGTGCAAATGCTGCTAAAAATTATCTTTGAAGATTACAAGGAAGCATGGGCGCCGGTTATGGACGTGTCGTTTGAATACCTCGATTCAGAAGTAAACCCAGCAATGGCTAACATTGTGAGCCCTACTGAGGTTGTGGTTATTAGCTCTTTTCATATTGAATTAGATGGTGGTGGCGGCGATTTTCACATCGCTTTGCCGTATTCAATGCTTGAACCCATTAGAGAGCTATTAGATGCGGGTGTACAATCGGATACAGAAGACACCGATTTGCGCTGGAGCAAAGCTTTACGCGATGAAATTATGGACGTTGAGGTGGATATGTCGACTCAACTTCTTGAGGTGGATTTGTCTCTTAAACAAATAATGGAACTTAAAGCGGGCGATATTATACCGGTAGAAATGCCAGAGCATATTACGGTATTTGTTGAGGAGTTACCTACATTTAGAGCTAAAATGGGTCGTTCTCGCGATAACGTTGCGCTACAAATTAGTGAAAAAATTAAACGCCCTGATTCAGTTAAATCTGAGCTGCATGTATTTACCAAAGGCGGCAAGAAAATTGATTCAGATGCAGAATTAGCAGAACTAGAAGATGATTTACACCTTTCTGACGGTGTAGACTTAGACTGGTAATTGATTAAAAGGTTAAAAGTATGAGCGATGATCAAGACACAATGGACGAATGGGCAGCAGCCTTAGCTGAAGCCGAAGGCGGTGATGAGAGCGCCGAAGCGCATGTAGCAGAGCTTGATGAACTAAGTGATGCTAAACATGAACTTAGCGGTGACGAAAAGCGTAAACTCGATACAATTTTAGATATTCCTGTGACCATTTCTATGGAAGTAGGGCGCTCTAAAATAAATATTCGTAACTTACTGCAGCTAAACCAAGGCTCTGTTGTTGAACTAGACCGTGTAGCCGGTGAACCACTGGATGTATTAGTAAATGGTACGCTCATTGCCCATGGCGAAGTGGTTGTAGTGAATGATAAATTTGGTATTCGTTTAACGGATGTTATTAGCCAGGTAGAGCGGATCAAAAAATTACGATGAGCTCCCTTGCTGCTTTAACAAACTCAGTATTTACAAAGGCAGAAACGTTAACACCTACGGCCGACATTTTGTCTATGGTGTTGTCGTTGGTTGCGGTGCTAGTACTGATTGTAGTGCTGGCATTTTTTGTTAAAAAACTTAACCCAAATTTAGCTAATAGCGAAGAATTTAAAGTGGTACGAAGCTTACCGCTTGGCTCTCGAGAGCGCTTAATGGTGGTTGAAATAGATAATACACAGCATTTATTAGGGGTCACCCCGCACAGTATTAACTACTTACATAAATTAGACACGCCGTTAAGTGAAAAAGAACTGCCAGAACTTGCTAAGCGATTTAGCAAACTACTAAACCCGCAAACGAATCAAAATAAAAAGAATTAACCCTATGATAAAGTGGCTGCTGATTATTTTAGCTGTGTTATTTGTACCTGCCGCAAGCAGTGCAGAGGGCATAGACGCTCTAACCATTACAACCAATGCCGACGGGACGCAAGATTACTCTGTAACCTTGCAAGTACTGGCAATTATGACGGCGCTGAGCTTTATTCCTGCCGCCATAATTATGATGACTTCGTTTACCCGTATTATTGTTGTACTGGCCATTTTGCGCCAAGCCATTGGTTTACAATCAACACCTTCAAACCAAGTTTTATTAGGGATGTCGCTTTTTTTAAGTATTTTTATTATGGCGCCTATTTATCAGCAAGTTAACGAACGTGCGATAGAACCCTATTTAAATGAACAAGTTACTTCGGTACAAGCATTAGAGCTTGCAAAGGAGCCCATGAAGGCCTTTATGCTCTCGCAGGTACGATTAAAAGACTTAGAAACGTTTGCCAAAATAGCCGGTTATGACCAGCTTGACTCGCCAGAGGCCACACCGCTTATTGTGTTAATACCTGCATTTGTGACCAGCGAACTACAAACCGCCTTTATTATTGGTTTTATGTTTTTTATACCGTTTTTAATTGTGGATTTAGTGGTTGCCTCGGTATTAATGGCCATGGGTATGATGATGCTCTCGCCCATGATAGTGTCCTTGCCTTTTAAAATAATGTTATTTGTACTGGTCGATGGCTGGAGCTTAGTAATGGGCACGTTAGCCAAAAGCTTTGGCTTAGGGACATAAACCATGTTTTACATTCGCACTTTTAAACATTAGGAGTACAACATGGAACCAGAAATTTTTGTTGATATTCTTAGCGATGCACTGTTTTTAGTTATTAAGCTGGTATCAGCTATTGTGGTACCTGGTTTACTTGTTGGTTTAGTGGTGGCGGTGTTCCAAGCGGCAACCTCAATTAATGAACAAACCCTAAGTTTTTTACCGCGCTTATTAATTACCATTGGGGCACTTATTGTAGGTGGGCATTGGCTTACTCAAGAGCTAATGGACTTTTTTACCCGCCTAGTGTTACTCATTCCTGAAATTGCAGGCTAATTGTGGAATTTCCTTTTTCTGTTGTTATTCAATGGTTAAGTGATTTTTTACTGCCTTTAGTTCGTATCAGCTCTATGATCATGATTATGGCGGGCTTAGGCGCGCAAAACGTACCTACCCGCATTAAAATGGGATTGGCGGTAGTGGTAACGTTTTTAGTGGTGCCAGCGCTGCCTCCTGCAACATTTACTAATTTATTTTCTTTTGAAATGGTGCTGGTGGTTATACAGCAAATGTTGATAGGTGTTGCAATAGGGTTTGCCTCTACGCTAATGCTAAATACCTTTGTGCTTGCTGGGCAAATACTGGCAATGCAAACCGGTTTGGGCTTTGCCTCTGTTATAGACCCTTCAAATGGTGCGAGTGTGCCTGCAGTTGGCCAGTTTTACTTAATTTTAGCGACCTTGTTATTTTTTGTTTTTAATGGCCATTTAATGATGATTCAAATGGTGGTGCATAGTTTTTCGGTGTTGCCTATAAACGGCCAGTGGTGGGCTGTTGATCATTACTGGGACATAGTAACGTGGGGCAGCTGGATGTTTACCACTGCACTGGTATTGGCTTTAGCCCCCCTTACGGCCATGCTCATTATTAATATTTCATTTGGTATTATGACCCGCGCAGCACCGCAATTAAACATTTTCTCAATAGGTTTTCCGTTTACATTAGTTGCCGGTTTAATGATTATTTGGGCTACCTTGGGTAATTTTGTAACCCAATTTGAGTTTCAGTGGTTAAAAATGATTGAGCTAATGTGTAGTCTTGTTGGCTGTACGGTGTAGGAGGGGCAATGGCTGAAGATTCAGGACAAGAAAAAACAGAAGAACCCACCTCCAAAAAGCTCGAAGATGCTAAAAAGAAAGGTCAAATAGCACGCTCAAAAGAACTAGGTACTATGTTCGTACTTATTTTTTCTGCAATTTCGTTGCTGTTATATGGGCCGGAAATAGGCAAAGGCTTATACAATATTATGGGCAGGATGCTGTCTTTAAATCGCAGTGAAACCTACGACACCACTAAAATGTTTGCGGTGTGGAGTGAGGTGGCCAGTGCGTTGCTGTTTCCTATGGCGATGTTTGTTTTAATTATTGTTATTGCAGCATTTATAGGAAATACCTTACTCGGCGGCTTTAATTTTAGTTGGGAAGCTGCAGCACCTAAACCCAGTAAAATGTCGCCAATGAAGGGCTTTAAACGTATGTTTGGCCCACAAGCAGCGATAGAGCTTGTAAAATCTATATTAAAGTTTGCGCTGGTGGCTATTTTTGCGGTGTTTTTGATTCAAACTTTTTTTGATGAAATTTTGCACTTAAGTATTGAAAGCGCACCTAGTAATATAATTCATGCCCTTGAAATACTCTCGTGGATGTTTTTAGGGTTGTCGTGCACTTTGGTGATTATTGCCGCAATAGATGCGCCTTATCAGAGTTATAACCACAACAAACAACTTAAAATGACCATGCAGGAGATCAAAGACGAGTACAAAAACTCAGAGGGTGATCCGCAAATTAAAGCGCGCATTAGGCAAACACAAAGGCAAATGTCGCAGCGAAGGATGATGCAAGATGTCCCCGATGCCGACGTAATTGTAACCAATCCTACTCACTATTCTGTGGCGCTAAAATACGATACTGAGCGAGCAGGTGCACCGATTGTACTTGCCAAAGGGATAGATGAAATGGCTATGCAAATTCGTAAAATAGCCAAAGGTAACGAAGTACCGATTGTAGAATCTCCTATGCTTACGCGGGCGCTTTATCATACCGCCGAAATAGGCCAACAGATCCCAGATCAGCTATTTACCGCTGTCGCTCAAGTTTTAGCCTATGTATTTCAGCTTAAACGGTTTAAAAAAGGCCGCGGAAAGCGCCCCATCCCGCTTAAGACTAAACTGCCTATTCCGGATGATTTTAAATACGATTAGGGTAAGCTGAGCTAACCACACTTTACAGGAGCGCCTTGCCTAAATACCAACATGGGGCTGCAAATTCAAACCATAAAGCCCATTCGCTCTTGTCTCTCACTTGCTTTAAATTTTGTATCAATACTCAATGAATCTATTGCTGGCTCTATACTTGGAATAGTTATTGCAATTTCAGGCTAGTGTCAATTTATTGAATTGTAGAGTTATGGATTTTAAAGCGGTATTACAACAACTTAACAAAGATAAAAAAGAGTATGCCAAAGGTGTTGGCACACCGCTACTAGTACTTGCAGCGCTGGGTATGGTTATTTTACCGCTGCCGCCATTTCTTCTTGATATATTATTTTCATTTAATATTGCCCTTGCCTTAGTTGTTTTACTGGTGACTGTTTACACCATGAAACCCCTCGAATTTGGCATGTTTCCGGCGGTACTGTTAATCGCTACAATTATGCGTTTAGCCCTAAATGTTGCCAGCACACGCGTGGTGCTCCTTGAGGGTCACAATGGGGGAGATGCGGCTGGTAAGGTAATTGAAGCGTTTGGCTCAGTGGTTATTGGCGGAAACTACGCGGTAGGTTTAGTGGTGTTTTTAATTCTGATCATCATAAACTTTGTTGTAATAACCAAAGGTGCTGGGCGTATTTCTGAAGTATCGGCTCGTTTCACGCTAGACGCTATGCCGGGTAAACAAATGGCGATTGATGCCGACTTAAACGCTGGCTTTATTAGTGCAGAGCAAGCACGTGAGCGCCGCAGTGAAGTAACCCGCGAAGCCGACTTTTACGGCTCTATGGATGGGGCGAGTAAGTTTGTAAAAGGCGATGCCATTGCCGGTATCGTGATATTAATTATTAATATTGTTGGCGGCTTATTTGTGGGCATGATCCAACACGACTTGAGCTTTAGCCGCGCAATGGAAGTATATACTTTACTTACCATTGGTGACGGCCTTGTGGCGCAGCTTCCTTCATTACTGCTCTCTATTGGTACTGCTATTGTTGTTACTCGCCAAAACGAATCACATAACATGGGTGAGCAATTTAAAGCCCAATTAGGTAACGAAAAATCATTATTTATCGCCTCAGGTATTTTAATCATTATGGGGTTAGTTCCGGGTATGCCTCATATTGCTTTTTTAAGTTTAGGCGCACTACTCGGCTACTTAGCTTACTTTACTCAGCAGCAAAAATTAAAAGCCGCTGCTCTAGCAGCCCAAGAGGCTGAAAGTGGTACCGTTGCCGGTACTGGTGTTGCAAACAAGCAAGAGCAAAAAGAGCTTGGATGGGACGATGTACAACAAATTGACGTTATTGGCTTAGAAGTTGGCTACAGGCTTATTCCGCTTGTTGACCAATCTCAAGGTGGTGAGCTGCTCAACCGAATTAAAGGGGTGCGTAAAAAGCTATCTCAGGAGCTTGGCTTTTTAGTACCGCCTGTACATATTCGCGATAACTTAGAGTTAGACCCTAATGCGTACCGTATTACCATGATGGGTGTTTCAAGTGGTGAAGGCGAACTCAAACATGGCGATGAACTGGCCATCAACCCAGGGCAAGTATTTGGCCCTATTAAAGGGGTTGAAACCAAAGACCCTGCATTTGGCTTAGATGCGGTATGGATAAAGCCTGATCAAAAAGACGAAGCACAGTCACTAGGTTACACAGTGGTTGACTCAGCCACAGTGGTAGCCACCCACATTAGCCAGTTATTAACTAACAGTGCCGCATTATTACTAGGGCATGAGGAGGTTCAAAACCTGCTTGATATGTTAGCTAAAAGCCATCCACGTTTAGTAGAAGGGTTAGTGCCAGAAGTACTACCACTGACAACCGTTGTAAAAGTACTGCAAAATTTATTAAACGAAGGGGTGGCTATTCGTGATATGCGCTCTATTGTTCAAACCCTTGTAGAGTACGGCCCACGTAGTCAAGATGCCGATGTTTTAACAGCTGCAGTGCGTATTTCGCTGCGCCGTTTAATAGTTCAAGACGCTGTGGGAATGTCATCAGAAATCCCTGTCATAACCTTGGCGCCTGAGTTGGAACAGATGTTGCATCAGTCATTACAAAATGCAGGCGACGAAGGTGCCGGAATAGAACCAAGCCTTGCTGAGCGACTTCAAACATCATTAAACGAAGCGCATCAGAATCAAGAAATGGCCGGAGAACCTTCAATATTGCTAACGTCAGGAATGTTACGCACTGTGTTATCTCGTTTTGTTAAGTACACCATACCGGGTTTAAGGGTGATGTCTTATCAAGAGGTACCAGATGAAAGACAGATCAAGATTGTCAGCTCAGTAGGCCAACAATAAAGATTTTAACAGGGGTTGAACCATGAAGATTAAACGTTTTTTTGCCAAAGATATGCGCACCGCACTGAAAGAAGTTAAAGATGAGCTAGGTGTTGATGCCGTTATTATGTCGAACAAAAAACTCGCTAATGGTGTAGAAATTGTTGCCGCAGTAGATTACGACAAAGCAGCCCCTAAAGCCGCAGCACAACCACAGGCAGCGCCTGCTCCGCAAAGAGCCGTGCAACAGCCTACTCATAACTTTGTAAAGCCAGAGCCTAAGCGTGCGCAACCTGAGCCACAAGCAAAAGTAGCTGATAGCTTACAAGCTTTATTAGAGCGCCAGTCGCCACGCCCTCGCTCTCCTGAGTTAGCCTCTATGTTTTCGCAATCAGGTATTGATACGTCTGAGCATTACCAAGAGCCAGCACAGCCACGTACGACAAATATGTTTGCTCGCGAAAATGAAGCGCCAAAACGCATGCAAACCCAAGCAGACAGCCTAGGCTTTGATGACTTAGATCAAGACTTTGACGATTTAGATACGCCTGTGGCTCCGCGTCCTCAAACTAATAACAATGAAAGCGCCCAAATGAGCGCGATGCGTGATGAAATGAACGCAATTCGCCAGTTACTAGAACACCAAGTATCGGGTTTAATGCAGCAAGATATGGCACGTCGCGACCCTACACGTGCATGCATGATTGACCGTTTAGTTGGCATGGGAATAGATAAAGACGTTGCAGAGCAAATGGCGTGTTTTATCCCAGATGACGTATCGCGTCAGCAAGGTTGGAAAGCATTATTGCAAATGGTTGAAGATCAAATGCAAACCACCAACAACGAAATTCTTCGCCAAGGGGGTGTGTATGCACTTGTTGGGCCTACTGGTGTAGGTAAAACAACCACAGTAGCTAAACTTGCCGCATTAGGCGCACAAAAGTATGGCGCCGACAAAGTTGCCCTAATCACCACTGATACATACAGAATTGGTGCGTATGAGCAGCTTGCAACGTATGGTCGTATTATTGGTTGTGGTGTTAAACAAGTAAAAGATGCCAATGAATTAGCTGAAGTTTTATATCATTTACGCAATAAGCGTCTAGTATTAATTGATACAGCGGGTATGAGCCAACGTGATTTACGCCTTACAGAGCAATTAAATACGTTAATGCGCAACCAGCGAGTAGATATACGTAGTTATTTAGTATTAAGTGCCACAGCACAAATAAATGTACTGCAAGAAACCGTAAGACATTTTAAAAAGGTTCAGCTAAGCGGTTGTATTTTCACTAAGTTAGATGAATCATTAAGTTTAGGTGAGATTATTAGTATAGCGATTCAAAATCGTCTTCCAATAGGGTATCTTACTAATGGTCAGCGCGTACCAGAAGATATTCGCGTTGCAAATGCTGAAAAACTAGTAAAAAAAGCTGAGCAATTGTATTTAAAAAGAGCAAAAGCACAACATTCAAGGCACCAAGCAGTGGCGCCAAGCACAGTAGGGATGTATGATTAACACAGTATTAGATCAAGCAAGCGGCCTGCGCAAAATGAGTCAAAACAACAACAACGGCGTAAAAGTTATCGCTGTCACCGGCGGTAAAGGAGGGGTGGGTAAAACCAACGTCTCTTTAAATACTGCTATTGCTTTAGGGCAGCAGGGTAATCGTGTATTAGTATTAGATGCCGATTTAGGCCTAGCTAATTGTGATGTAATGCTAGGACTACGTGTTGAAAAAAACTTATCTCATGTCCTTTCAGGCGAGTGCGAACTTGACGAGATTTTAGTTGAAGGCCCAGGCGGTATTAAAATCGTGCCTGCTACATCAGGCTCGCAAAGTATGGTGGAGCTAACCCCATCTGAGCATGCTGGGTTAATTCGTGCCTTTAGTGAGCTTAATACCGAATTTGATATTTTAATTGTAGATACCGCCGCTGGTATTTCTGACATGGTGCTGAGTTTTTCTCGTGCAGCGCAAGATGTCATGGTGGTGGTGTGTGATGAGCCGACCTCTATTACTGATGCCTACGCGCTTATTAAAGTACTTAGCCGCGAGCATGGCGTTTATAAATTTAAAATTGTTGCAAACATGGTGCGCAGTATGCGCGAGGGCCAAGAGCTTTTTGCAAAGCTCTCAAAAGTAACAGACCGCTTTTTAGATGTGTCTATGGAGCTTGTTGCGACTATTCCATATGATGAAAATATGCGTAAATCTACGCGTAAACAAAAAGTAATTGTCGATCTTTTCCCTAATTCACCAGCAGCAGTTGCGTTTAAAACATTAGCGACAAAAGCAGTAAAATGGCCTATACCTAATCAACCTTCAGGACATTTAGAGTTTTTCATTGAGAAGCTAGTAAACGGTTGATTATGACAACATCGGTGAAAAGAGCTATGGGATATCAATCAACACAAAATTTAAATGTGATTGTTGAAAAGCACGCGTCGCTTGTCAAAAAAGTGGCGTGCCATTTAATAGCTCGTCTTCCTCCTAGCGTTCAGCTTGATGACTTAATCCAATCGGGAATGATTGGCCTTATCGAGGCCTCAAAAAACTTTGACGCCAGTAAAGGGGCAAGCTTTGAAACGTTTGCTGGTATTCGTATTCGCGGTGCTATGCTTGATGAAATGCGCAGAGGGGATTGGGCACCACGTTCGGTGCACCGTAAAAGCCGTTTAGTCGCCGAAACCATCACAGAATTAGAAAATAGCTTAAATAGAGAACCAAAAGATACTGAAGTAGCTGAAAAACTTGATATTTCGCTAGAAGAATACCATCATATTTTAAATGATGTTAATTCCAGTAAAGTGCTTGGTATAGAAGACCTAGGGGTAGATGAAGATGTTATTAGCCCTGCAGGTCAAGATTTAGCGCTAGACAAACCATTTAATAATGTTAAAAATGAACGGTTTAATAATTCATTGTTAGAGGCAATAAAGTCTTTACCAGAGCGAGATGCAATGGTGCTTTCTTTGTATTACAACGATGAAATGAATTTAAAAGAAATTGGGCATATACTCGATGTAAGTGAATCGCGTGTAAGTCAGATACATGGTCAGGCGATGATTAAGCTCAAAGCAAAAATCAATGACTGGATAAACTAGTAGTAAGTAAATTATAGGTTAAGACCTCACCGGAGGATGTTTTGGATAAAAACATGAAAATTCTTGTTGTTGATGATTTCTCTACAATGAGACGTATTATAAAAAATCTGTTGCGTGACCTAGGGTTCACGAATGTTCAAGAAGCTGACGATGGTTCTACAGCATTACCTATGTTGCAAAATCAGGTTTTTGACTTTGTTGTAACCGATTGGAACATGCCAGGCATGCAGGGTATTGACTTGCTAAGAGCCATTAGAGCTGACGAAAAATTAAAACATATTCCGGTTTTAATGGTGACGGCAGAAGCTAAAAAAGAACAAATAATAGCGGCAGCGCAAGCAGGTGTTAATGGCTATATTGTTAAGCCATTTACTGCTGGTACTTTGAAAACTAAATTAGAAAAAGTGTTTGAACGCTTAGGTTAATGAGAGGAGAGGCTTATGTCAGCACCAGCTGCGCCTCAAATTACTTTAGAACAAGCTCGTCAGCTCGTCGTTTTTTTAGAAAACGGTGAGCAAGATAAAGCAGATCAATTAATTTTAGATACTGCCTCTCAAGAGCAATCGCAGCTTTTTGCTGAAGTAGGTAAGTTAACACGCCAATTACACGAAGCCCTTAAAAGCTTTGAACTTGATACGCGTTTAACCGATTTAACCACTGATGCAATTCCGGATGCGAAAAAGCGCTTAAACTATGTCATGGAAATGACAGAAAATGCAGCTAATAAGACAATGGATGCGGTCGAAGCAAGCCTCCCTATTGCGCAGCAGCTAGCAGATGAAATTGCACATATTAAGCCTACTTGGGATAGGCTTATGAACCGTGAGATAGAGCTGGGCGAGTTTAAAACCTTATGCCACAGCATCGACAAGTTTATGAACAGCTCTCATCATAAAACCGATGAGTTGCAAACTTTAATGACCAATGTACTAATGGCGCAGGATTTTCAAGATTTAACCGGCCAGGTTATCCGCCGTGTAATTGAATTAGTCAGAGAAGTAGAAGAAAGTTTAATCCACCTTTTAACAGCATTTGCTGCACAAGATGACAGCATTGCTGAAAGTAAAGAACAACAAGAAACAGAAGAACAGGTTGCCGCACAAACATTAGCAGGTCCTGAAGGCCCTATTATTGATAAAGAGTCGCGAAATGATGTTGTATCTGACCAAGACGAGGTCGATGACCTATTATCAAGTTTGGGCTTCTAAGAGGAGAGTAACTGCATGAGCTTTGAAGTCGATGAAGATATTTTACAAGACTTTCTTGTAGAGGCTGGAGAAATCCTAGAGCTTTTATCTGAACAGTTAGTTGAGCTAGAAAATAACCCAGAAGATACTGAGTTACTAAATGCTATTTTTAGGGGCTTTCATACCGTAAAAGGGGGAGCAGGCTTTTTAGCTATGACTGAGCTTGTTGATGCCTGTCATGGTGCTGAAAACGTATTTGATCTCTTACGCCAAGGGGTTAGAACTGTTAATTCAGAATTAATGGATGTGATTTTACAAGCACTAGATACCATTAATGAAATGTTTGCCACTATTCAAAACCGCGAACAGCCAGACCCAGCAGACCCTCAATTATTAGAAACCCTTCATAAACTCGGCCAACCGCCTACGGATGACGAGCTTACTGAAACAGCCCCCGAAGTTGTTGAACAAGAACCCGCAGCTCCCGTTAGCGCAGAAGATGATGAAGACCCATTTGCATTTGATGAACTATTTGATGTGGCAGGTTCAAGCCCTTCAGCAGATAGCACGCAAATTGATGAAATTACAGAAGATGAATTTGAAAGCTTACTCGATGAGCTACACGGCAAAGGCCAAAGCCCGGTGTCGCAACCAAGTGCAAGTGCAGAGCCAGATTCAAGTTCAGATATTACCGATGATGAATTTGACAGTTTATTAGATGAATTACACGGTGTAGGTAGTTTTGGTCCTGTTGCAGGAGATACCTCAAGTAGTGAGCCAGAAGTAAAACACACAGCACCACCAGCGGCTGTTACAAATGATAGCGGTGATGATGAAATCAGCGATGATGAATTTGAAGCACTGCTTGATGAACTGCACGGTAAAGGCGCCGCACCAGAATCAAAAGAAGCTGACACACCTGCACCGCAGCCACCTAAGGCTGCACCTGTAGCACAAACGCCAGTAAAACCTACGCCAGAAAAGCCTACGCCAGCACCTGCAGCAAAACAAGCTCCGGCGGCAAAAGCCGCTGCGCCTACACCTAAAGTGGCTGAAAAACCAGCGAGTAGCGCTGCACCTAAAAAAGCTACGCCTCCACCTGCTGAAACAACAGTACGTGTTGATACAAAGCGTTTAGACCAAATAATGAATATGGTTGGCGAGTTGGTATTAGTACGAAATAGGTTGGTCAGTTTAGCGACCAATACAGACAGTGAAGCGATGGGTAAGGCGATATCAAATCTTGATGTGGTCACTGCTGATATTCAAGGTGCAGTAATGCAAACGCGAATGCAGCCTATCAAAAAAGTGTTTGGCCGATTCCCTCGCGTAGTACGTGACTTAGCCCGTAGCTTAAATAAAGAAATTGATTTACAGCTTGTAGGTGAAGAAACCGATTTAGATAAAAACTTAGTTGAGGCACTGGCCGATCCGTTGGTGCATTTAGTACGAAACTCAGTTGACCATGGTATTGAAATGCCAGCAGCGCGTGAAGCTGCGGGTAAGCCTAGAACTGGTAACGTTACATTATCGGCTTCGCAAGAAGGCGACCATATTTTGTTAACCATTAAAGATGATGGTGCAGGTATGGATGCGGAAAAACTGAAAAAAATAGCGATCAGTAAAGGCGTTATTGACCATGATCAGGCAAGTCGCTTATCAGATACAGAAGCGTATAACTTAATATTTGCACCAGGCTTTTCGACCAAAGAAGAGATATCTGATATTTCTGGCCGTGGCGTAGGCATGGATGTAGTAAAAACTAAAATTACGCAGCTTAATGGCTCTGTGAGTATACAGTCAGAGTTGGGCGTAGGGACTATTTTAGAGATAAAAGTACCATTAACACTGGCTATTTTACCTACGCTGATGGTTATTGTTGGTGAGCAAACGTTTGCGTTACCACTTGCTGGTGTGAGTGAAATATTCCACTTAGATTTAACCAAAACCAATGTGGTAGATGGTCAGCTTACAATTATTGTTCGTAAAAAAGCGATACCGCTATTTTACTTAGAGCATTGGCTAGTCAAAGGTGCTGATTGTTCTCAGCGAAAAGCGCAAGGTCATGTGGTAATTGTACAAATAGGTACTCAGCAAGTTGGCTTTGTGGTTGATTCATTAATTGGCCAAGAAGAAGTTGTTATTAAGCCTCTTGATGCGTTATTACAAGGTACGCCTGGAATGGCTGGTGCAACAATTACATCTGACGGTGGCATTGCGCTGATTCTGGATGTACCTAATATGCTTAAGCATTACGCAGGATAAAATGTAGGCATACCTGTGTATGCCTACACATAAATTTAATAAGAGAGCGCAATGGCCGTAAAAGTTTTAGTTGTTGACGATTCCAGTTTTTTTCGCCGTCGAGTAAGCGAAATTCTTGAACAAGACAGCGGTATTGAAGTAATAGGTTTTGCTGTTAACGGTAGAGAAGCCGTAGAAAAAACAGCGCAGTTACGTCCAGATATGATCACCATGGATGTAGAAATGCCTGTGCTTGATGGTATTAGCGCAGTAAAAGAAATTATGGCGAGTAACCCAACGCCAATACTTATGTTTTCTTCATTAACCCGCGACGGTGCAACCGCAACTTTAGATGCACTTGATGCCGGAGCTATGGACTTTTTACCGAAAAAGTTTGAAGACATTGCACGAAATAACGAAGATGCAATCAAGTTATTACAAGCCAAAGTGAAGGAAATTGGTCGCAGGCGTGCACCACGCCCTGTTAGGCCATTAACATCAAGTAAGACTACTGCTCCACCTGCAAGCAAACTAGCCACAACAAGCTCATCGCTTAAACAACCTGATAGAAGCTTTCAACGTGCTGCCCCAGTGCAGACAACAACTACACCCAGTATGCCCACGCGTGCCAGCGGTAAACACTATCAAATAGTGGCTATTGGCACTTCAACTGGCGGGCCAGTTGCTTTACAAACTATATTAACCCAATTACCTGCTAACTTTGCACACCCTATTTTGTTAATTCAGCACATGCCGGCGGCATTTACGCCTGCGTTTGCGGCACGTTTAAATAGCCTTTGCAAAATACGCGTTAAAGAAGCGCAACAAGGTGACAGGCTAGAAGCCGGCACAGCCTACTTAGCACCTGGTGGACAGCAAATGATGGTAGAGGGGCGAAGTGGTAACAAAACGTTGCGTGTATTTGAAGATAATAGTGAACGAATAAGCTACAAACCAAGCGTTGATGTTACTTTTGCAAGTGTTGCTAAAAGCTACCAAGGAGACGTACTTGCTATTGTTTTAACCGGCATGGGCGCTGATGGACGTGATGGCGCGCGAATGCTTAAGCAATCTGGCGCAACCATTTGGGCGCAAGATGAAAAAAGCTGTGTGGTATACGGTATGCCTCAAGCTATTGCCAACGCTGGGCTTGCCTCTGAGCATTTAGCGTTAAACGACGTAGCAGCAAGAATAAAAAGAGAGACTGGTTGTGGATAAGCTCTCTGTTTTAGGGTTAATCATTGCGCTGGGCGCTATAGCGATTGGTTACTCTTTAGAGGGTGGCGTTGTCACGGCGTTATTTAATGGCCCTGCACTTATTATTGTACTTGGCGGCACCTTAGGGGCTGTTATGTTGCAAACGGCGACAAGCACCTTTAAAAAAACGCTAAGCATGAGCCATTGGGTATTTTTTTCACCCCAGTACAATATTGAGCAAGCCATAGAGCAAATTAAAACGTGGTCGCATAAAGCTCGCCAGGAAGGGTACTTAGCGCTTGAAAAAGAGGCACTTAGTCACCCAGATCCTTATGCAGCAAAAGGGCTTAGTTTACTAGTAGATGGGTGTTCGGAGCAAAAGCTACGCGACACCTTAGAAATAGATTTAATGCTTGAACGAGACCGCTTACTTGAAGCAAGTAGAGTGTACGAAGCCATGGGCGGATATAGCCCAACTATAGGCATTTTAGGGGCTGTACTTGGTCTTATTCAAGCAATGTCATTTATTACTGACCCTCAAAAGCTAGGTGCAGGGGTCGCCACCGCATTTATTGCAACAATATATGGGGTGGGTTTAGCTAACTTATTATTTTTACCTATGGCCAATAAGCTTAAGCAGCGAGTGGAGCAAAAAATGCTTTACCATGAAATGATGGCCGAAGGGGTGATTGCTATAAGCCTTGGCGAAAGTCCTATTAACATAGAATTAAAGCTTGAAGCTTATCGCACAGAGCGCCCTAATGTCGTGGTAGAGTAACTTTTATGTTACGCCGGCGCTTACGTCAATCAGCTGAAAAAAATCAACATACAGAACGTTGGTTAGTCTCTTATGCTGATTACATGACCATTATGTTTGCCTTTTTTGTGGTTATGTATGCCATTGCCATAAATAAAGAAGAAAGTTTTCAAATCCTCTCCGACTCCCTAGAACAGGTTTTTGACAAATCAGCAAGACAACAATCGCAACAAGGTGAGGGCGTGACAGGCGAAGGGCTACTTACTGACCGTGTTACCCCAGAGCAAGAGATATTGTACGGTGAGAGCATTCAAAAACAGGAGTCTGGCCCAGAGCTGCTAGATGGACATAGTGATACAAGCAATATAAAACAAAAACATTTAGGTAAACCACTCGATAGTTTGTTAACTAAACTACATTCAGCACTTATTGATGAAATTCGTGATGGAGAAGCCAGTTTAGAGCTCAACCAAGATTGGCTTATTATTGAGCTGAGTTCAGGAATGCTGTTCTCAAGTGGTAGCTCTGTGGCCCATGCGCGAGCTAAGCAAGTCGTAAAAATTGTAAAAGATATTATTGCCCCAGTAGATAACTACATAAGGGTAAGAGGTTACACAGATAACGAAAGTATTCGCAATGAAATGTTTCGCTCTAACTGGGAGTTGTCAGTTGCACGGGCGACCTCTATTTTAGTTGAATTAGAAACGTTAGGAATTAACCCAGCGCGAATGGCAATCGAGGGGTATGGGCAATACTCACCTTTTGCCGATAACGACACCGCAGCGGGTAGAGCAGAGAATCGTAAAGTTGTTATTGCGCTTTCTAAGTATGGCTTAGTACAACAAACCACCGAAAATGAAGCTGAGCCTGATGAGCAAGTGCAACAAGCTGCGCCTGAGCCAGAGGTCGAACTTCCCTCTGATGATAACTCTATTAAAATAATTCGTTTACCTCATGGTGGCATCAGAATCACCACGCGCAATGAACAGTAATTAGGACTTAATGTGAAGATTTGGACAGTAGCAAATCAAAAGGGCGGTGTAGGTAAAACCACAACGGCTGTCAGTCTTGCTGGTATTTTGGCCTTGCAAGGTAAACGCGTATTACTCATTGATACCGACCCTCACGCCTCACTAACGTACTATTTTGGTATTGATTCTGAAGATTTAGAAGTCAGTGTGTACGATATTTTTGCTCGCGGCACCTCAATGCAAAGTGAAGAAATACTTCAAGCATTGTGCCCCTCTACCATGGAAAACCTAGATATATTGCCCGCGACGATGGCTATAGCAACCCTCGATAGAAGTATGGGTAATAAAACGGGGATGGGCTTAATTTTAAAAAAAACACTTGCAAAAATTAGTGAACATTACGATTATGCGCTGCTTGATTGCCCGCCCGTTTTAGGTGTTTTAATGGTGAACGCATTAGCCGCCAGCGAACGTATTTTAGTGCCTGTGCAAACTGAGTTTTTGGCGCTCAAAGGGCTTGATAGAATGATGCGCACTATGGAATTAATGCAAAGCTCTCAAGCGAAACAGTACCAATATACTATAATCCCTACTATGTATGATAAGCGCACAAAAGCGTCGCTTGAAGCCTACAAAACGTTGCAAAATACATATAAAGATAAAGTATGGCCAGGGGTGATCCCCGTTGATACAAAGTTTAGAGATGCAAGCCTTGCACAAAAGGTGCCCATAGAGTTTTGCCCACGTTCACGTGGGGTTTACGCTTATAAAGCGTTATTAGATTATTTAATTGGACAAGGTTAATGAATGAGTAAGCAATTATTTGCTAATGAAAAAGTAATGACTCAATACTTAGGGGCGCTATTATGCGAAGACGAACCTGAGGAAAACCTTGAGCCTGTAGCAAAGCTACTTGAGCAAGTACCTAGTGCCTTACAAAACGACGAAGTACTTTTAAAGCCTAAAGCGCAATTAAAAGTAACCGAGCAGCTTTATTCTGAGCAAGTAAAAGAGAGTAATAGCGAGGCTGATGCCACTATTCCGCCACCTGCACCTATTGAGCCTGAGCCAGTAGAGACACCTGAGGTGCAAACCCAGTTAAGTACAGAACCTGCTCCTTTATTACATAGCCAAGAAGATTACTTTGAAGGTGAATTTCAGGCTCTGTTTTTTGAAGTGGCTGGTTTAACATTGGCTGTTCCTTTGAAAGCGCTTGGAGGAATTCATCAATTAGGTGAAGTAAATCATTTATTTGGTAAGCCAAAGTGGTTTAAAGGCGTTATGCTTAATAGAGATGAAAAGCTAAACGTAGTTGATACTGCCCGTTGGGTAATGCCTGAAAAGTACGATGAAAAGTTAGAGGCCTCTCTTAATTATCAGTATTTAATAACCCTAGGCGATAGCAACTGGGGTTTATTGGCCGAAAAGTTAATAAATAACATTACATTGAGTAAAGAAGATGTAAAATGGCGAAAAAACAGTGGCAAACGCCCTTGGCTTGCCGGTGTTATTAAAGAAAAAATGTGTGCTTTAATAGATGTAGATAATTTAAATGCACTATTAGAAAAAGGCTTAGATAGCCGTCAGTAGTAACGACCATTACGGGGTAACAGCATGAGCGAAGATAGACTATTATCAGCGAATAAAAACGCAGATAACAACGATGAAATTTTACAGTGGGTAACGTTTAAGCTTGAAGAAGAAACGTATGGCGTAAACGTAATGCAGGTGCAAGAAATTTTACGTTATACCGAAATTGCCCCAGTACCTGGTGCACCTTCATACGTTATTGGCATTATAAATTTACGTGGTAACGTAGTCACTGTTATTGATACTCGTGCTCGCTTTGGTTTGCCTGCTGCGGATGCAACTGATAACTCTCGCATTTTAATTATTGAAGCAGAAGAGCAAGTAATTGGTATTTTAGCTGATAGTGTTTCTGAAGTTGTGTACTTACGCAGCTCTGAAATAGACAGCGCGCCAAATGTTGGTACCGAAGAAAGCGCTAAGTTTATCCAAGGTGTATGTAACCGCGATAACGAATTACTTATTTTAGTCGATTTAAATAAATTACTTAGCGATGACGAATGGGATGAGTTAAGCGATATTTAAGCTTTACCACTAAAATTATGTTGTTACTCAGTATCGCAATAGCAGCGCTAGGGATAGGTTTAATATCGCTGGCGCTAATTGTTGCATTAAAAAATAAACAGTCGGCGGAGCTTAATGCGGTATCACAGCAATTAAAAGATACCTCAGAGCAAACACATATATTACGCAGTGAAGTGTCTGAGCTCAGAACAGGGCTTTTAAGTATTGGTAAGCGCGTACTTGAAGTTGAGCAACAAAATCAAGAGTTGATGCAACAACAAGCTGCCCAAAAATATGATGACCCAGACGCAAAAATATATTCTCGTGCTGTTAAAATGGTTGAGCTTGGCGCAGATTTAGATGAGGTGATACGCGAGTGCGAGCTTCCTAGGGCTGAGGCTGAACTATTATTTTCGTTACATAAACAAAAAGACGCCTAGCGTCTTTTTTGCTTTTAACTACACGTAATACCAATGTGCAGTAATACTTAATAAAGGGGGAGATATAATTTATCCACCTAGTTATGCCTTTACATTTAGCTTACCTTGAAAGTCTTGCCAGCCAGGTGGGAACTGCCCACGAAGCACGTACGAAAAAGCAATCAATTCAGCAATAACATAATAAAGCTCTTTAGGTATTTCCTCTCCCAATTCTAAGTGTGAGAGTGTTTTAGCAAGTGCTTCATCTTGGTGGATCATAATGCCTTTTTGTTTCGCTGCTGCGATTATTTCATCGGCCAACTCGCCAAACCCTTTTACACTTACCGCGGGGGTGCTTCCTGCTTCATACAACAGGCCAATCGCGGATTTATTATTTGCTGCTAAATTAGAGGTGTCAGTCATGTTAAACCTTAATATTTATAATGGCATGCGATTGATAAAACGCTTGATGACTAGCATCTCCGCGTTTTAAGTTTAGCTCGCCTACTTGCAAGCCATGCTGAGCTAATTTAGCCCTGAGGCTATCTAAATGAGGGTGTGCAATTGCACTTACTTCTTGGCTAGAGGCAAGCAGCTGGCAATCGAGCGCTTTGTCCATAAGCTCAGCCACTATTTGTAATTGCCCTTGCTGTGCATAATCAAAATTTAATCTAACAAACCACACGTTTTTTTCGGTTTTATCTACACTGGCTTTTTTATATTGCCCTAAGGTTATCTCTGTTTGTCCCGCTTCAGGCGGAAGTTTCATCGGAAATAAAAACTGTGCTAGCGGGTTTGTGTCGCTTTGTTGGTTTGGCGTAGTTACTTGTACTTGGCTAAGGGTATTTTTAACTTGTAGCAGCTCTGGGGCAAGCTCTTGTATTTGTGTTTGTTGAAGTTGCTCTAATAGTTTATCCGCGCCATTACCTAGTTTAAAAGTAGGTAAAAGCACATTAAGTAGGGCATCAACTCCTGTGTGGTTATTAAACGTTAGCGAAGTACTTGGTTGGCTTATTATTGGCGCCGCTAAAATAGTAACCGCAAGTTGCTCAAGCCCTTTTGTAAAACTACTTTGTAGTGTGTCGTTTGGCGTAGTAAGTGGTTGTAAGGTACTTAAAAGCTCTCGCTGTATGGTGGCTGGGTGCACATTAGTACTGGAGACCATTCTATTAAAAGCTTGGTTCACTAAACGCGTAAGATCAGGTGTATTTTGTGTAGCTTTGCTTGCTATGTCAGTAATTTGGCTACTCAACAATGTTTTAGGGTTGGAAGCGCTATTTGGGCGCTCACTCTCTGTTGGCAAATTTAAAAGCGAGGTTAAAAGTTTAGCCTCTGTTGGTTGTAACTGCTGACTTACAGCTGTGTTAAAAAGCGAGTGAGACAAACTGGGTTGATTGGGAGTATTTACCTGTGAAGTTGTGGCATGTAGTGTTTTTAAACTCAGCGGCGCAGAAGAGTTGCCTTGCGTACTTACATTTGTTGGTTGGGCGCTCACTGCTTGGGGCTGAGCTGTATTGTTTGCTGATTGCCATAACGACACACTTGCCTTTAATTGCTGGGTTATTTGCACTAAAGGAGGAAGCTGCGCAAAGTGTTTAGCTAAAGGGCTGTTAGGGGTAAAAGGATGATTAGCCACTTCTGCGGTTATATTTAGCTTGTTTAAATTAGGGTTTGTTAGCGTGTTTGTTTGTGTTGGCGTTTTATTTACATCAAGCTTAGCTTGTTGAGCCTGCAAAGGTGGCGTTTTACTCGCAAAGGGTTTGTTTTCAAAGTATTTAACGGCATCGTTAATTCGCGTTTTTATATCACTAAAGCTATTTTGTAACCATGACTTTATAGGGCTTTGTGCACTTAACTGCGGGCTTGTTTTATCAGCGGGGGGTCTGGTTACATTTTGCTGCTGTAATAAAACCAAGTCGGTAAAGGGTTTACTAAATGAGTTATTAAGTGCGACCTGCATTTTAGGTAAGTTAGTTTTAATGAGCAGCTTATCTGCTTGATTAGTAATATTTACTGCCACGGGCTTGCTAGGCAATTCACTAAGCTGTTTATTGGTTATCGGGGTTGTGAACGAGCCACTATGCTGAGGGTGCGAAATAATAGCTAATTTAGGCGTTGCTTGTAGTTGCGCGCTGGGCAGTAAGTTAGTTAATAGCTGCGAAATTTTATGTTGGCTGAGAGTTTGAGTATGGACGGTGTCAGCAAAGCGGTTAATAACATTTATTTGTGCGCCTTTATTGGTTGTATTAATTAGTACCTGTAATGGCTGCTCGGTATTTAACAGCTGTGCGGTTTCTTTGTTAATTGCGATACTGGCATTAAGGCTAGGTATCATAAGTTGCGGTGACGGCGAAAGCTGTACATTGGCTGGCAAGGGTTTACTTTGTATTTCACTACCGGTACTAACATAATTTAAAAAACGCTGCAGTTGTGATGCGTTGCTAAGTGTAATATTGGTATTGTTAGGAGTAATATTTAGCTGCTTTCCATCAGCGCTGAGCTGTATGTTAGCACTTGCTATTTTGTCTGTATTTTGAGGGGCATGCGTTATGCCTAAGCGTAGTGTTTGCCAGTGTTTATCAATTAAAACATCGAGTGTAATTGAGCCTTTTGAAAACTGAATATTTTTAGCCGCAAGTACCTGCTCGGGTAATTGTACTAATTCGTGCGAAGTGCTCGGGGCGCTTTGGTTATTAACCAATGAATTAGATAATGTGATTTGCGTTGGATTATTCATTATTTTAAATCAAGTTTTCGCTAATTTTCGTGAATCGATTTTAAAGCAATATTCGTATTACCCTATCATTATGGTAGACTAACGCCTAATTTTTGGCATAGAGAAACGTCATCTTGTTACACATTAAGTCCGTCACCTGCATCAAGCAAGAACGTTGTTTGTTTGCGGATCTTAATTTTAGCCTAAATAGCGGTCAAATCATGCAATTAGCGGGTCCTAACGGGGCTGGCAAAACATCATTATTGCGTATTGTCGCAGGCTTTAGTGTGCCTGATGAAGGCGCTATTTTTTATAACCAGCAAGCTATTGCCAAGCATTATGAAGAGTACGCCACAGACCTGCTATTTATAGGCCATAAAACCGGTGTCAATGTGCAGCTCAGCGCACTGGAAAACGTACGCCATTGGTTGCACATTAACGGCTATACAAATGAGCCCGACTTATATCCAATTTTAGCTAAGCTTGGCTTAGTGGGCCTTGAAGATGTGCCGGTAAGAATGCTCTCTGCAGGGCAGCAGCGTCGTGTCGCTTTAGTGCGATTATGGTTAAGCGATGCAAAACTATGGGTGCTTGATGAACCCTTTACTGCACTTGATAAAAATGGCGTTGCATTTTTACAACAACGTTTTTCTGAGCATTTAAAAAGTGGTGGCGCTATTTTACTAACAACCCATCAAGATTTAACAACACAGTTTGAAAACCTACAAACGGTGACCTTGGAGTATCGTTACTGATGACTCGTCAACATTCATATTGGCTGCTGTTTAGTGCGGTATTTAGTAAAGATGTAAAGCTTGCGTTTCGCCAGCGCGCTGAAATTATCAATCCTATCTTGTTTTTTCTCATTGTTATTTCTTTATTTCCGTTAGCAATTGGCCCAGAGCCCGGTCTATTAAACAGAATGGCGCCAGGTATTATTTGGGTAGCAGCTTTGCTCTCTACCATGCTTGGACTCGATAAATTATTCAGAGACGACTATAACGATGGCTCGTTAGAGCAGTTAATTGCTTCATCGTACCCGCTATCACTCACCGTGTTGGCTAAAGTCGCGGCGCATTGGGTAGTTACCGGTTTACCATTAGTATTAATGACACCGTTATTTGCTTTATTGCTTAATTTAGAGAGCTCTGCGCTGTTAGCGACCGTATTAACATTATTATTAGGCACGCCATTATTAAGCTTTATTGGTGCAATTGGGGCTGGCCTTACTGTGGGATTACAAAAAGGCGGCATTTTAATGAGCCTATTAGTGTTGCCTTTGTATATTCCTGTTTTAATTTTTGCAACGTCAGCCATTGATACCAGTACTATGTCGCTGGATTATAGTGGGCAGCTTGCCATTCTTGGGGCCATGTTAGTAGTTGCTATTATGTGTGCACCCATCGCCATATCGTCAGCATTAAAAGTGAGTGTAAGTTAATATGTGGAAGTGGTTACATCCCTACGCAAAAGCAGAGCGCGCATATCAATTATGTAATACGTTACTGCCTTATTTTGCCGTTGTTACGGTTATAAGTATGCTTGTTGGTTGGATTTGGGGCTTAGGTTTTGCACCAGCTGATTATCAACAAAAAGACAGCTACCGTATTATTTTCATTCACGTTCCATCGGCTATTTTGTCTATGGGCGCATACTCTTCTATGGCTATAGCAGCTATTGTCGCTTTAGTGTGGCAATTACGTAACGCTGAACTTGCTGTAATTGCTATTGCCCCGGTGGGAGCATGTGTTACAGCTATTGCCTTAATTACCGGCGCTGCATGGGGTAAACCTATGTGGGGTGCTTGGTGGGTATGGGATGCACGTTTAACCTCTGAACTTATTTTATTGTTTTTATACTTAGGCGTGCTGTCGCTTTACCATGCCTTTGAAGATAAAAAATCAGCAGGGCGCGCAGCGTCTATTTTAGCCATTGTAGGGGTAATTAATTTACCTGTTATTCACTACTCCGTAGAGTGGTGGAACACTCTGCACCAAGGCGCAACAATCACAAAGCTTGATACAAAAGCCATTGACCCAAGTATGTTTTGGCCGCTTATAGTAAATATTTTAGCGTTTGCAGCGTTTGTGGGCACTGTAACGTTAATTCGCCTTAAAAATGAAATATTACAACGTGAAAAGCATCGACCTTGGGTTCGAGCCTTGTTAAGTAAGGGGTAAATTATGCAGTTTGACTCTTTTTCTGATTTTATTGCAATGGGAGGCTACGGGTTTTACGTGTGGCTTTCATTTGGTACATGCGCCTTAATTTTGTTAGGCATTTTATTTAGCTCTTTACGTGATACAAAACGTATTATGGCCTCAGTAGAGCAGCAAGTTGCGCGCGAAGCGCGAATTAAAAAAGCGAAGCAGGAACAAATCTCATGAACCCAAGACGTAAAAAACGCCTATTGGTAATTATTGCAGTACTGTTTGGTATTGGTGCCTCTGTAGGCCTAGTGCTTTATGCGCTACAAGAAAACATAAACTTATTTTATACACCAAGCGAGCTAATAGACGGCAAAGGCCCAGATAAAGAAAAACCGCAAATAGGGCAAAAGTTGCGTATTGGCGGTATGGTTGTGCCGGGTTCTGTCATTCGTAATGAACAAAGTTTAGAAGTCAGCTTTAAACTGATTGATACCGGGCCATTAGTAACAATTAAATACCAAGGCATTTTGCCTGACTTATTTCGCGAAGGCCAAGGTATTGTAGCGCAAGGTGTGCTTGTAGAACCAAACGTGATTGAAGCTTTTGAAGTACTGGCTAAGCATGATGAAGAATACATGCCAGCAGAAGTAGCAGAAGCCGTAAAAGGAATTAAACACGAAAAACCAAAATACAACCTAGATAGCGGTAGCTAATATGATCCCAGAACTTGGTTATTTTTCTTTAACGCTTGCCATGGTGCTAAGCGTTTTACTGTGTATTTTTCCGCTATGGGGCGCGCATACCGGTAATCTTCGTTTAATGCGTGCGGCCCCGTCTTTAGCCGTTGGGCAATTTGCTTTTGTACTTCTCTCGTTTGCTGCGCTTATCTATGCCAGCTTAACAGATGACTTTACGGTATCTTATGTGGCGTATCATTCAAGTAGTACGTTGCCTTGGTATTATAAAATTACCTCTACGTGGGGTGGGCACGAAGGCGCTATTTTACTGTGGCTTGTAATGCAAGCAGGGTGGACCGCCGTAGTTGCTATGCGTTCTAAATCCCTACCTTGGGTGTTGCGTGCACGCGTTTTAGGTGTGCTTGGCTTTTTAGGTGTCGGTTTTATGATGTACACACTACTGCTTTCAAGTCCGTTTGAACGCTTACTGCCGTATTTCCCTGTTGAAGGGCGTGATTTAAATCCGCTACTACAAGACCCCGGTATGATCATTCATCCGCCATTACTGTATATGGGATATGTAGGGTTATCGGTTGCGTTTTCATTTGCTATTGCAGCACTTTTAACAGGTAAACTTGATAACACCTGGGCTAAATGGTCTCGCCCATGGACGATGACTGCTTGGGGCTTTTTAAGTTTAGGAATAACTATAGGCAGCTGGTGGGCTTACTCTGAGCTTGGCTGGGGTGGCTGGTGGTTTTGGGATCCGGTAGAAAACGCATCGCTTATGCCCTGGCTAGTTGCTACGGCTTTATTGCACTCTTTGAGCGTGACAGAAAAGCGCGGTGTATTTAAATCGTGGACTGTGCTGCTTGCCATCGCTGCATTTTCACTGAGCTTATTAGGCACCTTTATTGTTCGCTCAGGCATTATTGTATCGGTGCATGCATTTGCCACTGACCCCGATAGAGGTTTATTTATTCTAGCCTTTTTAGGCATTGTTGTTGGCGGCGGTTTATCGTTGTATGCGCTGCGCGTATCACAAGTTAAAAGCGAAGGCCGTTACAAGTTTGTATCACGCGAAGTGGCCTTATGGCTTAACAACATCTTTTTAGTGGTAGCCACATTAATTGTTCTTTTAGGTACTTTGTTACCTATGGTGCATAAAGAAATGGGCCTAGGCAGTATTTCTATTGGCGAACCGTTCTTTAATAAAATGTTTGCCATTTTATTAGTACCATTTGCCATATTAATGGGAATAGGGCCTTTTCTTCGTTGGAAACAAAACAAGTGGGCTGTACTACAAAATAAAGTATTAATAGGTGTGTTAATAAGTGTTGTTATTACCTGTGCGTGGTTGTTCTCAAGCTACGATGTCGTAAAACCACTTACATTATTAGCCACCACCTTAGGTGTATGGGTTGCAGTCTCTACTGCCATAGATTTATTCGCCAAGGCGTCGGTTCACGGGACGCTAAAAGAAGGTATTAAACGTTTAGGTATTAGCTACTGGGCTATGGTGCTAGGTCACGTTGGTTTAGCATTTGTTATTGCAGGCGTTACGCTTACTTCGGCGTACTCGGTAGAGCGTGATGTTTCTATGAAGCAAGGCGATATTGTCACGCTTAACCAATACGAATACCGATTTGATGGCGTTAAAGCAATACGCGGCCCTAACTACAGTGGGCATGCTGGTGTAGTGTCGGTATTCAATAACGATAAGCTAGTGACTGAGTTACATGCAGAAAAACGCAAATACGATATTGGTATGCAATTTATGACCGAAGCGGCAATTGATGCCGGCTTTACTCGCGACCTATATTTAGCGCTCGGTGAGCAATTAAGTAAAGGGGCATGGTCACTGCGTATTTATCACAAACCGTTCGTGCGTTGGATGTGGATAGGCGGTGTACTTATATCGCTTGCAGGGTTTATGATTTTATTCGATAAACGCTACCGTACATCAGCAAGTACACGCAAAAAAGCGTTGGAGAATGCGTAATGAACCGTAAAATTTTAGCTTTAGCACCGTTATTAATATTCATATTTTTATGTGTATTTTTGTATCAAGGTTTGTTTGCCAACCCGCGTGAAATTCAAACCGGACGACTAGGCCAAACGATGCCTGCGTTTAACCTGCCTGATTTAATGCAAGATGATAAGCGCTGGACAGATGAAAGCCTAAAAGGCGAAGTTTATTTACTTAATGTATGGGGGACTTGGTGCCCTACATGTTTAGTTGAACTAGGGTATTTAACTAAGCTACGCGAGCAAGGCGTAAAAATTATTGGTTTGTACTATGTACAAGGGTACGATGCCGATTTTGATGGCCCATTTGATATGCAGGCTTTGCGCACCGATGTGAGCGATATGCTCAGCCGTGCTGGCGACCCATACCAATTTAATATTTTAGACTTGCACCGTACCTTGTCACTTGATTTAGGTGTATCAGGTGCCCCTGAAACATTCTTAGTGGATAAAACGGGTAAAATTTTATTACACCATACAGGGGATCTAAACCCGCGCGTATGGCGTGCTAAATTTGCCCCTGTTATGCAGGAGCTAAATTAATGCGAGTGTTTTTATTAACCCTGAGCTTTTTTATAAGTATGGCAGTGTATGCCGAGCAAGATCGCTACCAGTTTGACAATAACCAGCAAGCCGTTCGCTTTGAAGAGTTAACCAAAGAGCTCAGGTGCCCTAAATGTCAAAACCAAAATATTGCAGACTCTGATGCCATTGTTGCAAAAGATTTACGCGACAAGGTACTCGCGCTGGTAAAAGAAGGTAAAACAAAAGACGAAGTAATCGATTACATGATAGACAGATACGGTTATTTTGTTCATTACGATCCGCCTGTAACACCGGCCACATTAGTACTTTGGGTTTTACCTGTACTTATTGTTATTTTGGGTTTTGGTTTTATTGTAATTCGCCAGCGTAAGGCGTCAGTTAAGCAAACCTGGAACAGCGATGATGAAGCAAAACTTGCTAAGTTAATTGCAGAAAATAAACGTCAGGAGCAAAATTAATGATTTTAATGTGGGCGTGTTTTGCTTTACTCACACTAATTGCACTGGCTTTTATTATGTTGCCTTTTTTAAAAAAAGAGCGCGTGCAAACCATTACTCACAATGCTAATGCAGAATTGATCAGCATTTACGAGCAGCGTTTAGTTGAGCTGCAAAACGACTTAGACAATCAACGTATTGATGCGCAAAGCCATAGTGAATCGGTTATTGAGCTAAAACGTCGTTTATTGAACGAGCTTTCGCCAGAAAAATCGCTTAATAGCAAAGGTAATAACCGTATTTTTGCTTTAACAGGCGCAGCATTTTTATTAGCCCTCACCGGTGTTTTTTACACCTTTACAGGGAGCCAGCAGCAAATAGCAGCGTGGTATGATGCAATGGATAACCTTGCAGATTATGGCGAGCGTGCGGTAATGCAAAAAGGTGAGCCTCTTACTCAAAACGAGCTGCAAGCGTTTGCTTTAGCGCTGCGCACTAAGCTTAATGAATCAGGCGATGACGAAGTTGCGTGGATGTTGCTTGGACGTGTAGCTATGTCGTTAAACGAATTTGATATGGCGCAGCAATCGTTTGATAAAGCCCTGCGAATGAACCCAGACAATATGCAAGTACTCATTAGCTACAGCCAAGTTTTACTGCTTGAAGGCAGCGAAGAGAACATGACGCGTGCAGCGGGTATGCTATCTAAAGTGCTAAAGGTTGAACCAACAAACCTTGATGCTATTTCTTTATTAGCGCTTATTGCCTATGAGCGCAAGGACTGGCCGCAAGCCAAAGCGGCGTTTGAAGTATTACTGGCAAGCATGGATAAAAGCGATACGCGTTATTCAATGATAGCGCAGCGTATTTCCGATATAGAGCAACAAATGCAAAATGAGGGCTCTGTAATGCCGGTCTCTGCTAACAGTGCTATTAGTGTTACTGTGAGCTTAGCAGATGAGCTTTTCGATAAGCAGCCACAGCAGGGGACTTTATTTATTTTTGCCAAGGCTGCTCAAGGCTCTCCTATGCCATTAGCGGTTGTTAAACTAAATGAATACAGCTTTCCGCTAACGGTGCAACTCACTGATGCTAATGCAATGGTTGATGGGTTAAACTTATCAAGTGCTAAAGATATTGTGATCACAGCGCGGATCTCAATCGATGAGTCAGTTATGCCAAGTAGTGGTGAGTTAGAGGGGCACTCTGAGACACTACAACGTGAAAACGTAAGTGACTACCAACTTCAAATTGATACATTAATACCTTAAGGACATTAGATGTTAAAGCATAGTTTTACTTTTTTATGTTTATTGGTGCTAGCCGGATGTGCACAAGTACCAGAAAACAAAGTTGATGAGCGCGATCCGCTACAAAGCATTAACCGTCCATTGTACGACTTTAATATGGATATTCTTGATGCTTATATTTTACGCCCTGTGGCTGTAGGGTATGTAGAAGTGACCCCTGTACCTGTACGCAATGGGATTGTTAACTTTACCGATAATATTAGTGCGCCTGTTGATATGATAAATGCAGGGCTACAAGGTAAAGCGGGCAACGCAGGCGTGAGTTTAGCGCGTTTTTTAGTTAACTCTACGGTAGGTGTGTTTGGTATTTTTGATGTTGCAAGTTCACTTGGACTTGAGCTGGTAGATGAAGACTTTGGCCAAACATTGGGCGTGTGGGGCGTTGGCGACGGCGCATATATTATGCTGCCAGCAATGGGACCGACTACAGCACGTAACTTAACAGGCGATGTAGTTGATAACTTTGTGTTACCAGAAATCGCCTTGACTACGCCTCAAACTATTTTAGTTTTTGCGCTTAAAGCGGTTGAAGCTCGTGCTTCGCTTATCCCGCAAGAAGGCTTACTTAATGATTCACTCGACCCGTATTTATTTGTTAAAGACATATACTTTCAGCGTCAGCTTTATGAGCTATACGACGGCAATCCTCCAATCAAAGAAGAGCCCGAAGACTTTGATGAAGACTTCTTAGAAAGCCTATAAATAACAGCTATAAAAAAATGCCAGCAATTGCTGGCATTTTTTTATGTGTATTTTGAGCTTAAATAAATAAGCCATAATGTTTATTATTCTTTAACCATCAGCTGCATTTGCTCATTAACCCACGTTAAGGCGTCATGGTATGCATTGGCAACTTCTTCGCCTAAATTTAATTGTTTTGCAATTTCGTTGGCGGCTTGCCAATCTGCGTGCTCATAAAACTTAACCAAGTTTAGATACTGAGCAAGCAGGCCTTCGTCATTCAATAGCGCAGCTTTTATCTCTGCAGACAGCGGGAGCTTTTGCATAACGCTTTCCATGGTTTCATCTAAAATGGCGTCCATAAGCGACATCATACCAGTTAAAAAGGCCATACCGGTATCTTTAAACTGCCCGTGTGAAATAGCAAGTAGTTCGCCAAATCGTGCACGTGTTAGCGAAAGCCTAATTAGCTCAACAGGTTTATCGGCAGAAACTTGCGCTGCAAATAACAAAGATAACAGCTTTTTAATTTCGTTAGCGCCAAGGACGATGAGTGCTTGTTTGATTGTGTTTATTTCGGCTCTGCGCGCAAACGCAGCTGAGTTTGAATAACGCAATAACTTGTATGATAGATTTACGTCACGTTCAAACACATCGGTTATCTTTTTAAGATCCATTTCAACAGATGAGGTTTCGTAAAGCAGCTCTGCTAATGCCATTTCTGATGGCGGTAGTGCTTTACTTTGTACCATTTCAGGCTTTGAAAAAAAGAACCCCTGAAAATATTCAAACCCAAGCTCTAGAGCTAAATTATAAGCTTCATAGGTTTCTACTTTTTCAGCTAAAAGCTTGATGTGTGGATAGGCTTTAATATCGTTAATTATGGTTTTTATTGCACTTTCATCAGTGGTTAAAAAGTCTATTTTTAAAATATCGATAAACGGGTAAAAATGGCGCCATACTGGTTGGTGAATGTAATCATCAAGCGCTAGGGTGTAGCCTTTTTCTTTTAAATCTTTAACAATAGCCAGTAAGCGCTTACCTGGTTGTACTGTTTCAAGGATTTCTACAACGACCGTCTCTTTCCCTAACATAGTAGGGTAACCTTTAAGTAAGGTTTCTAGAGTAAAGTTAATATAGGCGGGTTTGTTGCCAGTTAAATCTTCTAAGCCAAAATTAAACTGACTCCCTTCGATTAGTTTCGTTGTTGCTTCGTCACCGTCTATGTCTGGAAATACATTATCAACGCCATCACGAAATAATAACTCGTATCCAACAAGCTCCTTTTCGCGGTCTAAAATAGGTTGGCGTGCAGCATAAAAATACATAAATAGTTCCGTACAAAATAATAATTATTAGCAATGGCTATAATATATGGCAAAACGTTCGAAATAGCATTAGGTAATTGTTATTGATTTAATGAATTGTTATTAAATATTAGCTATATATGTAAATAAATTTACAGTATATCGGGTGCTTGAGGGTTAAATAGTCAATGCGACTGTTTTTTGTTCACTTCAGTGTGACAAGTTGGAGTTATCACCTTTAAGCATGGTATAGTCAAGACGGATGGTTTTTACCCCAATAGTGTCTTTATTATAATATTTTAAGAGTCATTATTAGGATTAAAAGCCTGTTTTATACAACTTTGTGGAGGCGAATTTGGAAACAGGAATGATTATTTCACTGGTATTGTATTTTATAGTCATGCTTGGCATTGGACTTTATGCATACAAACAGTCTACAAGTGATGTTTCGGGTTATATGCTAGGTGGACGTAGCTTATCTCCAAGTGTTGCAGCATTATCTGCTGGCGCATCGGATATGAGCGGTTGGATTTTAATGGGCTTACCTGGCGCTATGTTCGTTACTGGCTTTAGTAGCACATGGATAGCAATAGGCTTGGTTATTGGTGCGTGGTTAAACTACTTTTTAGTTGCGCCTCGTTTGCGTGTTTACACTGAAAAAGCAAACGACTCAATCACAATCCCAGACTACTTCTCTAATCGTTTTAATGATAAATCAAACCTTTTACGTGTAGTTTCTGCGGTAGTAATTATTGTGTTCTTTACGCTTTATACATCATCAGGTGTTGTAGCAGGCGGTAAATTGTTTGAAAGCTCATTTGGCTTAAGTTACGAAATGGGTTTATACATCACCACTGGTGTTGTTGTTTTATATACCTTATTTGGTGGCTTCTTAGCAGTTAGCTTAACTGACTTTGTGCAAGGCTGTATTATGTTTATTGCCTTGATACTGGTACCGACCGTTGCTTACTCTTTATTAGATCAACCGCTAGAGTCAACGCTTCATAGCGTTAACCCCGATATGCTTAATTGGATAGGTGCAGGCTCTGCATTAGGGATTATTTCGGCAATGGCGTGGGGCTTAGGCTACTTTGGTCAACCTCATATTATTGTACGTTTTATGTCGGTGCGTAGCGTAAAAGATATGCCAACGGCTCGCCGTATTGGTATGACATGGATGATAGTTGCAGCCATTGGTGCTGTGGGTACTGGTTTATTTGGTGCAGCGTACACTTACGAAAACAACATTGTTGTTGAAGACCCAGAAACCATTTTCTTAATTCTTTCTGAGTTATTATTCCACCCATTAATTGCAGGTTTCTTATTGGCGGCTATTTTAGCTGCAATCATGAGTACAATTTCTTCGCAGTTACTTGTTAGCTCAAGTTCGTTAACTGAAGATTTTTACAAAACGTTTTTACGCAAAGAAGCAAGCGACACAGAGCTTGTTACTGTAGGGCGTATTAGTGTAGCAGCAGTCGCTTTGTGTGCTATTTACTTAGCGTACGATAGAGACAGCTCAATATTAAGCTTAGTAAGTAATGCATGGGCAGGTTTTGGTGCGGCATTTGGCCCACTGGTTTTATTTAGCCTGTACTGGAAACGCATGAACTTTGAAGGCGCACTAGCAGGTATGGTTGTAGGTGCAGGTACGGTTCTGTTTTGGATTTACTCACCATTTATGATTGATGGGCAAAGCTTAAGCAGTTACATGTACGAAATTGTACCAGGCTTTATTTTAGCAAGTATTGCAATTGTCGTTGTAAGCTTAGCGACGAAAGAGCCAGCGCAAAATATTACTGCGCTATTTGATGAGGTTGAAAAAGACCTTTAATCAACCCGTACTTTAGATACGAAAAAGCCACCTAGTTTAACTAGGTGGCTTTTTTATTTGCTATGTGTTGTCCTCAAATGTGTTTGCTTATTTAGGACATATCAATAACCAATAAGTTATTTAGCAGGTAATACTGTGCTTTCTACACTACCAAAGCCAATACGGGCATAGCCTGGCTTTTCGCACCAGCCGCGCATAATTACGTTATCGCCATCTTCTAAAAAGCTGCGCTGCTCACCATTACTCAGGGTTATTTTTTCTTTACCACCACGAGAAAGCTCTAATAAAGAACCCGCTTCTTCATGTGTAGGGCCTGACTGGGTGCCAGAGCCGAGCATATCACCTGGCATAAAGTTACAGCCATTTACAGTGTGATGGGTCACCATTTGCGCCACAGTCCAATATGAATGTTTGAAGCTTGAGGCAGAGACCTGCGTAGGTTGGTGGTTTTCATCACGCATTTTTTGAGTCTGAATTTTAACATCCATCTGGATATCAAATGCACCTTGCTCGCGGTTAGCGGCAGATTCTAGGTACGGCATTGGCTGTGGATCGTTTTCATCACGTGTCCAGCTAGTTCTAAAAGGTGCAAGTGCTTCAGTGGTGACAATCCAAGGCGATACGGTTGATGCAAAGTTTTTAGCTAAAAACGGGCCTAATGGTTGGTATTCCCATGCTTGTAAATCTCGTGCTGACCAATCATTAAATACACAAAAACCAAATACATGGTTTTCAGCGTTTTCAATGGCGATAGCATCACCCAGCTCATTGCCTTTGCCTAAGTAAATACCGAGCTCTAACTCGTAATCTAGGCGCTTACATGGGCCAAATGATGGAGTATCTGCATCGGGCGCTTTAGTTTGCCCTTTAGGGCGGTGAAACGTTTGCCCCGATACATCAATAGATGAAGAGCGGCCATGATAGCCAATCGGCACCCATTTATAGTTTGGTAAAAGCGGGTTGTCTGGTCTAAACAAGCTACCAACGGCGGTTGCATGGTAAATTGAGGTATAAAAGTCGGTGTAATCACCAATACGACACGGCAGTGAAAACTCTATATCAGCTTGAGCAATAAGGGTACTTTGCATTTCTTTTTGTTGCTGTGCGCCTTCACGCAATACTTTTGAAAGCGCTAAGCGCAGTGCTGACCAGTATTGCTCCCCTAAACCCATAAATGTATTTAGTGTTGATTCGCTTGCTGCATCCAGAGCTGTTTTAGCATCACCGGTAAAAATGTTTAAGTGGCTCAATTTTGCTAAATCAATAACCTGATCGCCAATAGCAACCCCGCCTCTAAATTTTTCATTTGTATTTTTAGTACGAAATTCTGCAAAAGGTAAATTTTGAATCGGGAAGTCACAGCCTTTAATATTGGCCGACTCTACCCAGCTAGTTAAATTAATGTCGTGGGTTTCGTTAATTTGGCTCATTACTTATCCTTTAGGTTTGATGTTGGGTGCATGCATTTATTTAAGCATACTTGTATCTTGCACCCTACTTTTTAAATATTAAAACGACAAAAAGCAGCGAAGATCGCTGCTTTTAATTTATTCAAAAAAGTTATAAAACGCCGCGGCGCTCTTGGTCTCGCTCAATTGACTCAAACAATGCTTGGAAATTACCTTCACCAAAACCACCATCATCTACACGTTGGATCATTTCTATAAAAATAGGTCCAAATAGGTTTTTAGAGAAAATTTGTAATAGGTAGCAGTTTTCACTTTGGCTATCGACTAATATTTGATGCTCGCGAATTTTTTCTTTATCTTCTGCAACCCACGGTACACGGTCAAAAATAGTGTCGTAATATTCAGGAATAATGTCTAAAGTAGCAATGGTCGATTTATCAAGCTTATCAAGCGAGCTAACTAAATCGTCAGTTAAAAACGCGAGATGTTGTACACCAGGGCCATTATATTCGCCTAAA
This sequence comes from Pseudoalteromonas sp. 2CM41L, assembly GCF_023161905.1. Lineage (NCBI taxonomy): Bacteria > Pseudomonadati > Pseudomonadota > Gammaproteobacteria > Alteromonadales > Pseudoalteromonadaceae > Pseudoalteromonas > Pseudoalteromonas sp. 2CM41L. The sequence continues at coordinate 104,346 of NZ_JALNTN010000002.1, forward strand.
TACTCGTCTATTTGGTTGTTGTTATTGCCTTTACCTTCATTAATAGGAATTGAGAAGGTGCCACAGGGTGATTTTAATGCATACGATAGCAACGCTGTTTTTTGACCTTTAATATCGAAATAGCGTACTTCTGTAAAACCAAATACGTCTTTGTAAAAGTTTGCCCATGTTTCCATAGTGCCTTTGTAAACGTTATTAGTTAAGTGATCTATACGTATAAAGCCTTTATCTTCAACTACATTTGGTGATGATAAATCTTCAAAGTCAGACTCATAAATAGACCCTTTATCACCAAATTGCTCAATAAAGTAAATCAGGCTATCGCCAATACCGTAAATGGCGGGGTAAGGTAAGTCTTTATGGGTTGAGTCGGTTGCGGGTTTTGCACCACGTGCTACAGCTGTTTCAAATGCATGCTGTGCATCCTCAACGCGCCAACCCATAGAGCAAATTGCTGGGCCATGACTTTTTGCAAATTCAGCAGAAAAACCATCGCGTTCGTTATTTAGTAAAAAGTGAATGTCGTTTTGGTTGTAATAGACAATATCTTTGCCTTTAAATTTTTTTAATTTTGAAAAACCAAAATCAGTAAACACTTTATCCATGTAGTCTGCATCAGGTGTTGCGTATTCAGTAAACTCAATACCAACTAAACCTAGTGGATTATTTGCTTCACTCATTTTTATTACTCCTGCAATAAATATTGCTACTGCGATTATGTGTTGTTGTCGTGTTGAGCTAGATAATCAACTAGATTTTAAGTTTGGGGAAGAGGGGGAGCAGATTTAGCATTTGAGCAAACTGTAAATTTAATAAGACGTTTACTTAGTCAATAGGTTTATACCTTACGCTTTAGGGTAAACGAGCATGTATTAGCTTGATGCTTTTAGTTTATTAAAGTTTAAGGTATTGATATAAATAAATAAAAAAGAGGTTTTATAAAAATAAAACCTCTTTTAAAAATGTAGTTACGTAATGTTTTTTGTATTTAATTGTTTACGCTTTGTGTACTGTTGTTAAAAAATGTGTTGCGCTGCTCGAGCCAAAGATTAGGTTTTACGGTTGGAGCTGCTTGGTAATGGCGCTCAATAGCTTGGTTTAATACCCGTGTTGTAGGGGTAAATGTCAGCTTTGATTGTGCACTGCCTATGCTTTTAATTTCGTCTCGAGTCAGGGCGCGCCCAGCATATAAAAGAGCGTTTAAATAACCGGGCACTGTTTCAAAGTTGTTATCTGTAAAGAGTAAAACAGATGACGTTAATGCCCAGGTGTTATTTATTTCACCGTCTTCTTTCACACCAGCAAGCTCGCCGTCTATGTAAACTTCAAATACCCCATTACTGGGGGCGGTATAAAATACAAATGCAACTCGGTGCCAGTTTTCAGGCTCTGTTTGTCCAAAGTAACCACTATCACTGGTTGATTTACCATAACCGCCCGTTGGGTCGATAAACATATCGGCATCATCAGTGAGGTAATCTTGTGTGTTTGCTTGCATGATAGCGCGATAAATATCTTTGCCTTCTTCTGGCCAATATAAATCCATTACTAAGGTGTAATCAGAAACCATTCCTTCACTTGCATAATCACCATTGGCAGGTGTATTTAAGGTTATTAATAACCCCTCGGTAGGGGCGTGGCGTGAAAACGCCATTACACCTGAGCTGCCATCAGCAAAATCAGCAATACCAAGTGCTTGAGTTGTATTATATTGTGTTTCTTCAGGGCCCCAGTTTGTTTGTTCTGGGTCAAAATAGCTCAATACTGAAGGGCCATAATCTGCTGCCAAAGGGCTATTTGCATCGTCAAAATTCCACACTGTGACATTGCTTTGCTCATTACATGAAAAGAGTTGATTATCGGTATCTAGGTATAAGCACTGGCTTGTTCTAAAACGCGCATATTGATCAAGTAACCACCATGCTTCGTCAATGGCTTCAACGTTTGAAAACGTTACACCGCTAAAAAATAGCTCAGGATTAAGTGCTGCGCCTTTAAACAACGCAACCTGATAAGTGCTCGCAGCTTGTATATCATCTGGTTTGAGTAAAAACCAATCTGGCTGACTGGCAAACATGGTGTTTAAATCGCTACCTGTAACCGTTACGCTATATAACGAATTAAAGCCAGGAGTGTTAGAGGGCTGGCGCTCAACATAGTAGGCTTTATGAAAGTCTTCTTGCGTTAAGGTCCCTGGTGTCCACCTTGTTTGTACTAATTCTGGGTTAAGCAGGGCCACCGTTATATCACTTGCATGGGCTGCAGCTAAAGCCGTTATTTCTGCAAGTTCTAAACTACTTGGGTAGTTTTCAGAAATAGCAATTTCTGTATTTGCATCAGGCGCATAGCGGCCCATAATTTCATCAATTGCCAGTTTAGTTGGTTCATCACGTTCGCTGATGCTGTCAGTTTCAATGGTGCTGTAATCTATTGTTGGCGATGTTTTATCTTGCAAGTTAAACGTGAGAGTAACATCGGTGATGCCTTTGGCGTAAAAATCTGGCTGAATAACCACAGCGCCGTTCTCGAGCGTATTATAACTTTCACCGCCATGAGTATGGCCGCCTAACACTAAATCAATACCGCTTACATCGGTTGCCATATCAATGTCTAAGCCTTCACCTAAATGGCTTAGCATTACCATGTAGTCAACATCGTCTTGGTATTGGTTTACTATACTTTGTGCTATTTGTTGCCACTGCCAGCTCATTTTAAATTGTTTGATAAAATCAGGTATAGGCTCATCATCTATCGGTTCGTCTAGCTCGTTCCAAGGTACTGAGGTCATACCAAATACACCTAAGGTCACACAGCCTACTTGTACTTTAGCAAAGCCTACAGCGGCAAAATCTTGTAATTGTTCGCCTTCATAGCGTGTATTACTGGCAAGTACTATGGCGTTATCATCTTGCGAGTAGCTTAATAACTTTTCTGGCCCCCATGCATAGTCGTGATTTCCTACCACACGTAAATCAAACTGCATGGCTTTAATGGCTTCTTCTGTAGCGCTACCTTGTGATAGTTGCTCAGCAACAGTGCCTTTTTCGTAGTCATCACCCCCGTTGGTAAAAAGGGTATGCGGCGTTTGTGCAAGTACTTGGTTGTAGTAGGCTTTTATGCGGCTAAAGTATTGCTCCTCATAACCGAATCGCGCATGTAGGTCGGCAACATGAACAAATCTAACCGATTGCTCTGTGGCTGTGGCATCACACGTTGGGCCTATAGCAGCAAAGGCCTCATTGCGCTGCATCATAATAGCGAAGGTTCCTAGTGTTGTTACTTGCGCACTTACAAACCCATCTGCAACAAAAGAGTTATCAATAACTTCCCAGCCATCGCCAGATTGTCTAGCAATAAATAGCTGGCCTCCTAATTGGTAATCATCAGGTATTTTTATGCTGATAGTAATTGGATCACTAAAAGAAAGCGTACTTGGGGTGAGTAGGTGTATATCTGAGATAATATTTAGTAGTGCATTTGCATCATCTAATACTGTTTTTTCGTGTGTAAGTTCAGTGTTTTGAGAGACGGCATTGGCAGGTACAGTCAGTAAAAAGCTTCCTTCATCAAGGCTGACATCTAAACCTGTAGTTGTAGATACTGTTAACTCGCTAGGCTCAGGCTCAACGGGATCATTAGGGTTAGTTGTAACTTGATCGTCTGAACCACCACAGGCTGATAAAAAAACAATGCTTAAGGTTAAAAATAGGGTGTGAGATAAAGTTAACAAGCGCATGTACTGCGTCCCTGAGACTAGTTAAAAATTAATCAGCAGATGATAGCAGTTTACAGCGAGGTGATATAGAAATTTGAGAAAATTTCCCCCATAGCGGCTATGGGGGAAATTATAAATAGTATTACGCGTAATTAAACGTGCAATATTATGCAGCTTTTTCTTCTAGGCCTTGTTTTTCCCATACTTTCGCTTTAAAGCTCATAAGCACTAAAACAATACCTACGCCAATGCTAAATAAGGCAATTTGTAAGTATAAGTTAGGGATTTCTTCAACGTTATTTGGATCAAAGTTACCAGCCAGTAAGCCAGCAATAATGTTACCAATTGAATAAGTTAATACAAATACACCCATCATTTGGCCTGTGTAACGACGTGGCGAAAGTTTACTTACCGCACTTAATGCTACAGGGCTTAAACAAAGCTCACCTACTGTATGTAAAAAGTAAGTTGTTACTAGCCAGTATGGCGCTACTTTTAAGCCTTCAGCTGCGTAGTGAGCGGCCATAAACATAACTAAAAAGCCAGAAGCCATAATAATTAAGCCCATTGCACATTTTACGCTGTAAGTCGGCGATACCATCTTTTTAGATAAGTTAATCCAAAGCGCGGCAAAAAATGGCGATAAAGCAATAATAAATAGTGAGTTTAAAGATTGGAACCACGTAGTCGGAATTTCAAAAGTGCCAATAAGGCGATCTGTGTAATCACGGGCAAAGAGGTTAAGTGATGAACCTGCTTGCTCAAAGCCAGACCAAAAACACGCAGAGGCAACACATACTAAAAATAGTGCCCACATTCTTTGTTTTTCGCCCGCTGTTAATTTACCTGTAAAGTAAATAACCCCGAAATAAATAAAGAATATAATAGTAAACACAACAGCTGTGTAGCCTGCTACAACAGTTGGGTTAATTATAATTGCGCCCGTCATTGCTGCAGCGGTCACACCAGCGGCAATAACAACAAAAGCAGCAATACCAAACCATGCACGAGATGCACCTTTAGCGCTTAATGGGTTAGCAGGCAAAGCGCTGTGCTCTGGTAGATTGTTAAGCGTGCGCTTATATTGGATTAAGCCAATAGCCATACCCACAGCAGCTGCACCAAATGCCCAGTGCCAACCTACGTTTTCCATAAAGTAACCACATACGTAGTAACCAATTAAAGAACCTAAGTTAATACCCATGTAGTATATAGCGTAACCGCCATCACGGCGCTCATCAGCATCGCTGTATAACTGGCCTACCATTGCGCTGATATTTGGTTTTAGCAAACCAGTACCTGTAGCAACAAAGATCAAACCAATAAAAAATGAATACTCATGAGGCACGGCCAAAATAATATGGCCACACATGATGATGATACCGCCGTACCATACGGCCTTTTGACCACCGAATAATCTATCCGCTAGCCAACCACCCGGTAAGCCTAAGAAATAAACGGCACCTGTGTATAAACCGTAAATTGCAGCAGCTGATGCAACAGTAAAGGCAAGGCCTTCTTCTTGTAGGCTTGCTGTCATAAACAATACGAGCATCGCTCGCATGCCGTAGTAACTCATTCGTTCCCACATCTCAGTGAAGAACAATGTCGAAAGTCCTTTAGGGTGGCCAAACCAACCACTATCTGGAGCTGAACTCATATTTACTTCCTAACTTTAAGAATTGTTGTAATGGCCTTATAATTTTTTGCTTTAGCTGTTTTGTGCCATGGGGCACTAAAACGCTCGACCATCTGTATATTATTTGTAGCTAAGATAATGATTTGCTAAATGGTAGTAACACCACAAGGTAAGAGACACACCCTTATCCTAGTTACAATTGCGCTCAAGTATACATATACCTTAGTGCGAGGGGAAGCATTCGCGATATATCACCTTGCACTGCGTTAAAAGTCTGCATAGGGAATAATTGGGGTGCCAGGAAACTCTAACGTCCCGTACACAGGGTTGAAGTAATAGCGAATATAGAGCTGGCCAAAGTTTGGTTCGTAAAAGTCAGCACGATCGATGGCTAAATAACCACCAAAAAACCAATGCGGCGTTATACGGTACTCAAAGCTTCCTTCAAGATTGTATGACACGCCAGAGCTGTTATCACTCTCAAATACAGGGTCCACCCCGGTAATCGATTCTCTATCGTAGGCTTGTAGCTGCAAGTCTGTATCGTTAGGATAAAAATCAATGGCTTGGGTTTTTGTTTGCGAATACGAAATCCCCGTTTTTAAGCGATAAACAAAATCATCGCCCCAGCGCGCATCGTAGCTTAAAGGCACCGACAACCCAACGTAGTTTTGTGGGCTATAGTAACCGCCGTGGCCCCATGTTTCTTCACTTAAATTATACTGATATGCCCAATGCAATAGACTTGCGCCGACGGTAAACTCACGCTCTTGATTACTAATAACGCGATAATAAGACCCGCCCATTACTCTATAGCGTTGGTTATCTTTAACATTTTGCCCTTTATAGAGCGTAAAGTCGGCGCTTGACCAAAAGCCCCAATCGCCACCTAAGTCATGAGATAGGTTGGCAGTTAGGCCTGTTGAGCGCACGCCGCCCCAAATTTCACCGGTATTTACATCTTCAAGCCCAGCATAAGAGAGCACGGAGCTTGTTACAGGGCGTTTTTCGAGCTCTAGGCTATAACCAAAGTCGCCAATACTGTTGGCGTAATTTACACCCCATACTATGTCTTCAATTAAAAAGCCAAGTGGGGTCGTGCCTACATCAACACGCCAATTTTCATTTTGCCATCCAATACCTATGTCGACCCCATCTTGCTCAGGGCTTACTTCATCAATAGCACAGGTAAATATACAAAGTGCACCTTGGCCGTAGCGGCTACCAGCAAATTGCTCATCAAAGCGAGTTGTTTGTGCGCTAATAGTGGTTGGGTCTATTTTAATAAACCCTTGGCCTTGCCAAAGTGGAAAGTAGGCCTCAATAGGTACTAAGCCTGCGCCAAGAGTTGCCTCGCTTTCGGTGCTTGTTTGGCCACTAAAGTTTACCCCAATAGCAATGTATGCTTGGTTTTTGCTTTGCTCATTTATAAGCTCGCGCTTAGCGCCATTAATATACCACGCATCATTTTCATCTATGCGAGCAATTTGTTTGTAAAACGATTCATCGTTTAGGCGTTGCTCGCTTGATAGCGTTTTTAAATACCATTGCTTAGCTTGGTCTTGTTCATTAAAATTTCGAGCAACTTCAGCGCCTAAATAACTAAGCTCTTTATCATTGGGTGATTTAGCAATTAATTGATTGGCTAAAACTAAAGCATCACCTGCGTAATTAAAGTCATTTAACGAGGCCATTATTTGGCGCTGTAAGTAGGCTTGCTGATCATCTGTTTGCGTTATTGCGCGCTCAGTAACTTCTTTTGCCTGAAAGTCGTTACCTAATTCTCTGTAAGCTTTTGCTATTGCAAGCATTGCTTGAGGTTCAATTGGCTGATTGTTTTTCAGTTTTTGCTGATAAACAATAATTGCTGACTCTTGTTGCCCCAGAGCTAAATTAGCATTTATTAATGCCGTGGTGATGGCGGGTGTACTTTGGTACTTTTGATCAAGCTGGTTCAGCTTTGCTAATAATTCGCCACCTTCGTAATACTGATTAATATACGTGGTGTATAAATTGACGTACTGTTCTACTTCGCCAGCACTTACATTATTTGGCAAGCTGTAATGAGAAAACCATTGTTCTACAGCAGGGCGCTCGTTTTGTTCTAATAGCCACTGCGCGTAAAGCATATGCCAATAAGGTGATAAAGTAGGCTCAGTATTTAATGCGTTATTAATTAACTTTAGAGCGTGTTTTTTCTCATCTATTTGATACCAGCTACGCGATAGTTCGGCTTTCATTACTGGAGTTAAATTTTGCGCTTCTAAATTACTTAAATGAAAAATAGCCGTGGTTCTATTTTTGGTATTTAAGTGTCGCTCGCTTTGTCGAAGAGACTCGTTGAGCCTAAGCTGTTGCTCAAGAGTAATTATGTCGTCATTTCGATCATTAACCGGCACATACTCTAAGGTGTTTAAAGCGCCTTGATAATCATCAATTGAGCGTAAAAATAAAGCATGGCTATAACGTAACTGTGGATTGAGCGGAAACTGCCAAAGCACATTATTAAATAACGTTTTTGCCTTTTGAGTTAACCCGTTTTGTTGATAAATAAACGCTAAATCGTAATAAAGCCAAGGCTGCTCAGGGGCCAGTTCAATAGCCCCTTTTAAGGTTTTCTCAGCAAGCTCTGTATCGCCTGCATCACTATATTGGCGTGCTTTTTCGCGAAGCTGGCTACTTAACGTTGCCGCATACACAGGTTTTAGCTGTGCTTTTTGAGACTGAGATAAAGCATTATAAAACTTGATTAACGACTGCTCATTGTTATCCAATTCAACAATTTCTAATAACCCTGTTAGAGCGCCATTATTAAGCGGATCATTTTTTAACACGGTTTGATAAATAGCGGCCGCTTGTGAATAATTACCTTGAGCAAATTGTAACAATCCGCGGTTATACAAAACGCTAGCAGGGTCTTGCTCAAGTGTGTCGGCTAAATTTAATTTAAGCAACGCCGTTTTAAACTGACTATTATTAATGGCTTCTTTAGCTTGGCGTATGTAAAGCCAAAACTTCGCTGTGGCGGCTAAATCTTTTAGCGTTTCTCGCTCGGCAAAATCGGCGGTATGCGAATACGCCTTAGTAAAATAATTATAAGATGTTTGATTTTTACCCATACGCAAATAAAGGGTGCCAAGGCTGCGCATAATTGCGCCATCGTTAGGGCGCCCTTTGAGCGCTTTTAGTAAAAGCGGCTCTGCGGCAACGAGCTTGTTTTTTTCAAGCAACGCCTCACCTTTAAGCCATAGTTGGTAGGCCGGGTTAGCTAATAATTTTTGTCGCGCTTTTAAATCTTTTTTGAAATCTTGATACTGTAATTCGCCTTTGCTGCTAAACGGATACACGCTAAAGTAGCGCTGAAATTGCTTTTCTGTAGCGCTATTTAATTGCATGTTAGATAAAGCACCTAACCAGATTGCTTCTACTTCATTACTGTAGCGAGAGGTGGCACCATATTTACTTAAAATAGTTAGCGCGGTGCTATCAGTGGGGTTATTTCTGAGTAAGTGGCGCGCATATGCAATATCTACCGCGCCGATGTTTTCGTAACTGCGTAGTAGCCTTTCGTAGCCTTTTTTTACATTTTGCCATTGGCTTTGCTCTTGTGCATACCAACTTAAATGCTCAAGCTCAAACGCTAAGCTTGGATAGGTGTTTTTAAAAAGCCTGCTGTAAATTAATCGCGCTTGTTCGTAACGTCCCGCACGGGCAAGTAATTTAGCTTGTTGTATATCTGCTTTGTCTTCGTTTTCTAATCTAGCAATTAATCGTAATTGTTCTACACAAGGGTGGGTACGTGTGTTGTTACCGTCAATTTTTCTTAAAATTTGATTTGCTTGTATAGCCTTACCATTGGCAAACTCAAAACGAGCAAGCGCACACTGGCTTTCTATTCGATTAGGGGCAATGGCCAATAACTTTTGTAAGCTATCGGCAATTAAATCTTTATTTTCTTGCACTTCACCAATATTGATTTGGCTTAAAAGCCACTCAACAGAGTGTGTATCAATGTCATTATTTGTTTTAGCATGCACACTTGCGCTGACTGCTAACGTACAAACAACAGCCCATTTTAACGACATTCAGTGCTCCACCTTGGCTTGAGCGTCCCGTCTGCTGTTATTAAGAAGCGCTTATTAAGCGCACTACTACCAAACAGATTTAATACACTGTCGTAATAGCGTGTTTGTGTGAATGACTTATCGACCATTAACTTTTGTTGAATGGCCATAACCAAAGAATCATCGCCATTTTCTTTTAGCATGGGCAGTAGGGCAGCATTAAAGCCTAATGGGCCACGCTTTTGGATTTTGCCAGAGCGCGCATAGGTATTTAAAGGAACGTAGCCACGGCTGTTTATAGCCTCTACAAAAGGGGTAAACTGCTCGCTTAGTTGTGCTTTGTATGGCGCATCGTTCGCCATCATGCTGGCCCATAAGTAAACCCTAATGGCGTTAAAACTGCCTAAATCGGTTGCTTTTTTATCGTAATAAAAACCTTTTGCTGGGCTATACATCACCCAGTCAGGGCTCACTCCGTTTTTAGCGGTATCCAAAATAAGCTTTGCAGACGCTTCATGTAATTGCTGCCAAGGTGAGTGCGGGTATAATTTGCTAAATTGCTGATAAATAAATAACGGTGAATAACTAGGGTTGAGTTTATAGGTGTTATTTTCAAATTCAAACCCAGCAGGGGCAGGTAATAAAGTAAGCCCTAAGCCTGAAATATAGGCGGTTTCTTCTCGCATAATACGCTGCGCTAATACAGCAGCTAAAATACTATAGCGGCGGTCGTCCCATAAAATAGCTGCTTGCGATAAACTATATGCTATCCACAAATCAGAATCTGATGCTGGGTTTGAGTCTATAATCCCATAGGTATCATTACCTGTTTCACCCCATTGCCACGCAGGCAGACGTGTACTTAAATCGCCTTCAGAGAGATGGTCTTGCGTCCAATCTAAAATGCTATCAAACGCGGCTTTATCGTTTGCTACTAGCGCAAAAAATAGTGCGTATGATTGCCCCTCTGAGGTGGTAATATTTTGTTTTGAGCCTAGGTCTATTACGCGGCCTTCATCACTAATAAAGTGATTTTTAAATACTTGCCACCCCTGCCAAGGCTCGCACTGCTGCGTTTGCGCTGACACAGAAAAACTTAAAAAAGCGGCTACTAATAATGCTCGGTTAAGTAATGTCATTATTCATCTCCTTCAGCTAAACGCTTATGGGTGAGTGCTTGTAGTAATCGCCATAAAATAAATGAAATTAGTAACAGCGTTAATATTGAAAGCAGAGCTAGAATAAATGGATGGTCAGATAAATGGAACCACACCAGCGTATGTACAGGAATATGACCAACAAAGTATTGCTCTTCGGTTTTTATTGTTTTAACGCCTTGTGAGTTTATAACCGCAGCACTGCCTTTTAATTGGCTTAATGTTTGCGAGTCCATAAGGGTTTTATCAATTAAGCCAAATGCTTTTTCAGTGGTGGCATTAAGTGATACAACAGAGCGCTCAGAATCAAAAGGAGATTGATAAGCTGTAATTACCGCCATATCTCCGCTACTTTTTACACTTACTTGTATTTTATCTGTGGCTTGCTCATCGTATGCACCGTTGTAAATTGCTTGCTTTATTTCACGTTGGTTATTCGTTAAAAGTACGTTTGTATGCGCATCTTCATCTAGTTGCTGAGCTTTGCTGCCAGGCTTTGCAACAACTAAAATATCTTTGTCGTCTAAATCAACATTTTCATTTAAATGGGCCACTGTCATTCTGTGGGTTGGATACCCCGTTATTGCGCCAAAATGACCGGTAAGATTAAACAGCAAAGTTAACGCTTTTGCAGAAGGCTGCGGGTCAATTAGTACAAGTGTTTGCTGTAAATCGGCATATTTGGTGTACGGGAAGCCACTGTTCGCAAAAACATTCAAATCTGGCAGGGCAATGTAATGATCAAAACCACTTACATCAATATTAGAATTACCATCAATAACACCAAACTCACCACCAGGTGGTGCTATTGCACACTCACCTTTTTTCAGCACACTAAATCTAAAATCAAAGTTTAGCTCGTTCCGAGTGGCTAGGTTTATGCCATTAAGTGAAAAGTTTTCTGTGTTTTGTGTAGTATCGGTATTGGCAATAAGTGGCAATAATGTTTTTGTAGTATTGAGTGTAGAGTCGTCGTTATCTAACAAATATCCACTAATAAACTTTTGATTAATCAACATATTTAACCGAGAATCCAAAGACTCGCTCTCGGGTGTGCTGCGATATTGCAATGTAATGGGGATGCCTTTTTCACGCCAAGTAAATAAATCTGGAGCAAAACGCACGTTTAATTTTACGGGTCCGTTATTTAACCCTTGTGCTTGTAGCTGATTGTCAAAATCAATTAATTCGTCAAAGTGTACTGCTCTATCAGCGCGTAACCAGCGCGGGGCATCGTAAGCCTTGCGAAGCGGTAGTTGGTTAATTGCTTCTATGCTAGCTGTTCTGCCGGTCATGACTTTATGGCCAAAGGCCAATCCCGTGACGGCGGTTTTTAAATCGTCTTCATCACGCCCTAAAATAAGCAACATTTTGCTGTATCTATGTAGTGGGTTTGAAATAATCTCAACGGTTGGCTTTTCCACATCGGGATAGTCTTTTAAAAAGTCAGGCTTTGAATCGTTGGTAATAAAAACCACGCTGTGCGTATCTAATGATTTGTTAATCACCACCGGAAAATCAGCACCACGCCAGTCAGCTTGCGCGCCAAACCAGCTTGAAAGAGTCGCAGCCGCTTCAATCGTTTTGGTGTTAGGTGTTTTTGCAAACACAAACGGTAAGCTTAACTTATTGTAATCTTTGGCATCAAAAAAGGGCTCTGGTAAATATTCTAAACGGCTATCTATTGCCAGTTGCTTTTGATTGAGCGTGATATTGCTCGATTTATTAATTTCGGTCCAAATAGAGCGACTAAAGTAATCTTGGCAACGTAAATCATAATAACCAACAAGCTCAAACCGTACTTGGTTGTAGTCTTGTACATACTTAGCATTGAGTTTTAGGCTATGGTTAACGGTATTTTTAACCACACTTAGTTGCTCATTTATGGGCAGTACAGTGACTAAGTTTTCATTAAAATACACTTTTAAATGCGACACGTTAGCAATCAATGAGGGCGAGTTTGTGTACGAAAAATTAAGCTGTAAATCGGTGCTTAATTTATCAATGCGGTTGGTAAAATCCACTCTTGAGTTGTTGTTAATGCCATCAAGCTTGTAGCCATTAAAGCCTAAAGCAGCAAAGTCTAATCTTAAACTAGACACGTTGGCGCTTTCTGGGTAGCCATTTATAAACACAGATTTATCGTGCATTGGCTCAATAGCACATGCTTTGTAAGCACTGCATGTTAAAAACAGTATTAGAAATGTATTAAGCAAATTTTTAATCATAATTATTATGCACTATTGGTTTTTTAGGGGTGAAAGAGTTTATATATACAACAATTTTTGTCATTAGTTTTACAAAGGGTTGTAATGGCTTAGGAGCATGAAACAATAAATTGCTAAATCCTCTTAAACTTGTTTTTTGTACTTCTTTAAAGCTATATGAAGGGCGGTCATGACGAAAATTATTTTGCCAGTCAAGCCACGCATCCGCTCTTGAAAAGGTGCATTGTATAAATGCTTTTTGCTTTTCGAGCGAGAGATCTTTTAACGTTAAGCCAATTTGTTTGTTTCGGGTGTTACATACATACGTTGTAAACGAAAACTGTTTATTTCCGCGGCTCATTAATAGCTCTATTTTGTCGTTTACTCGGCATAAATGAGCGTGCTCTGTTTCAATGCCCACCCCATTATCAGAGTAATCGGTTATTTTAACTTTTAACGTATGCCCATTTGCTAAGCGCACGCCAGCCGGAAAGTTTGCCTTAATACGGTGTGACTGCCTTACTTGCCTAGCTTCTGCAGCAACGGCTACCGCAGCGCCTAAAATAATAATATTATAAATTGCCCAGCCCATGCTGATTAACAAAACGCCCACTTGGCTCGGATCGCCAAAGCCTAAGCGTAAAACACCTACAAGCATGCCAACTAAGTTTATGAGTAAAAGTACCAAGTAGGGTTTAGATATACCCCAATCGTAATGCTCTTTATCATTTAAGCCGCCTTTTTCTGTTACGTTAAACTTACCCTTATTAGGGTTTATTAGCGCAACGGTTGTCGGCTTTAATATGTACCACGCAAGAACAGACTCATATACTTCACCCCAAAAAGAGTAGCGATATTTACCCTGAATTCGTGAGTTGGTCGCTTTTATTTGTATGAGTGTAGGCACTACATAAATAAAAATAGCTAAAAACGGCGCATAAATAATGTAAGCATTAAAGTATATGAGCGCCAGTGGCGCGGTTAAAAATACAATACGCGGAATGCCCGATAAAAAGTGCAGCATGGCGTTTAAGTAGCACAGGCGCTGTGGTATATCGAGCCCTTTACCTAAAATTGGGTTATCGAGCCTAAATATTTGCGCCATACCCCGAGCCCAACGAATACGCTGGCCAATATGTGCAGAGAGGCTGTCGGTGGCAAGGCCTGCAGCTTGTGGGATATTTATATAAGCGGTTTTATAACCGGCACGTTGCATACGCAGAGCAGTGTGGGCATCTTCGGTTACCGTTTCAAATGCAAAGCCACCAATATTATCAAGTGCTTCACGTTTTAAAACGGCGCATGAGCCACAAAAGAAGGTGGCATCCCACATGTCATTACCATCTTGGATCAACCCATAAAAAAGCATGTTTTCATTAGGGATTTGGCTGTGGTTATTTAAATTACGCTCAAACGGGTCTGCTGAGAAAAAGTGATGCGGTGTTTGCACTAAACATACTTTGCTGTCTTTTAAAAATTGCCCCATGGTCATTTGTAAAAATGAGCGGGCAGGTACGTGGTCGCAGTCAAAAATAGCAATGTAGTCGCCGTTAGTGTAGCGCATGGCACTATTCATATTACCGGCTTTAGCGTGGTTATTATCGGGCCTTGTTAAATAACCCACCCCCACTTTTTGAGCAAATTCTTTGAACTCAGGGCGTTTGCCATCATCAAGAATATAAACGTTGAGCTTATCAGCAGGCCAATCAATGCTCATCGCCGCAAGCGTGGTAGGTTGTACAACGCTTAATGGTTCATTATAAGTAGGAATGTATACATCAACTGTTGGCCACAAGTCGGTGTTTTCTGGCAACGGAACAGGTTTACGCTCTAGGGGGTTTATAGTTTGAAAAAAGCCTAAAATGAGCACTAGCCACGCATAGGTTTCTGCCAGCAGCAAGCCTGCGCCTAACGTAAGCGCAACAGGGTCATCCCAATTGAGGGTTTCTGTGTAGCGCCACCATAAATAACGCGATGAAGTGGTTACCGATAGGGTGATCATTACAATGGTGGCCATTTGCCCTTTAACGCGCTTGAGCCCGTATGCCACTATCAAAATAAAACTAATAAACACGGCTTGCGCTTCTAGGCTAAACGGAATGGTTATAAAAATAGCCAGTAAAAACAATATAAAGGCTACAACCACATATTTTATTAGTTTATTTTGCCAAATCTTAGCGTCAGCCATGGTTTTAAAAGCACTTTTTTTAGAACCCTTAACGTTTTTTGATAACAAACGCTTTAGTAATCTACCTAGCTTTAAGTCAAACCAACGCAACTGTTTAAGTGAATAACTTACCCCATTATAAAACTGATTTGATAGCCGCTCCCTAACAGAGCTATTTTTAGGTTTGTATTTAAAAAATAACAAATAAACGCTTTGAATGATAAAGCGCAAAATGTTTGAGTAAATAAACGTGCGGTACGGCAAGCGAAGATGCGGGTAGTAATCATATAAAATAAGTTCAAAGTTAATTTTGTGGTCTTTTATATTGATAAACAATGAACTAATCAGCGTAATAAAAGGCATTAAAAAGGCTTCTATTACGTTTACTTTGTGCTGGTTAAAATAACTATGAAACTTAAATAAAATATAACGTACAAGTTTTTCAGTAAAAATAATGCTTAACAGTAAATACAAAGTACTGTGTATTGGGCGCTTATAAAATAAAGAAAAGCTCATAACTACAGGGCCGATTTACTTACAAGCCAGCCGGCAAGTGTTTCAAAGTCATCGTTAGCAACACTGTAAGGCGCACAATTAAGCGCTACATTTCTATAGGCTGTAGACTCTTTAATTACTTCATCACTATTTATAAAAAAGGGCGCCATAAGCGGCAAGGTAGATTGCCATAAAGAAAACAGGTCAAATTCAAGTGTGGATGCAGAGTTATAACGATTGACTAAAAAGAAGTGTTTCCACTGGTTGTCAGTGTGTTTTAACGTTTGTAGTTTTTTATAAATTAAGCTGTGGCAAATAGCATCACAATTAACTATTTCAATCACTATGTCGTTTTTATCGAGCGGATAGTGGGTGATATCAATATGTGCAGGGCAATCAAAAAGAAGCCAAGCATTATTGTTATAATCCAGTTTATTGCAATTGTTGATAAAGTCGAATAACGCGGCGGTACTAACACTTTTATCGCCAAAAGGTAAAAATACTATGCCATCACTATCTTGATGAAAGTGCTCAAGGGCTTGTTCAAAGTCCTGCTCGTTACTCCAGCCGTGGTTGTACTGCCAAGGCAGGCCAAAGTGCAGGCCCAAATCGCTTTTAGAATCTAAATCTATAGCAATAACGTCAGAGCCCGACTTTTTTAATACGCAGGCTAAGTTGGCAACCATAGAAGTAGCGCCAGTGCCGCCTTTAATGCCTTTTAGAAAAATTCTTTGCAAGGGGTTGTTTACCTGTCGTTTCAATTACTACTTACGCATTTACTGCACGGTGTATTTCGTTCAGTAATGCGTATTTTTCTATTGTTTGTTTATTTTTTTGTTTATTAACAATTTCAACGTAATCTTCACTTTTGCCGCCAAAACGCCGTGCAAGGTTCTCAATGTCATTTGATGTTAAGGTTTCAGAGCTTTTTGTCGTTAAATTACGCATTGTTGCCTTTATGGTGAAGTTTATTATTTTTATTTAAAGTGGACAATATTTGTCTATTATATATAGAATAGCGGGTAAAACTAGTAAAAAAGTATTTTTTATAGGCTAAATTCAGTGCAAAACTTTAACATTTCAGGCTTGCAGCCCTATGCTGCAGAGCTAAAACCTGCATCGTTATATGCAATTTTAGCCCCTTTAGACAATTTTGCTACTGAACTGGCATTACATGCAATTAATAAACCCTCAGCCTCTGATATTTATATTGTTTCTTCTCAAATAGAAACATTTTTTGAAGGCCCTTTTAGCGATGCATTAAATCATGCATTTGACCAACACAAAGTGCATCCGTTTAGGTTTTCGGCAGATACACGCGACTGGCCAAAGCAACAAATAATTAACAACACCCTAAAAGAGCTAAATGCTTATAAACAGCTAAATAATGCATTAGTCATTGTTCACTTTAGTACGACTGATTTAGCTTCATTGGATCAAAAGCAACTGATTCAAAGTGTTCAGGCCTATAAAAAATTTAGTACACAATCAGGAGCGACCGTTTTATTTTTAGTTTCAGGCCCTGAGGTGACTAACTATCGCTTTTTATTAAGGCGATTAAATTCGGACCTCGACGGGTTGGTATATGTTGAAAATGATTCAACAGTGCGCGTACTAGAGTACGATTATTGGCATCACAGTACAGGTATCATCGCCTCTGTACAGTATCCATTAATGATTGAAAATGGCTGCTTTAAAGTGCAGCAAAATAGTATTACGGAACAACAAACCTCAACATCGGGTGTATTTGCAGATGAAGACGACGTGTGGATTGTACAAGGAGCTATTCCCGAAGGGACCAAGCTTCCTGCAAAATATAAAATAATAAAAGACAACAATGCGCTTTTTTCAAAAGGCCCTAAATTAGAGGCGGCAACATTGGTATTTGCAGTCTCGCGTTATACCGATTTAGCCTTGCTTGCTAAACAATGTTTTGAGCTTAGAAAAAACTGTGGTCGCTGGCTTAAATTAGTAATTCAGAACGTTGATGGGGTGATCCGCCATCAAGATGAATGCTTATTTTTGACCTTAGGTGTTAATCTTATTTTGTATAGTTTTTCAGAGCCTTCAAGGTTGCTCTCACAAGTTCAGTCAATTCAAGGGTTTCAATTTTCAAGGCCGTTACCGCCTTCTATTGAACATGTACTTCAATTTACCGAAAATACCTTTTCTAAAGGTTACCTGCCTTTTATAGAATTTACCAAACAGGTAGAAGTTCACAGCGACTCAGCTGTAAATTTAGGGGTAAGCGGGGTGTTGGTTAAATTAGAGCTTTTGCCTCGGATTGACCCAATCCACCCTTTGCATTTATTTCATATAAAGCGAGAAGGTGACGTATTCAGTTTGGTAGAAAACACCGTGTATTTGTATTTACATGCGTGTCGCGAAAATGATGTTAACAATGCGATAAAGCACTTGTTTAAATTAGAAACAAACGATTTTTTTGCACAGCAAAATATTATTTCCGATCATTTTTATATTCAGCAAGAATGTAAACAGCTTAGGCGTTATTATGCGGGCCAAGATATAACCGATTACTCTGCCCAATTAAAAGAGAATGAAAGCTATAAATTTTCGCAAAAAATAGATCCAAATGTTGCAGCTGATTTAGAAACACCAGAGTTTACTAAAAACGAGCGCGCAGATGCTGTGCCGTTTAAAATGGCCATAAAGAGTAACGTATGAGTATCAATCAATTATTGATTACAGCAATTTTAGCGATGCTAGTTGGCGTATTTTTATGTATGTCGGGGTCGTTGATACTGAAAAAAATAAAAAAATACTATGCTCAGCTTACGTTTAAACATGAAGTACTCGAACCTTACAAACCAAATAGGATAAAGAAGGGTAAATAGTGAAATTATCAGGCTTAGGGGTGTGGAACCTCTATTTTTTAGTTAAGTTTGCACTTTTTTATTATGGTGCAATCGACTTTGGCTTATTAGCAAATGCTGCGCTGGCTGCTTTTTTTGCTATTTCTTACACGCACCCTTTACTAAATAAAGCCAAACATTGGTTAGGCGCGGTAATGGCCATTGTTTTACTTTATAAAGATTCGTGGTTGCCTCCTATAGACCGTTTAACACGCCAAGCTGGTAACGTGCAAGACTTTAGCTTTGGCTACTTTTTAGAGCTCATGGCGCGGGTTATTAATGTTGATATGTTATTAGCACTGTTTGTTATTACTGTGTGCTTTTGGTATTGCTCACAGTGGATACGCTTTACCACCGTAACAGTTGTTGGGCTTATGTTTGTAGCTTGGCAGGGCACAAACAACGAGGATAATTTAATTTCACAGCCAGTGGCGGCTAATAATGTTCAAACAGCGGCGCCTCGTGCACAAGCACAAGTGGTAACGCAAGAAGCAAAATCGCCTGATCAGCAATTAAAAGAGTTTTATCAGCAGCAAAGTTTGCTAGCAAGCCAATTCCCTCAGCAATATGATGGCGAGTTATTTGATGTCATAGTACTAAATATTTGCTCGATGGCCGTGGCTGATCTAGAGGCCATTGGCGTAAGCCTTGATGATTTATATAGCGATTTTGATGTGGTGTTTTCTGATTTTAATTCGGCGACTTCGTACTCTGGGCCTGCTGCAATTCGCCTGCTACGAGCAAGTTGTGGTCAAACAAGCCAAACTGCCTTATTTGAAAATGTGCCAGAGCAGTGTCATTTGTTTAAAAATTTAGAAAACTTAGGTTACAAAAGCAATGTGGTTATGAACCACGACGGCCACTTTGATGAGTTTAAAGGTTTGGTGAAAAAGTTTGGTAAAATAGATGAGCAGCCTTACGATATAACTAACTTACCTGTAGCTCAATACGGGTTTGACAACAAACCTATTTACTCAGACGGGGCAGTACTAAACTCATGGTTAAATGATAAAGGTGAAGACTGCGCGCCATGTGCTATGTATTACAACACCACCAGTTTGCATGATGGCAATCAACTAGCGAATCAAGCCCGCATGAGTAGCCTTGAAAGTTACCCAATTAGACATAAAAACTTATTTAACGATATTAACGGGTTTATTAAAAACCTAGAAAAACGTGGCCGTAATGTCATGCTGATGATAGTACCTGAACACGGCGCAGCATTAAAAGGCGATAAAGTGCAGTTTGCTGGGCTTCGTGAGATACCAAGTCCAAGTATTGTATCTGTTCCGGTGGCGATTAAGTTTATTGGTAAAAATGTACAAAGCTATTCACAAACGCTTGTAAGCGAATCAACAAGTTACTTTGGTTTATCGGAGCTAATTAGTGGCGTGCTTAGCACAAACTTTTTTGCAGGTAATGGCAATATTGCCGACTTAGTTGATACGCTGCCTCGCGCACCTAAAGTAGCCGAAAACGCCGATACAATAATGATGTATGTTAATAAGCGCCCTTATATTCAATTAGATGGCGGAGACTGGACCCCATACCCGCAAAATTAATAGCATATATGCACGACCCCTTTTAAAACGCAGCTTACACGCTGCGTTTTTTAGTTTTAAGCTGCACGTTATTACAGTTTGATGTTTATAGGCGTGAGTTTACAGCGATAAAGGCGGTGGTTTGTCCAAATTTGTTTACAATTTACTGTATTGAATAACGGAGTTAGCGTATTATTCGGCTAATATAGTTTTTCCTTATTCGAGGATGTATGCGTCTAGATATTCATTGTGCCGACCGTGTAGGTATTGCCCAAGAGATCCTAAATATTTTAGTAAACTACGATGTTGACTTAAAAGGGATTGAGGTTGATTCGGTAAATTGCCGTATGTATGTAAGCTTTCCTGAAATTGAATTTGAGCAATTTCAAAAAATTATGCCTTCCATTCGTTTGATTGATGGCGTACATGATGTTCGCACAACCGCCTTTTTACCCTCTGAGCGAGAGCATAACGAATTAAATACACTGCTGCGTGCACTTCCCGATGGTGTTATTTCGATTGATGCAAAAGGGTGGGTACGTTTGTGTAATGACGCAGCCTGTAAAGACCTACAGTTGAGCGAAAAAGAAGTGGTCGGGGCCAATATTAATAACCTACTAAAAGGGTTTAACTTTACGCGTTGGTTAGAAGGCAAAGAAGTACTTGGACAAACAACCCGGGTAGATGTTGCTGGTGAAGACTTTATTGCCGATATTTTACCGATTGCCGTCCCGCAAGGTGGTGAAGGTGACGTGTTAGCTGGTGCGGTTATAAATATAAAATCGCAAAGCCGCCTTGGTCAGCAGGTCAGTGCCTTTAGACGTTACGGGCAAGAAAGCTTTGCAACTATTCACAACTTTAGTACTGCTATGCGCAGAGTAGTGCGCGAAGCACGCAAAATGTCGCAGCTAGAAGCCCCCATTTTAATAACCGGAGAAACTGGCACAGGTAAAGAGCTCCTTGCTCGTGCGTGTCACTATGCCTCTAATCGTTCGGTTAAGCCGTTCATTGCACTTTCGTGCGCATCTTTGCCAGATGATGTGGCTGAATCTGAATTATTTGGTTACGCCGGATATGAAGAAAACACCGCACCTAAACGCGGGGTACTAGAGCAAGCAGATGGCGGTACTGTGTTTTTAGATGAAGTTGGCGAAATGTCTACACAGCTACAAACAAAGCTGCTGCGCTTTTTACAAGACGGCACATTTAGAAAAGTGGGCGACGAAAACGAAGTAAAAGTAAACGTGCGTATTATTGCAGCCACACAAAAAGATTTACCCGCAATGGTGCAAGAGGGCGTATTTAGAGAAGACTTATACTATCGAATTAATGTACTCACATTAGAGATTGCACCACTGAGAGACCGTAAAGCTGATGTGGGCCCATTAGCCGAGCACTTTATTCAAAAGTACGCGCAGCAAAACGGCCACGCAATTCCGCTTTTATCACAAGAGTGCTTACGCTTTTTACAAGAGTACCCGTGGCCAGGTAATGTGCGCCAGCTAGAGAATGCAATTTATCGAGCGGTGTCGTTACTTGATGATAGCGAGCTACGTGTAGAGCATTTGCAATTGCCTACCTTTACCCACGATTTAGGCTATTTAGAGTCAGATTTTGAAGGGTCGTTAGATCAAGCTGTAAAACGTTTTGAAGCAACCTTGCTACGCAAATTGTATCCGGCTTACCCAAGCTCAAGACAATTAGCTAAGCGTTTAGGGCTTAGTCACACTGCAGTGGCAAATAAACTACGAGATTACGGTATTAATCGCAAAACTGTTAAAGTTTAATAGCCGGCTTACTGGGCACTAGCTCTTAGTGCCCATGTTTTTAGTAACCCCATCAATGGCGATAGTTTCTATGCCATTTTCATCAAAATTAATCACTATGCTTGCGTTATTACGAGTAAAAAAGTAACTGCGGCCATTCAGCTCAATCACGTAATTGCCTTTTACGGGGTCTTTAAATTGCTGCTTTTTTAAACTGACAGTATGTTTACCTATTTGCCAATCAAACGCTTCAATAAAGCCATTATTAAACTCTTGTACCCACACTTGGCTATCGTCTTTAGCTAAAGTGATTGCTACCGAGTATGAGTTAGGTAATTGCGACATATCGTAGCTTTTGCTACCTATCGAAAATTTGCCAAGCTGCTGCTGCCATGCAAAGCCAAAATTAAAGGTTTTTTCTATACCTGTTGGGTAAGTTACCGTACCTGGGCCTTTAATTGTAAAATCGGCTAGTGCGCAGGTGCTAATGCATAATAAACTGGTTGTGAAAAGTGTCGCTAATTTATATTTCATACTATGACTTTTTTATATTTATAATTTGAGATTAAAACAGAACATTCGCCTTAACAAGTGGCTATGTTACACTGAGTTAACTTTATACTGGTAAGACCTTCTCGTGAACTTATATATTAGACTTCTTTTATTATTTTTTAAAATTAAGCGCAACCGCGACTACCAACAGTTACTTGATACTGTTGATATTGATTACAAAGTACTGCCAACAGACTGCGATATAAACCTGCATCTAACAAACTCGCGTTATTTGGCTATGATGGACTTGTCGCGCACTTGGATGATTGAGCGAATTGGTCTATTAAAACAAGTAATGAAGCGCCGTTGGTTTCCTATTGTTAATGCTACAGCCATTACTTATATTCGCGATATTAAACCTATGCAGCGTTATACCATTAGTACCAAGCTGGTGGGGTGGGATCATAAATATTTTTACATTGAACAAAAGTTTCATTCTGCACGTGGCCTGCACGCTATAGCGTATGTGCGCGGTGTGTTTAAAAACAAAAAAGGCATTGTGAGTATTGAAGAAATGCTTGAAGTAGCCGAGTTTGATGGTGTAGCGCCTATTTTGCCAAGTGAAATTATGCACTGGAAAGAAATGCTTGAGCAAAAAAAGGTGAATAACCTTCCTAAATAATTTTCATAAAATAAGGCCTTTCGGCCTTAAACACATAGAACATAGGCGCTGCAAACTTAATTAAAAGCTGTACCTTACACCAAACATGGCAACGACAGGGTCAAGCTCAACGGTTGATGTAAGGGCTTTTGCACCGTTTGCATACACTGTGGCATCGGTATCTATATCAATCATTGATACCATGGCATGTAGCCCCCAATGTTGATCGATTTTATAGTTAGCGCCTACTTGTGCAATAAAGCCAAACGAATCATCGAGTTTTACTTCAACATCGTCAGTGCCTAGGGTTGCTTTTAGCGCTTGAGAAGGCTGCTCGTCAAAAAAGGTGGTGTAATTTAACCCTACACCAATAAACGGGCGTAGCGCGTAACTTGTATCTAAAAAGTGGTATTGCGCAACCAATGATGGCGGAAGCTGTTTGATGTCGGCAATTTTATTGCCAGCTAACCCACCTGCGCCATTTACATCGTGCGAAAACGGCGTAGCGGCAATAAGCTCTAACACCCACTTATCGTTAAATGCATAATCGATTGTAATACCTAGCTGCGTGTCAGAGTCGCCTTTGAGAGCTAGTGTTGGCGCTTCGTTAATTGCCGAGCTGCTGTTATCTGGATTTACATTAATAGCGCCAACATTAACGCTAAGGTTAGCGTGTGCCGCAGGGGTAATAGCAAGTAAAGAGGTAAGTAATGCAATGCTGATTTGGGTTTTCATGTTGTGCTCCAATAACTACTTTTTGATTGACGCTATTATTACAATCTCCGAGCGTTGAAAACCTGTTCTAGATCAAAGTTTCAAAAATGTTTGAAGTATGTGAACCCTTTTCTTGATTTAGATTAAAGTCAGTGCAAAAAGTATTTTAATTAATTGACACAGCTATGTATTTAACGGTCATCGCACTGTATTAACTTTGCCATTATGTGGTCATATTTTCGCGCTTTAATAATCTCTCTTATGGTTATTGAGTGTGTTGTTATGTCTGTTGCAAAAGTATCGCAAAACAGTGTAAGTAAACCTTTAAGCGCGGTGGTAAAAAATACGCAAACGCTTATTAGGTTTGAGTCTGTAACGCCTAATCAAGGCGGAGCCATAGATTGGCTTAGCAATGAGTTAACTGCGCTTGGCTTTAACTGTGAGCAGTTTACTTTTGAAGGCGTTACCAATTTAATTGCCTACGTTAGTTTTGAACAAGAAGGACCTTGTGTTGCGTTTTCTGGGCATATTGATGTTGTGCCTGCCGAGTCGGGCAACTGGCTAAGCCCGCCTTTTGCTGGCAATATTATTAATAATGCCGTGTATGGTCGCGGCGCTGCCGATATGAAAGGCGGTGTGGCGGCTATGCTTGGTGCTACTAAGGCACTATTAAAAGATACTAAAAGTAAAAAAGGGCGTTTTTATTGGCTTATTACCTCCGATGAGGAAGGAGAGGCCGAATTTGGCTCAGAGGTAATAGCCGCGCGTTTAGCAAAAAATAATATACAACTTGATGGCTGTATTGTTGGTGAGCCGACAAGCTCTACACACGTAGGCGATACAATTAAAAATGGTCGCCGAGGCGCTATTTCTTCTCGTATAAAAGTACACGGCAAGGCCGGACATGTTGCCTACCCACAGAACACTATAAATGCTGCGCATATTGCGGGTAATATTGTAAATTGTTTAAGTAATTTAACATGGCCTGACGATGAGCCAAGCTCTAAAACCACCTTGCAAGTGACCGGCATTAATATAAAAAATGTTGTTGATAATTTAGTGCCTAGTGAATGCGAAATTACCTTTAATGTGCGATATAGCCATGGTTATACAAGCAATGCAATAAAGCACTGTATATCAGCGGCGCTGAGTGAATACGCCCAGCACCTGGAGGTTGAATGGGAGCGAGCGTGTGAGCCCTATTATACGGCACCAACAAACGGGTGGAGTTTATTGCAGCAGTTAGAGCACACCATTTATGCGCAAACAGGGAGTTACCCCATGTTAAGTACCAGTGGCGGTACTTCTGATGGCCGATTTTTTGCAAACCAGCATACCCAAGTTATTGAGTGCGGCGTTAAAAATAGTACTATTCATCAGGTAAACGAGCATGTTCCGGTTGATGATTTACTTAAAATTGAGGCCATTTACACAGACTTATTAGCGCGAATTTTTAGCCATAAATAGTAATCGCACAATAAAAATAAACAGCGAGAATCACCTCGCTGTTTGTTTGAGTAGGGCGTGTTGATCTTTAATGATTGAGTTTGCAGCAGTATGTTTGGTTTTTAGGCAAGGCAGAGCCTATGAAGTGTGGTTATTCCCCATAAATAGGCGATAACGCAGCATAAATGCCAAACATGCGCTGCCCTTCGGGTTCTGCCTAGGGGCGATAAACTCTTTGTTGCTCGGTTTTTACTTATTCTTACAGGGATGTAAGTCATTAGAATAACGCAGGAGCAGTTATCGAGCCCACTAGGTTACAAACCTCGCGCCGCGATTAAATCGCCCCTAGATTGAACAAATTTCAATCCGTAAAGTTCAACACGCCCTAACCTAAATAGCGCTTGGCTTTATTTTCTTTTACGTTTTGTAAATCTACCAGCACTAACCCATCAATACAGTTGTTAAAGTCGGGGTCGATACTAAAGCTTAAAAACTTTACGCCGCCAGGCTTGCACAGCTCAGTATATTGCTTAAATAGCGTAGGAACTTGTGCCCCCATATTGGCCAGTACATGTTTTAATTCTACAAAGTCTTCTTTTACATCGTTGCCACTAAAAACAGTTTCACACTGAGTGAGTTGTTGCTCGCTTAATTTAAACTCGTTATTGGGGGTGGCGAGGTGTTGCTCTGATTTATAATAATGTTGATAGTAATGCACGAGCATGGCTTTTGCTTGTTCAGGCAAGGCGTTAGAAACGCTCACCGCGCCAAATAAGTAACGATATTGCGGGTAGTTTTTAATAAATGCGCCAATACCGTACCATAAGTAGTCTAAGCTTTTACGCCCCCAATATTTAGGTTGCACAAAGCTGCGGCCAAGTTCTATACCTTGCTCTAAATACGGTTTCATTGCTTGTGTGTAACTAAATAAACTATCGGTGTATAAGCCTTCTCGGCCATGTTTCTCTATTATTTCCTTTGCACAAGCAAGGCGATATGCACCCACTAATTCTAGCTGCGTAGGATCCCATAGCACTAAGTGTTGATAATCCATATCATATTTGTCGATGTCGCGGCGTTTTCCGCTGCCTTCACCTACCGCTCTAAAGGCAATTTCTCTCAGTCGTCCAAGCTCTCTAAACACTGGTGAGCTGCCAGTGTACTGATATAAATGAATATGCATGCCATCTTGTGTTTTGCCTAATAACTGACAACTCTCTATGGCTTTTTTTAGCTCTTTGCGGCACTCGGGTATAGCAATAGGGGTTTGGGTTTTAAGGGGAAGGGGCTTTTTAGTGGTAAGGCGATAAAGTTGCTTGCGAATGAGATTAACGATTTCTTTATCTTTTAAGTTTTCGATTAAATATGACTCAGGCGGAATGGAAGCACCAATTTCAAACTCTAATGACTTTTGTCGCTGCTTAAACATTTCTTTTACTAATAATAAGCTCGCAAGTGGTTTGTAAATCATTGAGGTGCCATAAAAAAGCGGGCTGTTTTTGGCCTTTATATAAATAGGTAAAATAGGGCTGTTTGCTTTTTTAGCCATGCGTAAAAAGCCACTGTTCCACTTGCAATCTTTAATACCGGTAGGGCTTAAACGCGAGACCTCTCCCGCAGGAAAAATAAGTAACGCACCTTCATCTTTTAAGTGTTTTTGTATATTACTTAATTCTTGTTTTTTACTAGTTCCCGATAAATTATCTACTGGCAACAGCAATGAATGCATAGGGGTGACCGACATTAGCATGCGATTGGCAACCACTTTTAAATCTTGC
Source organism: Pseudoalteromonas sp. 2CM41L (assembly GCF_023161905.1). Lineage (NCBI taxonomy): Bacteria > Pseudomonadati > Pseudomonadota > Gammaproteobacteria > Alteromonadales > Pseudoalteromonadaceae > Pseudoalteromonas > Pseudoalteromonas sp. 2CM41L. Next base: position 131,061 of record NZ_JALNTN010000002.1, read on the forward strand.
CTAACGCTGGAAAGTACTTTTATCAGCGCAAGTGCGTCGAGCGAGCCAATGGGGTGGTTAGCCACAATAACTAACTTACCTTCGCTGGGTATGTTTTCAATTTGTTTTGGTTTGTAGCGGGTATCAAAGTCAAGCTCATCAAGCACTTGTTCAACAAACTCTAGCCCTTGTAAATGGGGGTAAGCATCGCCAAAGGCGACAAATTCTTGTTCATGTAATAAGTAGCCCAGTCCCTTTTTAACTAAACCTTTTACTTTAGGGGAGTTCTCTAATTGTGGTAAGTTTGCTGCTATTACTTTATCAACGCTTATCATATTAACCTCATTTACAATTTGGCCTATTCGCCATCCTGTTTAGAGTAAAAAAAGGGTGTGACATTTACTTTGCAGTTGTGTGACTTTTTAAAGAGCACATCACGAGCTGCTCAGTTGTTTATTAGTGTAGATAAAATTTATTTAATAAAATTAGGAGCTTCTATGTCGGTATTAGTAGCCATTACCGGGCGAGATAATACAAAGCTAATTGCAAAGCTAAAAGAGCTATTACCCAATGAAGAGATAATGCAATGGCCAGAGTGTAAAAAGCTCAACAATGTAGAGTTTGTATTAGCCTGGAATGCACCAGATGATTTGTGGCAGCAATTACCAAATTTAAAAGCGGTGTCATCGTTTGGGGCGGGTGTAGATAGTATTAATATGTCTTTATTGCCTAAAGAGGTAGACGTGGTTCGCATTGTTGATACTGAGCTTGCTCAAGATATGGCAGAGTACGTGCTAGGCCATGTACTTGCGCACAAGCTGCGTTTAAAAGAGTATTTTGTTAAGCAATCACAATGCAATTATAAACCTAAGCGTGCATATAAATATAATCACGTGGGTATTTTAGGCTTTGGTGAGCTAGGTAAAGCGTGCGCCAAAAAACTAACCCTGAATGGCTTTACGGTAAGCGCTTGGTCAAAAACTGAAAAAAGTGATGAGCAGGTGCATCTATATTCTCAGCAGCAAGGCCTTAATGAAATGCTGCCCACAATTGACTACTTGGTATGCCTACTGCCGCTAACAAAAGATACTAAGGGTATTATTAATGCCGATTTATTAGCTAAGTTACCGGCCCATGCGTGTGTAATTAACGTTGCCAGAGGAGAGCACCTAGTAGAGCAAGATTTAATAAACGCACTTAACAGTGAAATGTTAAGGGCTGCCACGCTCGATGTATTTACCCAAGAGCCGCTACCGCACGACCACTCATTTTGGCATAACGCTAAAATAACTATTACACCACACTGCGCCGCGTTATCTGATTTAAATAGCGTAACAGCGCAAATTGCAGAAAATATTAATCGCCTAAAAAGCGGCCTTACATTAAATAATCGGGTTAATAGAACAAAAGGTTATTAATAGATAGCAAAACAGTTTAACAAACAGCTTGTTAACATTTGTAATTTTAATTATTGTGAAGTTTAGTCACTAAAATAAAAATAATAAGAGTAACGTATGAAATCAAGTCAAGGCGGAGTAAAACTAAGTTTAGTAGTGGTTTCTATTATAGTGCTAGGCGTGTCTGCTTGGTTTAACCAAGCGAGTGCCGATCAAGTGCCACAAAGCAAAAGTTCACAAACTTCACAAAGTGAATAAGTGCATTTGCAGGCAAATTATAAAAAGTGGACTCTATTAATTTGTTTTTGGCTTAATAAAGCCAGATCATTAAAGAGTACCCACTTTTCATTAGGCCATTTAATTACTAAAGTGCGCTTCGTTACTGGTATTTAGTAAAATAAGTTAATTAGTACCGTTTAGCATGGATCTCTCGGTTTTCATGCTTTTTCTCATCACTTTTTTTAAGCAACACATATGTTGCGCCACTGCCACCATGGTGCTTTAAAGCGGTATGATACGCTAATACCGCGGGTAGAGCCTGTAGCCACTTATTAACATAGCTCTTTAGTATACCGGGCTTAGCTTTATTTTTTATACCAATGCCATGGCGTACTAATACAACGCGAATGTTTCGCTGGTGGCAATCAGTAATAAAGTTAAATAATGTTGTGCGTGCGTTTTTGAGTAATTGGCCATGCAAATCTAATGTGGCATCAACTTGGTATTTAGCTAAGCGTAAGTTTTTAAATACTGCGCTTTGTACGCCATCTTTTTTAAAACTGAGTAATGCATGCGGGTCTAAAAGCTCTACATGCTCAGATTGTAAGTAATTTTCGTCATTCGCAAGGCTAAGCTCGGCAGCTTTGCGTTTTTCTTGTTGGGCAAGGGTGGCACTGGGATTACTTGTAAGGGGAGTTACAGTATCGTGGTTTATAGGTTTTACATCTTCCATAGAAGATAAAAATAAATCGAAATCAGATAAAGACATAGTAAGACCTAAATGAGGATTAATACGAGATAAATTTTATCTTAGTTCAATTTGTTCCCCAAGCCTTTTAATTTTTTCAAATAAAAAAGCCCAGCAAGGCTGGGCTATAAAATATTCTAAGGGGAAATGTTAACTATGCGTTACATTAAATTGTCCAAACGTATATACTTTGAACAAGTAAAATGTATTGATCAACACTAAACTCATATTCGAAATAACACTCGACGACATTAAATCCAAACTAAAAGACAAAAATAACAGACCACATGCACTAATCGCTGCAACACGCAGTATTGTTATGTGGTTAATAAAGAATGCACCTAAACCTAGTGCAAGTAATACAGTGTTTAAAAGCCAATCTAGCTCGTTTAGCATGGTCGTTTCAATAGTTCAGTTGTTGAAAAAAGGAGCGCCATTATGTTGATCTTTTGCGCACCTTTCAACCAAGTAATTTTAAATTTTCAGATTAGTTTTTTTAATGCTAAATATAGCTAGCTAGTGCTGCAAAAAAGCCATTATTTTTTATTAGTTGGTACTTTTGACAGCTTTGCGGCGCCTTCATATCTGCGCATAAATAAAGGGCATTGCGCTTCTCGTCTAGCTGCGGGTGTAAGTTTGAATCAAGTAATGTACGGCCATACCCAAAGACCCCAGGCCAATAAATACTTTCGCTCACTAACCCTAATTTTTTATAGGTGAGCAAAGTTGGTTTTGGAAAAATAATGGCTACAGCAAAAATGATAGCCAGCGTAATAAGTAACCCTGTTTTAGACTTTACAGGCTGCTCCGCTGGGGTTGATGTTGGGTTAGCTGAAGATTGCGGTGCTGTTTGCGGCCTATTGCGGGGCTTTTTTACAGGGGTTTTTCTTTTTTGTGGTGTTTTACCAAGCAATGATTGTTTTTTTGTGTTGTTTGACATAAAGCAAATCTGGCCTTTTGAGCGTAGGTCTCTATAATAAAATGATTAAATATCTAGTTATATAATAACTTATACAATGCTTTTAGCCTACGAGGAAGATACATGGATACGCAGCTATCAATTTTAATAGTAGATGATGTTAGCACAGTGCGTAGTTTTTTGAGCCAAACGCTCATGCACTTAGGAATAGAAAACGTTAAAGAGGCTTCAACGGCTAAACAATGCATTAGCGAATGCCAAGCAGCTAATTACAATATGATTTTTTTAGATATAGAACTGCCTGACGGCGATGGTAAAGAGTTAATCGCGCAAATTAATGATATTAACCCTGAAACTAATGTGGTGATGGTATCGGCCCATTCAGCAGTAGAAAATGTTAAAGAAGCCATTGATAAAGGTGCTAAGGGGTTTGTGGTTAAGCCATTTACGCCTAAAAAAATTGCGGCCATGTTGAAAAAGTTCTATCCCGATTTGGAAAATGTTTAACCAGCTTTAATAGTAATGCGTTAAATCAGCTTAAAGTTTAGCGGATTGCAAAATACCAAATTTTAGATATAAAAAAACCGGCCTAGGCCGGTTTTTTAATCATAAAACAAATTATAGCGCTTTAATTTTAGCTGCTAAACGGCTCTTATGACGAGCTGCTTTGTTTTTATGAATTAGACCCTTAGTTGCGTAACGGTCTAGGATAGGTGTAGCAACAGAGAAAGCTTGCTGTGCAGCTTCTTTATCGCCAGCTTCAATAGCAGCGGTTACTTTTTTGAAGTAAGTACGCATCATTGAACGACGGCTTGCGTTGTGCTGACGGTTTTTTTCGCTAGTGATAGCGCGTTTTTTTGCAGACTTGATGTTAGCCAAGGTTTGCTCCTAACAATCTTAAATAAAGCTTAAATTAAAGGCCGTGGAATATGCCTGTTTTTATCATGAATGTCAATTTAAATTTAACAACTCAAGAAAAACTGCTCCTTATAACGAACATCAATTTGCCGCTTTAGCAGTTAATATCGCTATTGTAACAAAGCACAGACGCCCAGCCTAGTGCTTTAAAGCGATTTATAAAAAAGACTGTGGCATAATTGTGCTAACTAAAGGTTTTTAAGTAGGTTTAAGGTGTCAAAAGGATTATTTCGCTCCGGTATGATTGTAAGTTGTATGACAATGATATCGCGTATTTTAGGGTTAGTACGAGACGCTGTCGTTGCAAACTTATTAGGTGCTAGTGCAGCTGCTGATGTTTTTTTGTTTGCTAACCGTATTCCCAATTTTTTACGCCGACTATTTGCTGAGGGGGCCTTTGCTCAGGCATTTGTGCCTGTACTTAGCGAAATTAAAGAACACCATGGCGATGATAAAGTTAAGTTATTTGTAGCACAGGCTGCCGGTACGCTGGGCACTATTTTGCTTTGCGTGACTATTTTTGGCGTTATTGCCTCGCCTGTTATTGCCGCGTTATTTGGTACTGGCTGGTTTATAGATTGGTGGCAAGGTGGCCCCAATGCAGAAAAGTTTGTGCTGGCAAGCTCCTTATTAAAGTTAACCTTTCCATATTTGTTATTTGTTAGTTTGGTAGCACTTAGCGGTGCGGTAATGAATGTGTATAACCGCTTTGCAGTGGCTGCTTTTACGCCCGTATTACTTAATGTTTCAATTATTACCTGCGCCATTTTATTGCACGACAAATTTAGCGTGGGGGCGTATGCGTTAGCCATTGGTGTATTTGTGGGCGGAGTGGTGCAATTGTTGTTTCAGTTACCATTTTTATACCGAGCAAAAATGCTGGCACGTCCTCGCTGGGCGTGGCAAGACGAGAACGTTAAAAAAGTGCGTAAGCTTATGCTGCCGGCATTATTTGGTGTTTCAATAAGCCAAATTAACCTCCTGCTCGACACCATGATTGCCTCGCTATTAATGACGGGCTCTATCGCATGGCTTTATTACTCAGATAGGTTAATTGAGTTTCCACTTGGTTTATTTGGTATTGGTATTGCCACTGTTATTTTACCCGCACTTTCTAAATTGCATAGCAGTAAAAAGCTGAGTGATTTTCAGCATACGTTAGATTGGGGTGTGCGTTTTGTGATTTTTTTAGGCATACCCGCCATGGTTGGTTTAATGATTATAAGCCCGCTTATCATTACTGTGCTATTTGATCACGGTGCATTTAAAGACGCTGATGTTGATCATGTCAAAGCGGTAAGCTTAGGGGTGGTTGCCTACTCGGTAGGGTTAGTTAGCTTTATGCTTATTAAAGTATTAGCGCCGGGTTTTTACTCGCGCCAAGATACCAAAACACCTGTGCGCATTGGTATTATTACGCTGGTGCTTAATATGGTATTTAATATTATGTTAGCCCCGTTTATAGGATATTTAGGGCTTGCTTTAGCAACGTCTATGTCGGCCAGCTGCAATGCTTTTTTACTTTACAGGCAACTTAAAAAAGAAAACGTGTATCAGTTTTCTGCAATGAGCCTGCGCTTTAGCGTAAAGTGCATTGTGGCAAGCTTGGTAATGGGCGCTTTAACGTGGTACGTCAGCAGCCGTTATTATTGGGCTACATGGCATTTTTCTGAGCAAGTAATGTTGTTAATTGTATTGCTAGTAATTGCTGCAATAAGTTACTTTGCGGTGCTGTTTTTACTTGGTGTAAGACTAAATACGATAAAAAGTGTAGCAACTACTGAATCAAACTAAAAAAAAGATTATAATCGGCAGCCCTGTGGTTTTGAACGATTTTAAAGTCGTTAATAATACTCGCTGAAAAAGGCATTAGGTGGCATGGAGTTAATTAGAGGTATACACAATATTCGAGCGCAGCATTATGGTTGTGTGTTGACTATTGGTAATTTTGACGGTGTGCATTTAGGCCATGGCGAAGTGTTAAAAGGGTTGTTAGCGGATGCCAAAGCACATAACTTACCCAGTACTGTGATGTTATTTGAGCCGCAGCCGCAAGAGTTTTTTGCTAAAAACAATGCGCCAGCTCGACTTACTCGGTTACGCGACAAACTCAGATTACTAAGTAACCTAGGTATTGAGCGGGTTATTTGTATTAGCTTTAACCAACAATTTGCCAATATGCATGCAGAGCAATTTGTTAGTGATATTTTAATTAAAAAGCTAGGCGTTAAAGCACTCACAGTAGGTGATGATTTTAAATTTGGTAAACAGCGCCAAGGGAATTTTAATTTACTGCTCAGTATGGGCAAACAAGCGGGCATGGATGTAAAAAGCACCGCGAGTTTTCGCCAATTAAATGCTAGAGTAAGCAGCACACTAATACGTGAAGCATTAGCCGCAGGCGACTTAGAAAATGCTAAGTTAATGCTAGGGCATAATTATGCTATTTCAGGGCGTGTAATACATGGTTGGAAAAGAGGGCGAGAGCTTGGTTTTCGGACTGCAAATATAGCGCTTAAACGCCAAGTTTGCCCTGTAAATGGGGTGTTTGCCGTAAAAGCAAACATTGCCGGAAAACACGTTTATGGGGTAGCCAATATTGGTAACAAGCCCACTTTTAATGGAACTCGTGCTTTGTTAGAAGTTCATCTTTTTGACTTTGCACAAGATATATATGGACAGTTTATGCACGTGGAGTTAATAAAAAAACTTCGCGATGAGAAAAAATTCGAGACATTAACACAGTTAACGGCACAAATTGCAACCGATGTTGCCGCCGCAAAACAGTGTTTTGGTTTAAATTAGGTAGCCGATAGATACGGAAAGTAGGATTAATGAGCGACTACAAACATACTTTGAATTTACCGGAAACACAGTTTCCAATGCGTGGCAATTTGGCACAACGTGAACCAAAAATGCTTAAAGCATGGTATGAAGACGACCTGTACGGTCAAATTCGCAGCGCTAAAAAAGGTAAAAAGACCTTTATTTTGCATGACGGCCCTCCGTATGCAAACGGCGATATCCATTTAGGCCACTCAGTAAATAAAATTTTAAAAGACATAATTGTTAAGTCTAAAACTTTATCTGACTTTGATGCACCTTATGTGCCTGGTTGGGACTGTCATGGTTTGCCAATTGAGTTAATGGTTGAGAAAAAAGTAGGCAAGCCAGGCGTTAAAGTAACCGCGAGCGAGTTTCGTGAAAAATGCCGTGCTTACGCTAAAAAGCAAGTTGAAGGTCAAAAAGTAGACTTTAAACGTTTAGGTGTGTTTGGCGATTGGGACAAACCTTACTTAACAATGAACTATGACTTTGAAGCAAACGCTATTCGCGTGCTAGGTCGTATTATTAAAAATGGCCACCTTCATAAAGGTGCAAAGCCTGTGCATTGGTGTACAGACTGTGGTTCTGCATTAGCAGAGGCCGAAGTAGAGTACCAAGATAAGCAATCTCCAGCGATTGACGTACGTTTTACATTTGCAGATCAAGACGCGGTTGTTAATGCCTTTGATTTAGCCGATGGCCATAAAGGCCAAGGCAGTGTAGGTACTGTTATTTGGACTACAACGCCGTGGACTTTACCCGCTAACCGTGCGGTAGCAGTGCATGCAGATTTAGAGTACGCCTTAGTACAAGTAGATGATGATGGCTCACAGCAACGTTTAATTTTAGGCTCAGAGCTTGTTAAAGATGCAATGGACCGTTATGGCTTTAATCATTTCCACGTACTAGGTTATGTTAAAGGTGCAGCACTTGAAAACTTACACGTTGCTCACCCATTTTATGATTTTGATGTACCGGTAATTGTAGCAGACCACGTTACTACTGACTCAGGTACGGGTGTGGTACATACCGCGCCAGGCCATGGTCAAGAAGATTTCGCGGCAGGCTTAAATTACAATCTTGAAGTAGCAAACCCTGTAGGCGCGAATGGCGTTTACCTACCTGATACAGAATTATTTGCTGGTCAGCATGTATTTAAAGCTAATGCCAGTGTAATTGACGTACTAACAGAGCGCGGTGCTTTAATGCATCATCATGCGCTTACGCATAGCTACCCGCATTGTTGGCGCCACAAAACGCCTATTATTTTCCGTGCTACACCGCAGTGGTTTGTAAGCATGGATCAGGCTAACTTACGTCAAGACTCGTTAAGCGAAATTAAAAACACCCAATGGTTGCCAGAGTGGGGCGAAAGCCGCATTGCGAACATGGTTGAAGGTCGCCCAGATTGGTGTATTTCACGCCAACGTACTTGGGGTGTGCCAATTGCTTTATTTGTTGATAAAGACACTGGTGCTTTACACCCAAATACGCAAGCGCTTATTGAGCAAGCTGCAGAGCTGGTAGAAAAATCAGGCATTCAAGCATGGTATGACCTAGAGCCTGCCACCTTGTTAGGCGAAGAAGATGCCAAGCAATACATGAAAGTACAAGATACGTTAGATGTATGGTTTGATTCGGGCGTAACACATGCGTGTGTTGTTGATGCACGTGAAGAGTTAGTTGGCCCAGCCGATTTATACCTAGAAGGTTCTGATCAGCACCGTGGTTGGTTTATGTCATCAATGATGACCTCAGTTGCTATTAACGGTCACGCACCTTACAAGCAAGTACTAACGCACGGCTTTACTGTAGATGAAAACGGCCGCAAAATGTCAAAATCGTTAGGCAACGTTATTTCACCACAAAACGTGATGAATAAACTTGGCGCTGACATTTTACGTTTATGGGTAGCTTCTACCGATTACACCGCCGAAATGACGGTATCGGATGAAATATTTAAACGCTCTGCAGATCGTTACCGCCGTATTCGTAACACTAGCCGTTACTTGTTAGCTAACTTAAGTGGTTTTGATCCAAAAACAGACCAAGTTGCTGTTGATGATATGGTTGAGCTTGATAAGTGGATTGTTGGCCGTGCAGCCCAATTACAAGAAGAAATTTTAGCAGCTTACGATAGCTACCAAATGCTATTAGTAACGCAAAAGCTAATGAACTTCTGTACAGGTGAGCTTGGTTCGTTCTACTTAGATGTAATTAAAGACCGCCAGTACACAGCAAAAAGCGACAGTCATGCACGTCGTTCTTGTCAAACTGCGCTTTATCATATTGCTGAAGCAATGACTCGTTGGATGGCGCCAATTATGAGTTTTACAGCTCAAGAAATTTGGGAAGCACTACCGGGCGAGCGTAGCGATTACGTATTTACTTCGGTATGGTACGACGGTTTACATGCACCGACAAACAGCCAATTTAGCAACGATGACTGGCAAGCGATTCTAAATGTACGTGACGAAGTAAACCGCGTACTAGAAGCAGCCCGAAAAGAAGAAGTGATTGGCGCAACGTTACAAGCAAGCGTTAACTTATACGCCGAAAAAGCACTGGCTGATAAGTTAGCAGCATTAGGTGATGAACTGCGTTTTGTATTACTAACGTCTGCGGTCACTGTATCTGCAGTAGATAGCCAGCCAAGTGATACACAAACAACCGAAATTGAAGGTTTGTACATTAGCGTAGCAGCCACAGATGCAACTAAATGTGAGCGTTGTTGGCATTACAGCGATGATGTAGGTTCAGAGCCTGCACACCCTGAAATTTGTGGTCGTTGTGTAAGCAATGTTGACGGCGAAGGTGAAAAGCGTCAATTCGCTTAGGAGCTTTACTCAGTGAGCAAACTAGCCCAAAAAAGTGGTTTAGTGTGGCTTTGGTTAAGTCTATTACTGCTTGTAATAGACTTTGCCACTAAAACACTTGTTGTAAATACCATGGCTTATCAAGAGTCGATTAATTTACTGCCTGTTTTTAGTATTACCTACGTACATAACTATGGCGCGGCCTACAGCTTTTTAAGTGAAGCGGGTGGCTGGCAACGTTGGTTTTTAAGTTTTATTGCCATTGCTATTAGTGCACTATTAGTGTGGTGGTTAAAGCGTTTACCAGCGACAAATAAAATATTATGTAGTGCTTATGCGTTAGTGCTTGCTGGCGCTATTGGTAATTTATATGACCGTGTTGCTTATGGTTATGTAATTGACTTTATACATGTGTTTTATAAAAACTCGCATTTTCCAGTATTTAATATTGCCGACTGTGCAATTTGTATTGGTGCCGCATTATTATTATTTGATGCCTTTACAGGCGAAAGTCCGAAGGAGCATAAAGCATGAGCCAAGCTGTAATTGGTGAAAACTCAGAGGTTATTTTTCACTTTTCTATTAAACTAGAAGATGGCTCTGCCGCAGACTCAACCAAGGTGCATAATAAACCAGCCAAGTTAACGATGGGTGATGGCAGCTTAACGGCTAATTTTGAAAAGTGCTTACTAGGTTTAAGTGCAGGCGAAGGCAAAACGTTTGAGTTAGAACCAGAGGACGCCTTTGGCCAACCTAATCCAGATAATATTTACTATGTAGAACGCAGTAAATTTGGTGCAGAAACGCCAGCTAAAGTCGGCGCAATTATTGCCTTTACTCAGCCAGATGGTACTGAGCTGCCAGGACTGGTACGCGAAGTACAAGGTGAGTCGGTTACTATAGATTTTAATCATCCGTTAGCAGGTCAACGTTTAACGTTTGAAGTAGATATTATTGAGGTGCAAGGCTAATGGATATTTTATTAGCGAACCCGCGAGGTTTTTGTGCAGGGGTAGACCGTGCAATTAGCATAGTAGAGCGCGCTTTAGATATTTTTGAAAAGCCAATTTACGTACGCCACGAGGTCGTTCATAACCGCTACGTAGTAGATGGTTTAAAAAACCGTGGTGCCGTATTTGTTGAAGAACTAGACCAAGTACCTGATGACAGCATTGTTATTTTTAGCGCCCACGGTGTATCGCAAGCGGTACGCTCAGAAGCTAAACGCCGCGATCTAAAAGTATTTGACGCAACATGCCCATTAGTTACTAAAGTGCATATGGAAGTAACGCGTGCGAGCCGTAAAGGTATTGAGTGTATTTTAATTGGTCACCATGGTCACCCAGAAGTTGAGGGTACTATGGGGCAGTATGACAATAACGACGGTGGTATTTACCTTGTAGAAACCGCAGAAGATGTTGCCAAACTTAACGTTAAAAATGCTGATAATCTATTTTATTGTAGCCAAACAACGCTTTCGGTAGATGACACTGCAGATGTAATTGATGCGCTGCGCGAAAAATTCCCAGCAATTGATGGCCCGCGTAAAGATGACATTTGCTATGCGACACAAAACCGTCAAGATGCTGTGCGTGATTTAGCAGACAAAGTAGATGTGTTATTAGTTGTGGGGGCTAAAAACAGCTCTAACTCTAACCGTTTACGTGAACTTGCAGATAAAATGGGCACAACCGCTTATTTAATCGATGATGCAACCAATGTTGAAGCACAGTGGTTTGGCGAAACTAACGCTGTGGGAGTAACTGCGGGGGCTTCTGCGCCAGAAGTGCTTGTACAACAAGTTATTGCACGCTTAAAAGAGCTAGGCGGCAAGCAGGTAGTTGAAAACCCAGGTGAAGAAGAGAATATCGTATTTGCCGTTCCTGTTGAGCTGCGTTAATCTATATAAATTAATTATTTAGATTACAAGGAGAGCCGTTATGAGCAAGTTGCCGCAAGGTGAAACATTGCTTTTTTCGGCTCTTTTTAATGAGCGAGGGGTACTTGCCACGCTTATTGTTACCCAAGTTGTTGCTACCATCTTAGCGTTTGCTCCTTTTGTTGAAGGGGATAGCTGGCAGAGCCTTGGCGTAATTAGTTTATTTTCTCATATGACCGTTTTGGTCAGTATTTATGCTTTATACTCTTTTCGGGGTGTTTTACAAAAAAAGCCGCAAACCACCCAACTTTTTGCTTTTTTTATTTCCTTTTTAGTCAGTACCGCTTTATTTAGTGTGTTGTGTGCCCGCTACTTTTTAGATATTACAAATAATGAAACGAGTATTTATTTTGTATTACGAAACTGCTTAATTGTTTTTTTGATCACGGCTTTATTTGTACAGTTTTTACTGATTTATTTTGAAAAAGAGCAGCAAACAAAAGCGCTCTCGCGCGCGGAGCTTGATGCTTTGCAAGCCAGAATTCGCCCTCATTTTTTGTACAATAGCCTTAATACCGCCGCCGAGCTTACACATCATGACGCTGATGCTGCAGAGCAAGCAATACTTGCGCTTGCGGCGCTGTCGCAAGCGGCTATGCGCTCGGGGCAGCGCGTTTCTCTCGAAGATGAGCTGACCTTATCAAAACAATATGTTGCGCTGGAAACCTGGCGCTTTGGCAGTCGTTTAAAGCTTAATTGGCAAGTGCCTGCTGATTTACCAGATATTAGTATTCCGTGCTTAACCCTTCAGCCGTTAATAGAAAATGCGGTGTGTCATGGGGTAGAGCCCAGTGAAACAGGGGCCGTTATTAGTGTAGAGCTACACGTAACAACAGGGTATTTAACATTGATTGTTTCTAACCCTATCACTCATAATGAGGCGCTAAAAAGACCAAATAATGGCATGGCACTTGAAAATATTCGCCAGCGATTGTTTATTTATTACAAAGAAAAAGCACAACTAACGATCACACAAAAAGAGGATGTATTTAGAGTAAAAGTAGTGATCCCTAAGCTGTTTGAGAACCCCCAATGAATGTTGTAATTATTGATGATGAACCGCTAGCTCGCACTAGAATAAAGCGGCTACTGCAGCAAAACGAGCATATTTTAGTTAAAGGCGAAGGTGATAACGGCGCGCAGGGGCTTGCCATTATCAAGCAGGTTCATCCCGATTTGGTTTTTTTAGACATAGATATGCCGGGTATTAATGGCCTAGAGGTAGCGCAGCAACTCAATACGCTGAGCGTGCCACCGGCAATAGTATTTGTAACGGCTTACCCCGAGCATGCACTTGATGCGCTACAGCTTAGTGCCGCAGGATACTTAGTAAAACCAGTTACTGAACAGGCATTAAATAAAGTGTTAGCGCAAGTAGGGCGTTTAAATAAAGCGCATATGCAAAAGCAGCAATCTACAAAAATTAGTTATCAGCTTGGTGGCACAATAAAAAGTATTGAACTTGATCAAGTGTATTACTTTAATGCCCAAGAAAAATACACCAATATGGTATTTCAAGAGGGCGAGGCCCTAATTGAACAAAGCTTAAAACAACTTGAGCAACGCTTCCCAACGCAATTATTACGTATTCACAGAAATACGCTCATAAACAGACAAAAGCTTGTTGCCTTGCATACTCAAAGCCCTGGTGCACATAGCGTAGAACTAGCCGGATGTAAGGAGCAATTAAGCGTAAGTAGGCGAGAGCTAAAAACAGTAAAAAATGCGCTAAGTTAGAGCCTGTTATATTTTAGGTTGAATTTTTAGTAGGTTGCTTGGCTTTTAAAGCAAGGCAGAGGCCGTTATTGAGCCCACTAAATTAGCAGCATTGCGCTGGAGTTAAATCGCCTCCAGATAGAGTAATTTTAATCCTCAAAGCTCAATTGGCTTGATGCTGTTAACCGTTTATCAACAAATTTAACCGCTTGTCCTAGTATATATTGCATCTACATTTTCAATGCATAAACTTATAATCAGATAAAATTTATTTGGTTTTTACTATGCATTCACCTCACAAAAAACCTCAAAAAGGCTTTACCTTAATTGAAGTGCTGATTGCGTTTATTATTTTAAGCTTTGGCTTATTAGGCGCTGTTGCACTGCAAGCAAAAGCTAAGCAGGCAAGCTTTGACTCTATGCAGCGCGCAGCCGCGGTAGCGTTAGGAAATGATATTATTCAGCGCATTAGAGCAAATGATACCGCACAGCTAGCTACTTTATATACGCAAACTTTTACCAGTAAAACATCAACGTCTACCTCTACGGCTTGTTTTAGTGGGTCATGCACTGCAGCGCAAGTTGCAGCCCTTGATTTACAGCAATGGAAACGCGCCATTCGTGCACGCGAAAACACCGGCTCTCTCGATGATGCCACTGTATGTATAAACCCTACGGCTGCAGCAGGTACGGGTGGGCGTGGGTTTAATATTGAAGTAATAGTGTCTTGGCAAGGCCGCCAAGAGTTTAATGCCAATGATGAAACCAAAGCACTTAAATGCGGTACTGACGATAAAAAACGCCGTTTGGTTGCATTAAATAGCTATATATACCTAAGGAGCTAACATGAGAGAAAAAGGTTTTACGCTAATAGAAATGATGATTTCATTATTTATTGGTGGGCTTATTTTAGGTGGGGTGATGTTTACCTATATTGGTATGAAAGTAACCACAAAAGACACAATGACAATAGGCGAGTTACAAGAGTCAGGCCGCTTAGCCATTAATATTATGCAGCGTGATATAGAGCAGGTAGGCTTTTGGGGAACTTATTATGATGATTCGTTTACTGCAGCAAACACACAAACGTTAGCTAACCCTGGTGGTGATTGCTTCGAAGGGCTTAATAACGGCAGCTTTCCGGATTTAGCATCTTCTAGCAATTTCAGAACTATTTATGCAAAAGAGGCCAGTTCAACAAGTGAGCTTAACTGTATAAGTAAGCCAATTGCAGGAACTGACATTTTACAAATCAAGTTTTTACAAGGTGAGCAGCTCACGGTAGATGGCGCCACTAATGAAACACAAGCGGATGAAAACTATTTTATAGCTGAGCAAGAAAGCGCAGAATTTACCCGAGGCGTTGTAGCTGCGGGTAGTTTAAACGTTAATGCCACGGTGTGGCCTTATAGCCATCATGTTTATTACCTCGCAGAGCAAACTTATACAGTAAATAATAAAAGCCTAACAGTACCAGCATTAATGCGTAAACGCTTAAATGGCGCCAACATGAAGGCCGAAACCATTATGGAGGGCGTTGAAAACATGCGCTTTGTATTTGGTTTAGATACAGACAGTGATAGCCGTGTTGATTCGTACCGAAGTATTGAGGACATGCAGCACTCTGACTGGGAAAACCGCAAAAGCATTTTAACAGTGCAGGTTTTTTTATTAGTTAGAGCATTGCAGCCAGATCCGGGTCTTAAAATAAAAAATCAAACATATATTTTAGGTGAAGATGAAGACTCCCGAGAGCTCACTTTTACCGATACTTACAGAAGAACAGTATTCACCACCACAATTCGTTTAAATAACGTGGGAGCAAATTTATGGCGTATCTAAGTAAACACGCAAATAAACAACAAGGTGTTGTGCTTATTACAGCCCTTATTATGGTTATTGCTGTAACGGGAATTGCCGTTACACTAATGAGCAGCAGTAGTGTAGATATAAAAATTACCAATGCAGCTCAAGAGCGAGAAGTCGCTGAAAATGAGCTTATTGGAGAAGTACAGCGAATGATTTCTGATGAGGCAAGCAAAGGTGCTGCTAATCAGTTTTTTTTAACGCCAGATGAAGTATCAACTCATGCAGGCGCAGATGATGAAGGGATGGTAATAGCCACGCACGACGATATGCAAAGCAAAATGATAAACCTAAATCAGGGGGCGCTTGATTTAGAGTGCCCACGCCGATTTAATTTTACTGCCGGTATATCGTGTAACATGCTGCAAATATCTACCACTATTCAATATGGCTCTAAAGCAAAGCACGAACTTACAATTGTAACAGGTGTAGCTCAAGAAATGGCCAGTATAAGTAAGGGGATTTAAAATGAAATTTAATCTTAATAAGCCATTGGTCTCTTTACTTGGTCTCGCACTGAGCGGCTCAGTAGTTGCTGAAGATATAGAGCTTTATGTAAACCACGATGTAGATGTGGAAGAAAAGCCAAGGGTTTTACTTATATTTGATACCTCAGGCAGTATGGCGTTTTCATCTAACACAGGTCTTAGTTGTGGTTTCAATGAAAGTAGTAACCTGTATATTCCTTGCCCAGATAGCCGTCTTGCTGCTGCAAAGACTGCAATGAAAAAAGTAGTGAATGACAATGAAGGGATCGATTTCGGTTTAATGCGTTTTGTAGGAACAGCTGGTGGCTATGTGGTTGAAGGCATAGGAAGCCCGCACTCGGATATTACTTCATCAATCGACAGGCTTCCTGCTAATGGGGGTACGCCATTAGCCGAGACTCTGTGGGAAGCATATCTGTATATTACAGGTGGCGGTTTAGAGTATGCGGAGCCAATAGATCAATCAGATAGAGACACCTCAATCGAGAACGAAGTATTAACTGGAAGAGAGCGTGTTCGTAAATGTAATAGATGGAGATGTTGGAACGAGTGGGAAAATACATATAGTTATAACTATATTTCCCCTTTCGCTGACTCAAATGCAGAGGCAAAACGTTGTGATAATTCAGTAAATATAATTTACATGACGGATGGAGACCCTTCACCCCGATATGTATATGATCGTTGGGGAAGACGTTACATTAACGAAAATAGCGATAATGGCAGTGATGCTTCAATAAGCGCAATACACAATAATTATTTTGGGCAACCTTTGGTCGAGGGGGACTACGTTTATAATAATTATTTGCATCAATTAGCTAAAATAATTCATGGCACCAGTAATACGACAGTTGATTTGTATCCATCAACACCTGATATTCATGAAACAGGCCGCATATACACCATAGGTTTTGGGTCAGGCATGAGTGACGAAGGGCAAGAGTTGTTGCGGCAAACAGCTTTATTAGGTGGTGGTGAAAACTTACCAGCAAGTACACCGGATGAGCTTTCTAACTCGCTAAATAGCGCTATTTCTCGCATTCGTGAAGTTAACGATAGTTTTTCTTCGCCTTCAGTTGCAAGTAACAACGTAGACCAAACACGTAGCCGTGATGCTATTTACTTTGCCATGTTTTACCCAGAAACAAACACTCGATGGGGTGGGAATTTAAAAAAATTAAAAGTATCAGGCAGTGAAATAGTTGACTCTGAAGATAATACAGCGCTTGATTCTGATGGCTTAATAGACACAGATGCTAAAACGTTTTGGCTGCCAGATGGCCAGTCTGCCGATGGTAACTTAGTTGCACAAGGGGGTGTAAACTATCATTTAGCTACACTCACGGGGACTCCAGCTGAAGAAAGACGCAACCTCTATACAGATAAGCAAGGCGATTTAGTTGAGTTTACTACTAATATTGTGAGCGATATTTTAGATTTAGTCACCAATAACCCGATTAGCCTAGCTAGTTCAGATATAAAATGGGCAATGGGGATAGATGTTGACGATGAAGACAACGATGGCTCAAACACCGATCAACGCAGCGATATTTTTGGCGACCCTTTACATTCTAAGCCAGTGGCAATCGACTATGGCAATGACGACATACGTATATTGATTGGTACTAATGCCGGCTTTTTACATATGTTTAAAGACGATGATACCAATAACCAAGTGACCGAAAGCTGGGCGTTCATTCCCTCTGATCTTTACGATATAATTCAGCCTTTACGCAATGAAGACACCGGTAAACTCTACGGGATGGACGGCCCAATCAGTGTTTACTTTAGTGATAAAAGCTTAAATGACGAAGGCATTAACGATGGTATTGTTGATGCAAGCGATGGTGATGACGTGTGGGCATTTGCAGGTATGCGCCGTGGTGGAAAAAACTATTACGCCTTTGATATTACTAACCCCGATCAGCCTAAAAAACTATGGGATAACCCTATAGAAGGCGGTACTGGCGATTTTAAAGAGCTAGCTCAAACGTGGTCCAAACCCCAAATAGCGTACATAAAAGCATTTGGTGATAAGCCATTACTCGTTTTTGGTGCAGGGTACGATACAAATAAAGATGCCGTGGTAAGAAGTGAAGACTCGGTTGGTCGCGGTATTTATATAGTAGAAGCTGAAACAGGTAAAAAAGTGTGGGCTTTAACGCCAAACGAAAATGGATTTAAAGGCAAGCACTCGATTGCAGCAAATGTTTCTACGCTTGATTCAGATTACGATGGTTACATTGACAGAATTTATGCTGCCGATACCGGGGGCGATATTTGGCGTATAGACATGCCAGGCACAAGCACCAGTAATTTTACGCACTTTAAACTTGCAGAGCTTGGTAGCAGTTTAGCAAGCCAAGACCGTCGCTTTTTTTACCAGCCGTTGGTGGCACGTACACTTTATAGCAAAGTAAGTGAAACAACGATTAATGGTGAAACAGTGATTACACGTTTAGATACGCCTTATGACGCTATTGTAATAGGCAGCGGAAATCGCTCAAAACCAACAGGTACAAATGAAGACGATCAGCTGTTTATGATAAGAGATGAAAATACAGTAACTCAGTCATTCACTAGCGCCCCTACAGCGATTAAACCAGCAGATTTAATGCTAATGAACAGCGACCCGTTTGGTAATGCTCTTGATGATGTAGATGAGTTTGTTGATTTAGAAGTCGATTTAGCTAAATTTAAAGGCTGGCGCTATGAATTAGGCACCGGTGAAAAATCTTTAGCAGCAGCCACAGTGGTGGGCGGTGTCGCTTACTATACAAGCTTTACTCCATCATCAGAAACCTCTACAGAGAACCAATGTTCGTTAAGTGGCGGCGGCGGCTCGTTGTATGCGTTCCATTTACATTATGGCACCAAGGTATATGACGACTTAAAGTTTACCACTAGCTATGATGTACCTGATACACCACAATTGTACTTTGGTGAAGGCCCCTCTTGTGCCGATGGAAATGGCGACGGCTTTTGTGATGATAACCCAACCATTGAAGTGACCGAAGAAAGCCAGTTTTACCTAATTGGGCCGGGAATAAAAGGCGAAGATGCACAAAACCCAATGAAGCCAGTAGAAATAATGGGCCCAGGCTTAACGGTTGTAGATGGTAGCGTACAATTAGTGAATGACGATGATAGTGTAGGGTTTGGCTTTAAAACCCAACAAACCTATATTTATAAACGTGAAGAAAATGATGAAATTGATGATTAAGGAATATTAATGAATAAACAAGCACGCGGATTCACGTTGATAGAGTTAATGATAGCCGTAGCTATTGTAGGTATTTTAGCCTCAATAGCACTGCCTAATTATACTGAGTATGTTAAACGCTCTTCTCGGGCCGAGGCCGCAGCTGTGCTTTTAGACGCTGCAAACAAACAAGAGCAGTACTTCGTAGATAATCGTGAGTACACAGAGACATTCTCAGACTTAGGTATACAAGAGACCACAGAAAACGGCTATTTTGAGCTGTCGATTGATGTGGATGATAACGATAATACGTTTACAATTACTGCAAAACCTATTGCGGGTGCTGTAAAAGGCGACGGTGACTGCACGCAAATTACAATTACTGACACAGGCTATAAAGGCGCAAAAGGCAGTAAAGGTAATTCAGATGTTGAGTATTGCTGGGGACGTTAACTTAATCGGGTTAACTAGTCGCTCTGACATTTGTCGGTTGATTTAATTCGTATACGGCCTGTTTGACTGACAGATAAAGCCAGCCCCTCAAGGTTGGCTTTATCTTTATTTGGGCAATATATAAATGTTCCATTTTGAAAACCATTTAAAGAGCCATCGGGCCGAAAGGTAATTGCACTTCGGGGGTATTGCATAGAATCTGCATCATGGATTTTTTCAAATGTGCTTATTAATAAGTCGTCGGTGTCTAATGACGTAGACTTGTCGTTATCAATAAACAGCGACATTTGCCCATCCCACTCATCTTTAGTGCATTGATTATCTTTTAAAGCACACAAAGTAACATAAGTGCCATTTTCAATGGCGTAAAGGCGGCCATAATTAATATTTCTGTGCAGCAAACTAACATGATTGTCGGCTCGGTTTTTCGCTAAAAAGTCAGGAAAAACCGATAGAGAAATTTGGCTAACAATGCTCACAATAGCAATAGATGCCATTAATTCTAAAAGCGTATAGCCAGCCTGAGTTTGGGTAGATAACCTCATCCCTGAAGCCCTGAGTCAAAAAATGTATTAGCTCAGTGTAGTAAATGATAAAAATATGACAACTTAAATTGTATGTTTTTTAACCGCATTTAAGTGCGCTGTCACCGGCATAAAAAGCAGTACCTGATAGCAATAAAGTAAGCGCTTTATTATTTTCAGTGCCACCATTGGGGCAAAAAATAAAGTCACCTGGGTTTGTGGTAATTCGTCCACTAGTATTAAAACGCAAGCGACGCTCATTTCCTGTAAAGGTTAACTTGTCGTTATCTGATATTTCTTCCATGACTCTAAGCAGTGTATCGGAAGCGCCATTATAGTGCCCATCGTTATCTACATCGATAAATACAACAATAATTTTATTCTCGTCCCACTTTTTGTTGCAGTTGAAAGTGTCTTTGCTGTTTTTAATTTTACCTTGGCCAGTAGGGCACACAACAACAATTTCATCTGTGCTGGCGGCTTGTGAGCGAGCAAAGCTAATATTACGCTTTAGTTCAAGCAAGAAATTCTCAGCGCGGTTTTCCTCAAGCATATCGCTACTGTCCCAAAGAGCTATAGAGGCGATAATACCGACTATGGCTACTGCCACCATGAGCTCTAATAAAGTTAAACCAGTTTGGAATTTTTTCATATTATTTATACCTACTACATTTGTTATTATAGCTAGTTGAGAATGATTTATAATTCAGACTTATAAATAATTATACCACGCTTGGTTGTTTTATCATCGAATTCAATTGCTTTGTTTGCTATGAACTCGATGATTGTCTAAAATCGAGGCAACTAAAGCTTTAATAAGTAGTGAGCATGAAAAAAATAGAAGCAATCATCAAACCGTTTAAGTTAGACGACGTACGCGAAGCCCTATCAGATGTAGGTATTACGGGTATGACTGTAAGTGAAGTAAAAGGTTTTGGTCGTCAAAAAGGTCACACAGAACTTTACCGTGGCGCTGAGTACATGGTGGATTTTTTACCTAAGGTAAAACTTGATATTGTGCTAACCGATGAAGATGTTGAACGCGCTATAGAAGTAATAGTAAAAACAGCGCAAACAGGCAAAATTGGTGATGGTAAAATATTTGTCACAGATGTTGAGCGTGTAGTACGTATACGCACCGCAGAAGAAGACGAAGAAGCAATTTAATTATAGTAATAAGCGCATAAATAAAAAGGCTGCAAATAATGTTATTTGCAGCCTTTTTTTGTAAATACTATTTAATACCAATCAGCAATAATAATTAAGTATTTTAAGGGGCTAAGCCTCACGCTAAGTGCGTTAAAACGCTTGTTAAGAACACCTAGATAGCAATTTTTTACTTACTAAACAATGTTTTTACCCCAAAGAAAATTACTTAATTAAATGAATTAGTATCAATAATATTACTGTTTTTCAGCATGTTCTTCACGCGCTTCTTCAATTTCTTCGGCAATTTCTTGCGCTTTTTGCTTCGTTTTTTCGGTTAATTCACCCGCTGCTTCTTTGCTTTTTATCCATGCATCAACGGCAATCTCTTTGCCATCGTCGTACATGTCTAAGCCCATTGCTTTACTTTGTTCAAGCAGCTCATTTAATGACTCATCATTTTTAAGCTCTGTGGCTTTATCTTTTACATCGTTCCATGTATCACCAAGCTGCTCTTGCATTTGCGCGCTTTTATCTTTTGCATCTTCTTGTACTTCCTGAGCATCTTCACAGCCCGTTAGTGTAATTAAAGTGCCTAATAAAGCTAAACCTGCTAATTTGTTCATGTGCTATCTCTCCTTAGAGACAAATAATTAATTCCACTTAATAATAGAACAGCGAAGATGAACACACCTGTAACAACACGCTTAAATTTCAAATTAATGAATGAACACGATTGGCCGCTGCTGCATGAACTAGATCAAGACCCCGCGGTAATGAAATACATAAACCGAGGAACGCCTTCAACATTAAAACAAATTAAAGAAATAGGGATCCCCAGAATGCTTGCCTATAAAAATGCAAACAAAGGCTGGGGGCTGTGGAAAATCACCCTTAAAAAAGAGGACTCTTTTATAGGGTGGGTGCTTGTTAGGCCTATGCACTTTTTTACTCAAACTCCCGATTTTACAAATATTGAAATAGGGTGGCGCTTTAAGCAATCTAGTTGGGGACAGGGTTATGCAACGGAGGCGGCTAGTGCATTATGTAACGCCTTAAAAATACAGCCAGAGATAAAAACACTATCGGCAATGGCACTGGCCGATAATAAAGCTTCAATTAGCGTCATGCAAAAGCTGGGATTTACCTGGGTTAAAAACTATATACACACTGATGAACAAGGCGATTTGGATGCCGTTTTATACGCAAAGGCGTTATAGCATACAAAAAAATCACTTGTATAAACATTGACCTAACGTTCTGTGGTATGCATAAATGAGCCAAGCGAGATTCAAATAATAAAGTAAGGATGTTTTATGGGGTTATTTTTTCGACCAAGCCGGCTCATTGTTAAGAGTGTGTTGATTGCACAATTTTGTATATTTAGCGTGCAGGCGGAGCAAGTTACTAAAAGCGCTGTCGCAATGCCTGACTCGTTTAGTGCAGATACAGCACAAGCTATTTTAGAGCAAGGTGGAAATGCCGTTGATGCGGCTATTGCTGCGCAATTTGTATTAGCGGTAACGCTTCCCGAAGCCGGAAATATTGGCGGGGGAGGCTTTATGCTTATACAAAAAGAGGGAAAAGGCGACTTTATAGACTATCGCGAAACCGCTCCCCAAGCAGCGCACAGAGATATGTATTTAGATGCCAAGGGCGATGTAATTAAAAACAAGTCAATTTATGGTATTCAAGCAAGTGGTGTACCAGGGAGCGTAGCCGGTATGTGGCTGGCGCATCAAAAACACGGCACCTTAAAATGGCAAACATTAGTACAGCCTGCGGTTACCTTAGCAGAGCAAGGCTTTAAAGTGCCGCCCAAATTGGCTCAAGGGGTCGCACAATACATTGCTCATTTAGACAAACAAAATATAAATGTAAATTTTAAACACTATTTTGCAGATATAAAAGCAAATCAGATTTTTAAACAGCCTGAGCTAGCCGCTACTTTAAAACGCATAAGAGATAACGGTCAAGACGGTTTTTATAAAGGCGAAACAGCCCGCATTATTGCCAACTTTATGCACCAGCACGGCGGCATTATTAACGAAACTGATTTGGCTAATTACACGGCTGTGTCGCGCACGCCGATTAAAGCTAACTGGAACGGTTATGAAGTATTAACCTCTCCACCGCCAAGCTCTGGCGGAATAGCTATTTTGCAGTGGCTAAAAATGTTTGAGCTTAGAAAAAGCGAAATGGGGCTGGTACATAACTCTACTCAATACGTGCATTTACTTGCTGAAATAGGTAAACGTGTGTTTGCCGATAGAGCTGAGTACTTGGGCGATCCGGACTTTTTTGATGTACCAGTGACTGAGCTTACTCATATTGATTACCTAAAAGCGCGCAGTAAAGATATTTCTTTGACAGCTATTTCAACCACCGAAAACATTAAACCGGGCCTCAAAGAAAGTGAGCAAACCACGCATTTTTCTATTATTGATAAAATGGGTAATGCAGTGGCCAATACCACAACGATTAATTTAAGCTTTGGTAGTGGCGTTGTGGTTGAAGGTGCAGGCTTTATATTAAATGACGAAATGGACGACTTTAGCGCTAAACCTGGGGTAATGAACGCCTTTGGTGCGCTCGGCGGTAAAGCCAATGAAATTCAGTCACAAAAGCGTATGCTTAGCTCAATGTCGCCAACCATACTGCTCAAAAACAACAGCGTTAAAATGGTCACAGGCTCGCCTGGGGGCACAACAATTATTAGCTCGGTGTATCAATCTATTTTAAATGCGGTTGAATTTAACATGGGCGCCAACGATATTGTTAATAGCACGCGGTTTCATCATCAGTTATGGCCTAAAAACGTGATCAGAACACACGCAGGGCTCAGTGAAAACACTCAAGCTGAACTTATAAAAATGGGCTACACACTGGATGAGCGCCGTTTTGGCGATTTGCAGGTTATTGTAAATAAAGACGGTGAGTTACAAGCAGCTTCTCAGGCTACAGGCCGTGGTGAGTCTCGGGTATTTTAACATTTTTAACTAACCCCTTTAAGCTAAAGGGGTTAGTTTTGTTATTAACCAATAGCGGGTACTAATCCCAACATTTGCATAAATTGGGCGACAATAATTACAACGCCGCACAGCCCTGCCACCGCTAAACCCATATTACCACTTCGCACTTGGTATCCCGTTTGAGGGCCCGATTTACGCTGCTTATACACCATAGAAACCGGTAAAAATATTGCTAATACCACAAGGGCGATGGCTGCATAGCCTAGCGCCATTATAAATCCCTGAGGGTAAAATAACGCAAACCCTAAAGGGGGAATAAAAGTAATTAGCGCGGTTTTTATTCTTTCTGATTTGGTGTCGCCTTTATTAAATGCATCAGCAAAAAAATCAAATAACCCTAAGCTAACACCTAAAAAAGAGGTGGCCAATGCTAAGTCGGCAAACAGAGTAACGGCGCTTGTTACCTGCGGATTATGCGCAATATTTGCCACACTCTCTACAAAGCCTGTTAAGCCATTACTATTGAGTAAATCACTTTGCTGCATAATCCCTTGGCTAAGCAGTTGCCAAAAAATATAAATCACTAAAGGTAAAGCAGCCCCTGCAATCATTACCTTACGCAATACTTTTGTTTCTAGCCCCACATACTTAACAATTGACGGAATAGAGCCATGAAAACCAAATGAGGTAAAAATAACGGGCAAGGCAGATAAAATCAGCCCTTGCTCAACGGGCATTTCAAGTAAGTGCTTACCTTGTACATAGGGTGTAAGCATATAAAACAAGCTGCCTAGTACTAAAATTTTAATCGTAAATAACACGCGGTTAAGTTTATCTACTTTACTGGTGCCTAAAGTAACCACGCTACCTATTACAATGGCCAAAACAATAGAGGCAATTTGGGGCGCTATGTTTATGCTCAAATCACTACTAATACGCGACTGCAACTGCGCGCCACCCCCGGCTATATAGGCTGCGCACAGGGCGTAAAACAAAAATATCATCGAAAAGTTAGCTACGTACTGGCCGCGTTTTCCTAACCAGCGCTTTGCTAAGGTGTTTAACGTTGCATCTCTAGGGGCGTATTGGTGGAGCTCTAGCATTAATAAAGCGGTGTAGGTCATCAGTAACCAGCTGGCTATTATCAGTGCAAGCGCGGTATTAAATCCAAGCCCTGCAGAGGCTATTGGCAATGCCAGCATACCTGCGCCTATGGTGGTGCCTGCAACAATTAACATGCTGCCTATTGTTTTATTTTTAAGCACTTAACTATCCTAAAATGTGTGAGAGGCACTCAAGATATAACTAGTTACTTAAAACATAAATAGTTTTGTAATAAATGCCGGTAAATAATAATGTAACTATGAATTTACAGCTGTATTTAGACGTTTATATATGTACTGCGTATTACTTTCGCGCGTATAATTTACTTTAATAGGGTTTCTACCTCCTCAGTGCAAAGGAATGGCGTGTGCCAGTTAAATTATCTTATTTACTACTTGTCATTATTTGGTGTACTACGCCTTTAGGTATTGTATGGAGCAGTGAAACTGTAGCACCAACGCTCGCCGTTTTAATGCGCATGGTTATAGGCTTATTTGTTGCTGGGTTAATTGTTGCTATAGCCAATATTCGTGTACCTTGGAGCAAAAACGCGTGTACGTTATATGCATACTCCAGTTTGGGTATTTTTGGCGGTATGTCATTAAGTTACATGGCTGCTACCACAGTACCTTCAGGTATTATTTCATTAGTGTTTGGCCTTGCGCCTATTCTCTCTGGCTTTTTAGCACAAAGGTTACTTAATGAGCCTAAATTTAGCCCTATTAAATTAATAGCGCTGAGCTGTGCATTAATAGGCCTTTATTTTGTAAGTTATAACCAGCTACAAACCTCACAAACTCAGGGCATAGGGCTGATGTATGTGTTATTGGCGGTTACTTTATTTAGTCTTAGTGGGGTGATGATCAAACGTGTAAAAATTGCTATTCACCCTATGGCAACCACTTTTGGAGCGCTGGTTTTTGTTACTCCTTTATTTGGGCTGCTGTGGTGGCTGGTAGATGGGCAAATAAGTATGGATTATTGGAGTGCTCGCTCGTTATGGAGTATTGCGTATTTAGGTATTTTTGGCTCGATTGTAGGGGCTTTAGCGTATTTTCATGTATTACAAAAGTTAAACGCCAGTACTGTAGCCTTAAGTAGTTTAATTACACCAAGTTTTGCATTAGCGCTAGGCGCATTACTTAATAACGAGCCTTTAAGTCAGGAGCTTATTATAGGAGCTATAATTATATTTTTGAGTCTAACGTTTTTTCAGTTTGGCGATAAGCTCATAAAGCGGCGCAGCGGTAGTTAGCAGTTTAGGGCGGTTACATTTTTGCTATTTGAATAATTAAACGACGGTTTTTATTTCGCCCTAAAATATTTTCGTTAGTATCAACAAAACGTTTTTCACCTAGGCCTGTGGTTTCTACTTTGCCCTCATCAACACCTAAGCTGACCATATAATCTTTTATAGCTTTAGCACGCTTACGCGATAAATCTAAGTTATTCCAACGGCCACCGTAGCTATCGGTATACGAATCAATACTTATAGACTCAATACTGGTATCATTTTTTAAATACTCAGCAATTTTATCTAAGCGCTTTTGCGACTCTTTAGTGAGCTTACTGCTATTTGATTGGTAGTTCATTACAGTAAATGAAATATCTTCAAAGCTGTATGGTAAAAGTTCATCGCGGCACTGCAAAAACGCCCAATAGGCTTGCTTAAAATTAACGCTTGAAATACCAACGGCAATTTTGTCGGCACTATTTTGCCAGTCTTGGTAGTAAAAGGTAGGATGAAACCCTTTTTCAAGTTCAGTTAGCATTTCCCATGCGGTTTTATTACCAAGCTCACCATCAAACTTTTTAAGTAACTTCATCGTGGTTATATCACGCGCGGGCAGGCCTGAACGCCATGCTGGTGGCACCGCCTTTAAACCGGCTATATCGTAATTGTCGGGGCGCACAACCATATCTAGATTAAAAGTTAGGTTTTTGTTTTTACTAGCCGATGCCTTAAATATGGCCTCACCGTAGTAGGGCACTTCGTGGTTTAATTGGCACTGTAAGCGTGTTGTTTTTATAACTTCCCAATTGGAGTTATCTTGATTTGCGCTGTATTGGCGCATAGCCGCTTGCGATGAATAACTCATCAAGGCGGTGCCAAGGCTTACGCTAATAAAAAACAACTTACACTTCATAAAACGCTCCGGTTAATCTACTAAGCCAATATTTTGGCGTACGGCTAAAGTAGGGCTCTATACCAACTTAATTAAAACATAATCTTGGTATCGTATTAAATAGCCCACTCACTGCGTTAAACTTACTGATGTAAAACAAAGCTATAAATAATTTTCGCCTTGTTATTGCGCTATTTTCTAGGCGCTTTACTAGTATCCGTAATTTAATACGATGGGGATTAATAACAGCCAATACAATTAGCAGTTATTTAAAAGCAAATAGCATGCCTACAATATATTAATTAAATAATTTATAAAGCCCTAGCCGAGTAGCCCCCAATTTTGACATAATAGTGAGCTTATCCTCATAAACCAAGAAGACTATGGCAAATACTGAGCAAACACTTTTCGCACAACGCTTTCGCGGCTTTTTTCCTGTTGTTATTGATGTAGAAACCGCCGGCTTTAATAAAGAAACCGACGCCTTACTTGAAATTGCCGTATCAATTTTAAAAATGGATGACGAAGGGTTACTCAGCATAGATCATACCGTTCATTTTCATGTAGAGCCTTTTGAAGGCGCTAATATTGAACAAGCCGCAATTGAATTTAACGGCATAGACCCGTTTAGCCCGTTGCGCGGCGCTGTACCAGAAGACGAAGCAATTAAAGAAATTTGTAAAGCAGTACGTAAAGCGCAAAAAGCTGCTGGGTGTCAACGCTCAGTTGTAGTGGCACATAATGCCGCCTTTGATCATGGCTTTTTAAATGCAGCCATTGAGCGTAACAATATTAAGCGTACGCCATTTCATCCATTTGTGAGTTTCGACACAACCTCGCTTGCAGGGTTAGCGTTAGGCCAAACGGTACTGGCTAAAGCATGTAGAGCCGCGGGGATTGAGTTTGATAACAGCCAAGCACACTCGGCACTTTACGATACAGAACGCACAGCAGAACTATATTGTTTAATAGTAAACCGTTGGCAAGAACTAGGGGGCTGGCCGTTAGCGCCACTACCTGAAAGTGACGCCCAAGAAACTGAAAACACCGAAGAGGATACTAAAACGACTGAGTGATTTTTCCCTCAGAAAGTTTTACTAAGTGGGGTGGGTAAATACGCGAAAACTGTTTTGTGTCTTTTGCTATTTTAAGCTCCACACCTGGGTGCATTATTTCGTTAATTTTAAGTCGGCTAGTTGCCAATAGCTGAGAAATTTTTTGCTTCACCAATCTTTTTTGACGTTGTACGTGCATAGCGCGGGTTTTTATATGCTGCTCATTAGCGGCAATTTTATCTAGTAGCTGTTGGCGTTGAGCAGCAACTGGAATTTTTATCGCTTTTTCTTTAGCTTGTTTAAGTGCAGATGTTTTACTTGCCAACACTTTTTCAAAATCAATTATTTGAGACTGCTTTGAGCGCAGTTCATGCCAGTTTTGAGCTAAAAACACACGGGTCTTAGTCCCTGCCGGCGCACCTAGCTCACCTGTTTCTATACGCATAGCATCAAGAATATTGCCCCCAATTATTTTGCCGCGAGGCTTACCTGCTTTACCAACACGTATTAAGCGCCTTGCACTTAAATTACAATGTAATGCTTGGCGTTCTATAAATAAATCTTGCGCACTTTTAATATTACAGTACTGGGCATAGTCAATAGAAATAGTACGCTGGGCTGAAATTTCGCACGTAAATGCTTCTTCATTTTCACGCTTACGGCCAATAGCGCCGAGCATAATAGTTACCGCGCTTTGGCTTTCAATCGTGCCTGATTCAACAAACCCTAATACAGTAATATCGCCATTGGCTTTAACCCGCATACCATCTTTTACATCACCAGAGATAATTACACTGCCATCAAAATCAACATGACCTGTACTTACATCTACATTATGAAAACACAAAACATCGTCAACCCGCATGCCTCTAGGTAAGGCCACAGGCACACCTTTACAATCAGCGATGAGCATGTTTGGGTTATTAGGATCTATTTTTGTGCCTTCAAAGGGCTGTAATTGATGTTCTTTACCAGGCGTTGCCTTGATCATATCGCCAAAAACCGTATAGCCATCTTCACCTGGTGTAGCAGCTACTCGCTGCATTAAAGGGGTGCCGGGTTTTACCGTAATAATCGCGCCAAGGTCTTTCATATCGACCTTGCCACCTTCTTTTGCTTGGGGGCTAAGTACGCGGTCTTGCGCTGTAGAGCAAAGGCGAACAAACCTCGCATCACTGCCTTCTTTAGGGTTTCGGCCATGAGCCACAATAGCGCTGTATGATGTACCTGCAGGGTGAGAAAACTGCTGACCTAAAAACGTATCAAGTGCACGAGGACTAATGCCTTTTTTTACACCGGCTTTAACTAAAGCTGCTTGAGCTGCCTCCATAGAGAGTAATGCGCCGCCTTTGGCCGTGGTAAGCGTTGCCTCTGCAACCATGTTTTTTTCATCAACGTTAATAACAATGCTCGCGTCCGTGGCTTTGGCAATTACTAATGATTCTTGCTGATAATTTTTACTCGGTGAAAATAATTTACCAATATTGCCAGAGAGTACTTCAAACTCGCAATAATCCGACTGTTCAAGTAGCTCAATAAGTTGAGCACTCGTCACCGGAAATCCATTATCAATAGGGTGTGCAGATAACGCCAGCTCACCCGTTTGTTCATTAAATAAAAAAACCGACATTTATAAATTCCCTACGTAATATGCCTGTTATTATGATTATTACTTTTACTACTAAAGCCTTATAGCTAGTGTAAAATTTAACTCCTTATTTGAGCACAACTTGACCGGTATGTTAAGTAAATGTTCAGTATTTGTTTGCTTTTTTACAAACTTGTGCTTGTTTACTGTTCAGTTGATTCAGTTAGCTAAAATAAAAGTGTCACACCCCTTGAGTATCAGTCGTTTACTCAGTTATACTGCCCTCACTGAAAGAAATTCATATTTCAGGGGCTGATTAGGATTCGACGGAATTCAAGAAGCCTGAGGTGCATGTCGAGGTGCGGTTTGCCTCGTAAAAAAGCCGCAATTTAAAGTAATCGCAAACGACGATAACTACTCTCTAGCAGCTTAGGCTGGCTAGCGCTCCTTCCATGTATTCTTGTGGACTGGATTTTGGAGTGTCACCCTAACACCTGATCGCGACGGAAACCCTGGCCGGGGTTGAAGCGTTAAAACTAAGCGGCCTCGCCTTTATCTACCGTGTTTGTCCGGGATTTAAAGGTTAATTAAATGACAATACTAAACATGTAGTACCGACGGTCGAGGCTTTTCGGACGGGGGTTCAAATCCCCCCAGCTCCACCAATACAGGTATTTAAGTTCGTTACTTAAAAACCATAAAAAACCGCCAATTTGAGCAATCAGATTGGCGGTTTTTTTATGGGTGTGATTTGGGCTGGTGTTTAGATAAATAATTAAAACTTTTAAATGTGATTTAAAGTTATTATAAAATATTAAACTAAGCTTAATATAACTTAGCTATGCACTGTAGTACTTATAAAATTACTCGCCTTTTAATGAGTTTCTCTTATAGATAATTTTTGACGGTTTAAACTTAGGTAATTAGATAATTAAATTAATAACTGAAGATAGGTAGATTACGTATTTCTAGATCTTAGTAGTCTTTAGCGAATAGGAAACTTATCAAAGTATTTTTAAAACTAGGTACTGATTTTTTATTTTTGTAAGTGTATCTTTGTCAGCTAATATAATTAATAGTAAAACAATGGATTAGCTGTTTAGTTTTTAATTAAAAAGCCGGACAATGGATAAATATGTCGCTACCCAATTACAAATCAATTCTTCATGAACCCATTACTTGCATATATAGCCAATGGAAAACTGGCAAATTACAGCATAATATCGCCCTTAACTCATGCCTAAATTTTAAACTTTTAGTTGACCAATTAAATTTGAATCCAAAGTTCTCTTTAAATATACGGGCGTGGTAGAGAAAGTGTTCTTATCTTTGATAATTGTAAGTTTAAATGCTTACAAATGATGAACTATGCCACTTTGGTAAGTAATGATTTATACCAAGAGCAAATGATGCAGTTATTGTCAGATCCCGCAAGAAACCAACAATTTGCGCGGGTGATATTTGATATGTTGTGTGGGTTTAAAAAAGCATAGGCTTTCAGGAGTAGAAATGGTACAGGATTTAATCAAAGGTTGGTTTAGTGATAATAGAGTGAAGATCACAAGCCCTGTTTTAGGCGCTTTTATGGGGGCGTGGGTTTTATTCAATTGGAAGTACTTTCTCCTCTTATTTTGGGGTAAAGGTGATCTTGAAGTTAGACTTTTGGCATTCGAAGAAATAATTACAACTTCAAACTTAAGCATATGGTTGTGGCCTTTGCTAGTGGCATTAGCATACGCGTTTGGTTTACCGTATTTGAATGTTTTAAGCCATAAATTACTTAAAAGAGCGGAAGAGTGGCGACATAGCGAGGTTGTTGGCATTGATATAATAAAGGCTAAGAAAAAAACGGAATTGAATGAAGTAATATACAAAGGAGATCCGGCCAATCCGTACTTAGGTAAAAGATTAGATGCGGAGTTAAAAGAGTTTGAGGCTAAAGCAGATATAACAAGAGCAGAGGCTAACGATAAAAAACTTAAACTTGAAGAGCTAGAAGCTAAGAAAAAGGCGTCTATAGCAGAGCAAAAAAAATTAGAGTTAGAAGCTGAGCAGGAAGAATTAAAACTCAAAGATTTAAAAAGACGAGATGAAAGGGAAAAGCTTGCTCAAGAACGAGCAAAAGCCCATCATCAACAAGAGCTGTTAAACGCAAGATTTCCAACTACTTACGTTTTTCTTAAGTATTTATCTGAGTCTTTTATTGAAGATGAAGTGAATGCGCCGCTCGATTTTATGATGGATTGTTTAGT
This sequence comes from Pseudoalteromonas sp. 2CM41L, assembly GCF_023161905.1. Lineage (NCBI taxonomy): Bacteria > Pseudomonadati > Pseudomonadota > Gammaproteobacteria > Alteromonadales > Pseudoalteromonadaceae > Pseudoalteromonas > Pseudoalteromonas sp. 2CM41L. Next base: position 163,314 of record NZ_JALNTN010000002.1, read on the forward strand.
AATTTGCTTCGGTTATAAAAATAGTGATGAGCTATTAGCCGATGATGAATTTTCATTATCTAAGTTCGATGAACTTTCATGTGTTGCATACAGTAATTCAACAATTCTCAAAGCTCTTTCTGAGCTCATTAAAACAGCGAAAATCAACGTAACAGCAGAAGAAGTTTTTGATCACTTGGTTCAAATGTTTGAAAATATAGATACTGTCAGGTTTATGTCTGATGATTTGTTCAAAGATTTAGCAAGTGAGTTTGCAAGCGATTCAGATAATTATGACTCCTTACTGCATGAGGATTCTGTTACTGGTTCGATGGCAGAAACTAACGCATATTTTGAATTTGTCGAAGATGTTCATGTGATTGGAGTTGATGAAAGAGGTGATGAAGAAGTAGCTATTAAAATGGAGGCTACTATTTCAGGTACTAATCATGATGATAAGCCATTTTCTGGCGATTCTTTAGATGTTACTTTTAACTTAGTTTTTACTCCAGTTATTGGAAGAAATGGTTATTCCCAGCCAGAGATTGAAGATGTAAGAGCTTCCGTGAGTGACTATTGGAGAGGGTAATATATGAATTTTAATTGTAAATACCACGAGTGGCTTACTGAGTATACGTTTGATAACTGTAAGCTCAATCGTAAAGAATATGGTGAGTTTTTAACTAACTATATTAAGGGAGAACATGATGGCTTTGTACTTAACTTAAACGGGGCTTGGGGAACTGGTAAAACAGAGTTTTTAAGACGGCTGTACACACACCTAACGAATGAAGGATATCCGACTATTTATATCGATGCATGGGAAAGTGATTTTTCGCAAGTTCCATTATCAGTAGTTGCTAGTGAACTAATTAATCAACTTTCAATAATTAACCATAACATTGGTTCTGATTTGGATAAATTAACAGGCTTTCTAGGTAAGGCGCTAAAGGGGGTAGTAATAGCTGGAGCTGGTTTAGCTACCAAGCACCTTGTGGATGACTCTGCTGCTGGAAGAGAAGTAGTAAAAGCTTTCTTTGAAACCTCACCTAAAGATTTTCTTACTAGTGTAAAAAAGATCATGAAGAGCAAATAGAAGCGATAAAAAGCATAAGAAAAGAACTAGGGCTTTTAGCTGAAGTGCTAAAGCAAATTCATGGCAAAGAGCTGCCTGTGGTTGTATTAATCGATGAACTTGATAGATGCAGACCTAATTATGCTATAGAAATGCTAGAAGTGATCAAGCATTTCTTCACGACAAAGAACTTTGTTTTTGTTGTGGCTACAGATACTACACAACTGCAAGAGTCGATAAGGTCAGTTTATGGTTCTAATTTTGACTCTAATACTTACCTAAAGCGTTTTTTTAATCGAGAAGCTAGGTTAGCAGAGCCAGATCTCGAGTACTATTTAAAGTTACAAGAAGTAGATTTAACGCCGTATTCTGAAAAGGTAGTTCTTTATCCAAACCTTACAAATAATAGGGAAAACAATATACGTCAATATATCATATGGGTAGCTAAAGCTTACGAGTTGAGTTTGAGGGATGTTGATCAGACAATCGATAAGATAAACGCTTGCTTGCGAGGAGCCTTATACGCTGAACAAAGCTCCAATAAAGTTCAGGTGATAAATATATTTTCTTTATTGTTAGGGATAGTAGAATTCGACCTTAAGAATACAAGTTTTGATGAAAGAAAAAATGACAAGCCATGCATAGATGGTGGGCTATACAAACATAATATTTCGCTTGATAGTCATAGTGAAAATGTGTTTTCTGAGCTATATGAGCTAAACATGTATAATTCAGTAAAGCATAGTATTGAGTTTCAAGATGGCTGGGGGGAAAACCAAAAAGGTTTAGTTTATGGAACTCACATTAAGGCTAAAGGTAAAGATTATGACCACTACAAAGGAATTATAAAAAAAGTAGCTAATGAAATAGATAGTAGCTTTTTCAACTTCAATCAACAAAAAGATGAAGTGAAAATTTGGTTATGGCCTGACTATCAAAAAGTGATAAAGCTGGCTGGAAATTTAGATTAGTAAAAAATCGGATTAAATATATCTAGCTATTTTTAATAATGATAACAATTTATTTTAGTACCATCTTGGTTATCTACTTGGTTTAAATTTGTTTTAAGACAACATGTTGCTTTCTTGCTAGAGACTCCCCCCGCACCAATACAGGTATTTAAGTTCGTTACTTAAAAACCATAAAAAACCGCCAATTTGAGCAATCAAGTTGGCGGTTTTTTTTATGGCTTTAATTTATTATTTGCTTGTAGTGGCTAGCTTCATTTTTATCGTCCTTACTTTCATTTTAATACTAATAATAATAAGCGTTAAAAACGACATTAAGCTAATTAGTAGAGTTAAATCTAATATCGGTGACTTGGCGAGTTGTGTGTTTGTAGGTGTGACGGGCAAAGCGTCAGGTTTATTTTGTTGTTGCCTAATGTAGCTTTGGCTTATCCAATCAACGGCGTTTATCCATTGAATTTTATCAGGGTTATCATTACCAAGCTTGCTCATTACATGGGCGTCGTTATTAAGCGATTTAGCAAGGTTAATTAATTGCTCCCAAAATACATGTTCAGTGCCTAGCGCATCTATTTCTTGTAGGTGCTGCTTTAACCTTTCTGCGCCCATGCTGTTTATATTTGGTTGCTTTAGAATTTTTGCGTAACTGTTTATATGCGTTGAAAATCGAGCAAAATAGCTATCAATTTTTTGCTGCGCCCCTTGGTTAAGCTCATCTGTGTTGTGGGTGTTAGGCAAGGTGACTTCTGGGGGCTTTTTTTGATTTGCTAAGTACTGCTTATAATGAACGTAATTTAATGTTGTTGAGGGCGAAGCTGATGAGCTGTCTATCATACTCATTTTAAGTGTGTTAAAGCTTATTACTGCTGAGCAAATAAGGCAGATGAATAATAAGCTATAACAAAAAAATAATGCGCTTTGCAGTGCTAATTTGGGCAAGGCGGTTGGGCTATTTACGCCGGACTTTTTAATGCTGGTTATTGTGTTAGCTATTTTTTTTACTGCTGGCTCATTGCGAGCAATAACCAGTTTAGTACCCGCGGCACTTTGGGGTGCCCTTACACTTGCGTGCGGTTCTACTTTGGTGATTAAACCAAAACTTTTTAGTTTAGATTCTGTTTTAACTGCATCAATACTCGATAGGTCTTTGACGAGTGCGTAGGCTCGGCCATCAAATAATTTTACAGCGACATTATGGGGAATTTTTAAAAACTGACAGAGTTGCTCTTGTACGGTACTAATGTCAGCATTTTGGTGTAACTGACCATTAAAAATAATTTTAAATGAGGCGCTCACGCTATGTCCTTATTCGTGCAACTTCCATTGAGGAATTTTTATTATTGTTTTAACACGCTGTTAATTTACCAGATAAAATAAGGGGTTTCTAGTATTTAACCTTATTAAACTAGTAAAAAAGCCTGAACAAAATTTGCTCTGTTGAGTTTTTAACGCATTGTTTTGCGGTGATTTTAGTGGAAGTGCTTGTTTTTCATGTTGTTTTATTAGGAACGCGGTGTGTAGGCTTTTATAAAGCGATTTAAACGTGTTGTTTACATTTAATAAATATAGTGAAGCAAGAGAGGGCGCGTGCGATTTAGCATTTAAATACGTTGCCCTTTGCAAGGGGGTTTACAAAGGGCAAGCAGAGTGTTTATTTTACAGCTGCTTTAATGGGCGTTTCGCCGTCAAATAGTTCAAAAACGCGGTTACCATTAAATGCGTTAGTAGCAATATGTAACAGGGCATTGGCAACGTTTTCGCGGCTAATTTTAGCTTTAGAACGATCGTTTGGACGCTCGGTGGTTACTTTCATTGAGGCGCTTTCATCGGTCAGCCCACCTGGGCGCACTATGGTGTAGTTTAAGCCACTGTTGATAAGGTGCTCATCGGCCATATGTTTGGCAACTAAGTAAGGTTTTAAGTCGCTTTCAATTGAGTCTGGATCGTCAGCGCCAATAGAGCTAATCATAATAAAATGCTTTACGCCATGCTCTTTAGCATACGTTGCTGCTTTGGTGGCTGCCCATAAATCAATTAGCACGGTTTTATCTGTGCCTGTACTTCCGCCAGAGCCAGCAGCAAAAATAACTTGATCGCAATCTTTTAACGCACCAGAAAAATCTCCTTCGAGATCTTGCTCAACAATAGTTAAAAATGGACTATCTAAATCATCTAACTTACTTTTGTCACGCACTAATGCAGATACATTTTGTTCATTGTTTAAAAGCAACTTGGTTGCCATTTTACCAATTTGTCCGCTAGCGCCAATAATTAGGGTCTTACTCATAATTAATTCCTTCTCAATTTAGTGTAAAGGTATTTAGTACAAATAGACCTTGGGGTAGGCATTCGTTTTTAAAGGGTAAAATGCTGTTTTTCTCAACAAAGTGGTTATTTAAAAGTAAATAAAAATTGAGTCTGAACTGAGCATGAAAATTAGCCGCTTTTTACTGTGTTTATTCAATCATTATGCTGACTTCGGTAACATAATTATGATGGTATAAACTGATGCGAACAGCATGGTTTTGGTAGTTATAGTAAAGGGTGCGGTAGTTATTATCGCCTTTGCTGTTAATGGGATCACCAAGGGCCTGCTGATAAAACTTAGAAATAGCATCAATAGAAGCAGCTAAATACCCTGTTCTAACCAGCGGGTATTCGCCAGTTACATCCATGGTGGTTATGAATTCTTCAGGTAAGGGGATGGCGGTTACGTCTTGGCTAAATGTGTTAAACGATATAGCGGCGAGTAATGTTACAGCACAGGTTAAAGCTTTCATTGTGATCCTTTTATTGATACCCATCCGCATTCATACATATGGTGTGCATTGGTTATATAATACCAGTGCACAATAATACTTGATCATTTTGCGGTGCTAACCGTGTCGCTACCTGTTTTAAAAAATTCTTATTTAGAACAACTAAATAGCGAACTTTTTACCTAGCTATCAACAGGTTTTTTCAGCCTCAAAATTGATCACTTAATTAAGCGGATTGGTATAAATTCCTTTTATGGTTATTATTTTACGCAAAAAATGAATGATGTCATTTAAATTTTATTTCGTATTAAATCACGCACTATAAAACGCGCAGGGTGAATGGCCTGGCTTACACGCTCGCTGAGTGGGCGAGGTTCATTATTTAACGTGCTAATAAAGTGCTCGCTTAATAACGGTGCGCTGCATAATGCGCGCGCTCCAAACCCAGTAAAAATATGTAAGCCTTGTTGTGGCTTGCATAGAGGTGAGTATTGATAGCGTTTACCTAGGCGTAAATTAGCAAAGGCGGTGCTGTAATCGCTTTGCTCACACCATTGTCCTGCCATTGGTAAGTGATCTATAAACGTGCAGCGCACAGCTGCTTTAGCACAGGTAATGTCACCTAATGTTGTGGCAAAGTCGCTTTGATGGTAAAAGCTAAGTAATTGCTCATGGTTTAGCTGGTTGTCTTTGTCTGTAACGGCGCGACTTTTTGTGTTTTTTTCAAATGTAGCGCCCATACAGTGTTTACCTAAATAGGCGGGGGTAAAATAACCTTTATGGCACAACACAGTTTTAAGCTGTTTAGATTGTTCACTCGCTTGAATATGCGATACTTGACCACGTACCCCTACAATAGGTAATGCGTTTGTTTGTTCAAACGCATCGCTATGCTCACCTGCACATATTATTACATCACTAAAAGGGCCATATTGGGTATGCTCGTGGGTTAAATACCAGCCTGCATCGGTTTTAGTAAGCTGCTGTATATGGCAATTAAAATAGCTATTAATGGGGTTAAGGCTATTGGCCGCTTTTAGCATTGCCTCAACTAGCTGGGGTGGGTTTACCCAACCGCCTTGCTCGAAATAAACGCCGGGGTAGCCGGTTTTTACGCCTGCCAGTTTATCTCCTTGCTCTACAGTTACATTGCGCATTAAGGCTTGAGGCCATAACTGTTTTTGTTCTAAGTTTTGATGTTTATCTGCAAGAGGCTTTTTTACCGCATGTTGCAGTACACCGCACCAGCTATAATCAAAATTAAAGCCGTTTTTTAGTAGTTGTTGGTAACAGCGTTTAGCGTATAAAAAACTGTGCGCAAATAATTCACTATGAGGTGAGTTTTTAGCTTGCAGATGGGGGTAAACCGCGCCTTGTACGTTATGTGAAGCGCCCATAGCTGGTTTTTCATCTTGGCAAAATAGGCTACTTTTAATGCCACGCTTAGCCAAACTGTGCAAAATACAGCTACTCGCAATCCCACCGCCAATTACAGCAACATGCTCTAGCTTGGCAGGGGGTTGTTCAAAGTATGGGGGTGATGACTGTGCACTATTAGCGTGTGCTAATTGGCCTATCAGCATTTCGCGTTTACGGCCAAAGCCTTTCGCTTTTTGCATGCTAAAGCCTGCAGCTATTAAGCCTCGGCGTACAAAGCCTGCAGCGGTAAATGTGGCAAGTGTTGCATGCTTGCGCGATATATCAACCATGGCATTAAACACACTTTGTTGCCACATGTCAGGGTTTTTACTTGGTGCAAAGCCATCTAAAAACCACGCATCGACCACCCCTGATTGCGGGTAGCTCATTGCATTTATTGAATCAAGCACGTCGCCAAAATACAAATCAAGAATAACTTGGCCATTATTAAATTCTATGCGATGACAGCCGCCTAAATTTATAGGGTAGTGTGTTATTAATTCATCACTGAGCTTGTTTAATGTTGGCCACGCTTGCAGTGCTTTTTTTAGATCATCAGCATTAAGCGGGTATTTTTCAAACGAAATAAAATGCAATCGCTTAACCCGTTTGTCTACTTGATTTTGAACTTGTTGATTGGCAAGGTGGTCATTAAAGTGTTGCCATGCATTTAGAAAGTTTAAACCAGTACCAAAACCGGTTTCGGCAATAACAAAATGTGTTTGGTCATGATTTTGTAACCGCGCCTGTATATTGTTTTGTTGATAAAACACGTAATGCGATTCAGCAAGGCCGTCGTCATTAGAAAAATAAACATCGTCAAAGTTATCGGCTACCGGTGTGCCTACTTCATTAAAGTGTATTTGGGCGTTTTTTATCATGACTTATTAAATTTTTAGACAGTATTTTTTAATTATTTTACGGGTTTTCTTTGAAATAGTCTGGCGTTATTTATAAGCTATTAAATTCAGAGTACAGGTGTACGCTAGAAAGCTGACCACTTAACACCAAAAAACAGCGTAAAATACACAGTAATTTAGTATCAAGCTAAGGGAATTACCCATGAGAAGAGCCGTAATTACGGGTATCGGTGTTGTATCAAGCATCGGTAATAACAAACAAGAAGTATTAGAGTCACTAAAAGCGGGCAAAAGCGGTATTGCTTTTAACCAAGAATTTGCCGATTACAACTTACGTAGTAATGTATCGGGAAAAATTGATATTGATGTTAAAGAACACGTAGACCGTAAAGCAATGCGCTTTATGGGTGATGCTGCTGCTTACTCTTATATTTCTATGAAGCAAGCAATTGAAGATGCTGGCTTATCTGATGAGCAAGTATCTAATGAGCGCACGGGTTTATTAGTTGGCTCTGGTGGTGGCTCTTCAAAGTGGCAAGTAGAAGCGGCCGATATTTTGCGCGAAAAAGGCGTAAAGCGTGTAGGTCCTTATATGGTTCCGCGTACGATGGCAAGCACGACATCGGCTTGTTTAGCAACGCCATTTAAAATTAAAGGCGTTAACTATTCTATAAGTTCTGCGTGTGCAACATCTGCACATTGTATTGGCCACGCTGTTGAGCAAATTCAATTAGGCAAGCAAGATGTTATTTTTGCCGGTGGTGGTGAAGAGCTCCACTGGACTCTTGCAATGGAATTTGACGCAATGGGCGCGTTATCTACCAAATATAATGAAACACCAGAAAAAGCATCTCGTACGTACGATGCAAACCGCGATGGTTTTGTTATTTCTGCTGGTGGCGGTATTGTTGTAGTAGAAGAGCTTGAGCATGCACTTGCTCGTGGCGCACATATTTACGCAGAAATTGTAGGCTACGGTGCTACATCTGATGGCTACGACATGGTAGCACCTTCAGGTGAAGGCGCAGTACGCTGTATGCGCCAAGCAATGCAAGGCGTTGATACACCAATTGATTATTTAAACACGCACGGTACATCTACGCCAGTAGGGGATGTTAAAGAGCTAGGCGCCATTCAAGAAGTATTTGGTGGTAACTCGCCGCTTATTAGTGCGACTAAATCATTAACGGGTCACGCACTAGGTGCTGCGGGTGTTCACGAAGCTATTTTCTCAATTTTAATGATGGAAAACGACTTTGTAGCGCCATCTATTAACGTAGATGAGCTAGATGAGCAAGCACAAGGCCTTAACATTGTAACTGAGCGCCGAGATGCACAGCTTAATACTGTTATGTCTAATAGCTTCGGTTTTGGTGGTACAAACGCCACATTAGTTATGAGCAAATATAAAGGTTAATTCGTTTTCTCTTTATAGTGATTAAAAGCCGAGCATTGCTCGGCTTTTTAGTTTGTGTAATGGCTCGGTTGTTCGTTACAATAGCGCCTCATTTTGCCATACGGACTCCCCAATGAAGATTCTTGCCGATCAAAACATGCCTTTAGTTGAGCAGTATTTTGCAGACTTTGGTGAGGTAACGCGCTTTGATGGACGAAACTTAACACCCGATGCGTTAATTGATGTTGATGTATTACTTACGCGTTCGGTTACTAAAGTAAACAGTGACTTGCTTGCCTACGCTAATAAATTAAGCTTTGTAGGTACCGCCACTATTGGTGTTGATCATATAGATACACAGTTACTAAACGATAAAGGTATTGCCTTTAGTAGTGCCCCAGGTTGCAATGCAGTGGCGGTGGCTGAGTATGTAATAAGTAGCTTGTTTGCCTTAAGCCAAGAAAACGCAGCCCCTTTAGGTGGTCAAACAATAGGTATTGTTGGGGTGGGTAACATTGGCAGCTGTTTAGCACAAAAACTAAAAGCACTTAATGTTGATGTTTTATTATGTGACCCAATTAAACATGAGCAGGGCTTATTAGCCGAGCATGTTGAGCTTGACGAACTACTTGAGCGCGTAGATGCGGTTACCTTTCATGTACCGCTGATTAAAACCGGTGAGCACAAAACGCATCATTTAATTGATGAAAAACGCCTTAAAGCGTTAAAGCCTGGGTTAGCAGTTATAAATGCAAGCCGTGGAGAAGTAATTGATAATCAAGCTTTGTTATCGGTTATGGAGCAAGGGGCAGACTTAGATTTGGTTTTGGATGTTTGGGAAAACGAGCCTAATATTTTAATTCCATTGCTTGATCATGTGCGCTATGCCAGCGTGCACATTGCCGGCCATACCCTTGAAGGAAAAGCCCGCGGCACACAAATGCTGTACCAAGCATTGTGTAAATTAAAAGGCGTAACCGCAGAAAAATCTCTCGCTGATTTTTTACCACAACCTGCTGTTACAAGCCTAAGTTTACAAAGCAGCTTTACTGAGGCTGATATTGCGCGTTTAGTGCATTTAATTTACGACGTACGCCGTGATGATGGCATTTTGCTGCGTAACTTAGCAAAAGACGGGTTTGATAGTTTACGTAAAAACTACCCAGTCAGGCGTGAGTTTAGCACTTTAACGGTAAAAGGGAGTGCACAGCATACAGATGCACTCGCTCAGCTTGGCTTTAACACCGCAAACTAATTTAACTAGTAGTGTTGTTTTAACACTGCTTAAAGAGGATAAAATATGTCGCAAAAATATAACGTTGCTGTACTTGGCGCTACAGGCTTAGTAGGTCGTCAAATTATTGAAACCCTGGAAGATCGTAAATTTCCGGTAGACCAACTTTTTTTACTAGCCAGTAGCCGCAGCGCAGGTGAAGACATAAAGTTTCGTGGTGAAACCATTGAAGTACAAGACGTAGAAGGCTTTGACTTTAGCCAAGCACACATAGGTTTGTTTTCAGCTGGTGGCAGTGTATCAGAAAAATACGCGCCAATTGCAGCCGATGCGGGCTGTGTTGTAATTGATAACACCTCACATTTTAGAAATGATTTTGAAGTACCTCTAGTGGTACCAGAAGTTAATGCAGCAAGCCTTGAAGACTTTAGAAACCGCAATATTATTGCAAACCCTAACTGCTCTACTATTCAAATGATGCTAGCGCTTAAACCAATTTACGATGCTTATGGTATTGACCGCATTAATGTATCTACATACCAAGCTGTATCTGGTGCAGGTAAAGAAGCCGTAGATGAATTAGCAAAGCAAACAGCTAATTTAATGAACGCTCGCCCAATGGAAAACGAAATTTTTCCTAAGCAAATTGCATTTAACGTTATCCCTCAAATAGATACCTTTGAAGATAACGGCTACACGCGCGAAGAAATGAAAATGGTAAACGAAACGCATAAAATCTTGGGTGATACCACTATTGCTATTAACCCAACCTGTGTACGTGTACCTGTATTTTTTGGCCACTCTGAGTCAATCAACATTGAAACACGCATGCCGTATGACTTTGAGCACGTTAAACAGCTTTTAAATGATGCCCCAGGAGTCGAGCTTATTGAAGATGAGGGCGATTACCCAACCGCGGTTTCAGACGCTAGTGGTAATGATACAGTTTATGTGGGCCGCTTACGCGCCGATATTTCGCACCCTCATGGTTTAAATATGTGGGTTGTAAGTGATAACACCCGTAAAGGGGCTGCCACTAATAGTGTGCAAATAGCGGAAGAGTTAATCGCTAACTACTTATAAATACCCACTAATATTGTGTGTAAATTAAGCGGCAAACTTTTATAGTTTGCCGCTTTTGTATTTAAGGGAGCCAAATTATTGCCGCTTAGCGTTGCTACTAAACTAAACGCCTTGATCTATCACGATAAAATAGTATTAAGAATAAAGTTTTAAGGTATTTATTTTCAAAGCGTTGCAATGGATATTAGGCCGCAACTGGTTTATAGTTTGTAACTGGAATAGAGCTTGCAATAAAAATAGATTGTAATAACAAATGTAGATCAGCTATTTGGCTGGTTACGGCAAGAATAATTAATGTTGAGCAGCTAAATAAATAGCAAAGCATTTAACATTTACACATTAAAGGATCAGCATGCGCGGTTTAGCTTCACTTATTATATTAGCGTCTGCATTGGTAGTAACTCCAATTTACTCTCAAGACAGCACCCAATTAAAGGGGCCAAAAGGCGCTGACTATGGTGCGCAAGGGCGATCAATAGGGCCTATAAAGCCAACCGATACACTATGGCGTATTGCTGCCAAAGTACGCCCAGATAACTCAGTTAGTATCTACCAAGTTATGCAGGCCTTGTATAACAAAAACCCTAATTCTTTTTTAGAACAAAACCTAAACCACATGCAAAGTGGTGCATATTTAAAAATACCCACTTTAGCGGAAATTAGACGCGTAAATCCACAGCTTGCTAAACAACGCTCAGAGCAAGATGACGCGCTGTGGGAAAAAAAGAAAAATGGCACACTAACCACCAGTGAAATTAACGCCGCGCAAACTAAAGTAACACAAGCTCGTAAAGCCGATGTTGACGACGCTAAAAAAGAAATCCAAAAAGAATTAAATGAAATAAAAACGCAGCAAGGTAATAAGCTTGTAGAGCTGCAGCAGCAATTTAAAAGCTCGGTTAATAATGTAGAAGAAATATTAGCTGAGAATAATAATCTCAAAAAACAATTGTCGGGTATTTCAAAAGAGCTCGCCAATGTAAAAGAACAGCTAGGTCAAGACAGCGAAATTCAAAAGCAGCTAAAAGAGCTAATAGAAAAACAAAACGAAATAATAGCTCAGCAAAAAGTGCAAGAAGTACCAAAAGCAGAATCTTTTGACCTAGGCGCTTTAATGTCTAACCCACTTGTACTTATTTTATTAATGACCATTCCTGCGTTATTAATTATTTTTGCTGTGGTGATGTTTTTACGAAAGCGTGCCAACAAAGACGAAGAAACTCAAGATGACGATGATTTTCTGCCACAAACGCCCAGCTTTACCGAAGACGAGCCGCAAAGTAATGATGCGTTAGACGATCCAATCATTCCTGACCCTCTTGATGATTTAGATATTCAACTAGATGACAATCATAGCAACGATATTTTGCCAGAGGATGATATTGCATTTGATGATTCTCTCGATGATGCGTTAGACGATGAATTTTCTGATTCAGAAAACTTGCTCGATCAAGACGAATTAGAAAGCCTATTAAGTGATGATATTGTTTTTGATGACGAAGGCAGTGAAGGGGACGAGTTAGACGTTTTCATGCAGCAGGGCTTTGATGAACCTGTAGATGAAAAACAAGATGAATCAATTGACCTTGATTTAGATGATACAAAAGATTCGGACGATATTTTAAGCAGTGACGACCTAGACGATTTATTTGATGAGGACGATAGCCTGCCTGAAATTGACTTGCCTGAGGTTGAGCAACCTACCGCAGATAGCAGCTTAGAAAGCAATGATGAGTTGGCCGCCTTAAGCGAAGAGCTTGCCCAAGAAGAGGATGATGACTTTGATATTGATGAATTATTAGATCAACAAGCTGATACAGAATCACCAAAAGACGATGACTTTGATTTAGACGACATAGACAGTTTAATTGATGAAGCAGGCGATACACCTGATGAAACACCTGCTGATGCTGCGCTAGTTGAAGAAAACGATGACTTTGATTTAGACGACATAGATAGCCTAATTGATGAAGCCGGCGATACAACCGAAGAAACCCCTGCTGATGCTGCGCTGGTTAAAGAAAACGATGACTTTGATTTAGACGACATAGACAGCTTAATTGATGAAGCGGGCGATACACCTGATGAAGCCCCTGCTGATGCGCTAGTTGAAGAAAGCGATGACTTTGATTTAGACGACATAGACAGCCTAATTGATGAAGCAGGCGATACACCTGATGAAACACCTACGGAAGCGCTGGTTGAAGAAAACGATGACTTTGATTTAGACGATATAGACAGCCTAATTGATGAAGCGGTCGATACAACTGAAGAAACCCCTGCTGATGCGCTAGTTGAAGAAAGCGATGACTTTGATTTAGACGACATAGACAGCTTAATTGATGAAGCAGGCGATACAACCGAAGAAACTCCTGCTGATGCTGCGCTGGTTGAAGAAAGCGATGACTTTGATTTAGACGACATAGACAGCTTAATTGATGAAGCCGGCGATACAACCGAAGAAGCTCCTGCTGATGCGCTAGTTGAAGAGAGCGATGACTTTGATTTAGACGACATAGACAGCTTAATTGATGAAGCTGAAGATTCATCTGCCGCTCAAGTAGCAACAGATAATGATACAGAGCGAGATATTGATAGCGCATTAGCTGATTCAGTCGAAGATCTAGCTGATGCACAGGAAGATTTTGACGAAGATGATATTGAAACATTAGCGTCTTCACTTATTGATGAGCCAGAGCTTCTCGAGGAACCAGAGCTTGTAGAAGAACCTGAGCTTTTAGAAGAGCCAGAGCTTGTAGAAGAGCCAGAACTTGTAGATGAGCCTGAACTTGTAGATGAGCCTGAGCTTGTAGATGAGACAGAGCTCGAAGAAGAGCCTGAGCTTGTAGATGAGCCTGAGCTTGAAGAGGAGCCTGAGCTTGAAGAGGAGCCTGAGCTTGAAGAAGAGCCAGAGCTTGTAGAAGAACCTGAACTTGTAGAAGAACCTGAACTTGAAGAAGAACCAGAGCTCGAAGAAGAGCCTGAACTCGAAGAAGAGCCTGAACTCGAAGAAAAACCAGAGCTTGCAGATGAGCCAGAGCTTGAAGATGAGCCTGAGCTTGAAGAAGAGCCAGAGCTTGCAGATGAGCCAGAGCTTGTAGAAGAGCCAGAGCTTGTAGAAGAACCAGAGCTTGTAGAAGAACCAGAGCTTGTAGAAGAACCAGAGCTTGATGCTGACTTGCTTGAAAACACTGACTTTACAGATAGTTCAGAAACGTTACTCGACCCAGAGGATGCACAGGAAGAGTACACCGACGATACCCTAAAAAGTGTTGATGAATTACTCAACGAGCTACAGCAGGCTACAGACGAAGACTATGTTGAAAACCCTGATTGGGCGTTAGATGATCTTGATGATGACATTGAAGAGGTAGAGGTTGATTTAGGTGACGATCCGCTTGATTCACAAGAAACACCAGCGAGTCCGCTTTTAGATACTCAACCTGAAAATGATGCTGTAAATGATACGCTTAGTGATGATATAGACTTTTCAGATGATAAGCCCGAGACGTTAGATGTAACAGAGCAACAGCAATATCTTCCTGATGAGTTATTGGGAGATGAGCTTGATGGTGATGCAACAGGCATGCAGCCAAGCCAAGCTGAACAAGACTTAGCAAACGCACTTTCAGGCAGTGAATTAGATAGCTTAGAAGACGACTTTGATGATGAGTTACTCATTGATAACGATTTTTCAGAGCCAGAGCTTGAGCCGAAGCTTACCGATGATATAGGTGCAGATGATAACCACGCTCAAGTGTCGTCATCTCTAGATGAATTAACTGATGATGAAAGCCAGCTAGATTTATCTGAAAATACGGATGAAGACGAAGGGGTTTTCGATGATGATTTATTGCAAAGCGTTGATGAGCTAGACGACGAGCTCAATGCTTTATTAGATGAGCAAGTAACTCCAAGTGAAGAACTTGACGAGTACCCTGAGTTAGAGCTTGATAACGATGACGAAATTGATTTAGATGTTCAGCAATCATATAGTCCGCAAGAGTTACAAGGTGATGAACTTGATGGACAAGCAAGCGGTATGGCGCCAAGCCAAGCTGAGCAAGACTTAGCAAATGCACTTGCTGGTAACACTGGTATTGATGCGTTAGAAGCCGACCTAGATGACGAGCCGCTGATTGACGATGAGCTTGATGCGCCTTTACCTCAAGATGAACCTCTAGGTGAGGCGAAAACAACGGATAGTGCGCAGGAACAGCCTGATTTTGACGATGCAATTTTAGAACAAGCACTTTCAGAAGACGTTGAAGATGAAATAACAAATTCGCAATTAGAAGCCGAGCTAACACAGGCTGCTGATGATCAAACTAATGAAGACGTTATACCCGACGAGCAGCTAGACGATGAGTTTATGGCTGACTTAACGCAAACCGATTTTGATGCGTTGCTTAGTGAGTTAGGTGAACCGGATGAGTTAAATTTAGAAGATAGCAGCGAATTTGATGTCGACTTTGATAGCCTATTAAACGAAGACTTAGACACTGAAGTTGAAGCGAAAGCGGTGCAAGAAGAGCCTTCGCAAAATGAACCGCAGGCTACAACCGATGACTTTGTTGATATTGACGCGCTACTTGAACAAAGCGATGACTCAGTACTTGAGCACGAACCCTATGACGAGGTTAATATGGACGTAGGGTTAAGTGACTTTGATTCGTTACTTGCAGGCGATAACCCAACAGATGTTGACTTAGAAAGCGGTGGTTATTCTGCCAAGCTTGATTTGGCAAGAGCATACATTGAAATTGACGACTTTGACTCAGCCCTTAAAGTGATTGAAGATGTTATTGAAAGTGGCCCTGAAGATGTACAAGAAGAAGCGCAAAGTTTAAAAGCTAAACTTAACTAGAGCATTCATGATTATAAAAACCGCATTAGCTTTGTTAATGCGGTTTTTTTATAGGTACGAATAACTCTAACCTATAAAAGGACTTAATTAGTTTTAGACGTTAATTAAACCCAAGACGTTAAAAGCTCACTAACTTATCGCTGTGTTTTATTGGGGTAAAATAAATTACTTAATTTTGCGAATAACTATAAATAGACGAGGTTACTTTTATTGCATCGCGAGATAGCATAAAATGCCCCGTTCATTAGCACAGTAGGTAAAGCAGTAATTATGCGAGTAGCACTTGGAGTTGAATACAACGGCGCACGTTACAGTGGGTGGCAACGTCAGTCTCATGTAAATAGTGTACAACAAGAAGTAGAAAAAGCGTTGTCGAGCATTTGTAATCATCCGGTTGAAATAGTGTGTGCGGGCCGCACAGATGCAGGTGTACATGGGACTGGTCAAGTTGTACACTTTGAAACCCATGCTCCCCGTGAGATGGTTGCATTTACTATGGGAATGAACACGTTACTCCCTAAAGATATAGCGATTCGTTTTGCACAACCTGTTAGTGAAGACTTTCATGCACGCTTTAGCGCAACAGCGCGTCGTTATCGTTATGTTATTTATAATTACGCTTATAGAGGCGCAGTTATGAATGAAGGCGTTACGCACTTTCATCACCCACTTGATGAAACAAAAATGCAAGAGGCGTGTCAGTACTTAATTGGCGAGCACGACTTTACCTCTTTTAGAGCGCTGCATTGCCAAGCTAATACAGCAAACAGAACTATTCATCATTTATCGGTACAACGCCAGGGCGATTACGTTATTATTGATATTAAAGCGAACGCTTTTTTACACCATATGGTGCGTAATATTACCGGCTGTTTAATGGATATAGGTCTACACAAGCACCAACCTGTATGGTTAAAAGAGCTATTAGATTTAAAAGAGCGTGCTAAAGCCAGTGCCACGGCAAAAGCCGCGGGTCTTTATTTAGTAGATGTAGATTACCCAGAGCACTTTAATATTCCTAAAACCCCACTAGGGCCATTATTTTTACCTGACTCGGAATGTTAGTGTTGAATTTATAAGCGTTTATCTAACTACTAAGACCAGTTTTTTATACCGTGTTTGTGTAATTCATGTTTTAATTGAAAAAATCTGTCTGCTACTTATTAGCAGACTCGCGACACAGAACAGCATTAAGAGAGTTGCAAATGAGTTGGTTAGAAAAAATCTTACCTAAAACGACTAAGTCGTCAGGTCGTAAAGAAATTCCAGAAGGCGTTTGGGCTAAATGTACAGCTTGCGATTCAATTTTATATAAAGCTGAACTAGAAAAATCATTAAACGTATGTCCTAAATGCGACCATCACATGCGTGTGAGCGGGCGTAAACGTTTAGAGCACTTTTTAGATGAAGGTGACCGCACGGAGCTTGGCACTGAGCACGAGCCTAAAGATGTATTAAAGTTTAAAGACTCTAAAAAATACTCAGACCGTATTAGCGCAGCCCAAAAATCAAGTGGCGAAAAAGACGCGTTAGTAGCAATGAAGGGCCGCTTAAAAGGTATTCCTGTTGCCGCGGTTGCTTTTGAATTCTCATTTATGGGTGGTTCAATGGCTTCGGTTGTAGGCGCACGTTTTGTTGATGCCGTAGACCAATGTTTAGAGCACAATATGCCATTAGTGTGTTTTTCTGCCTCAGGTGGTGCACGTATGCAAGAAGCACTTATGTCGCTTATGCAAATGGCTAAAACCAGCGCTGCGCTTGCTAAAATGAGCGAAAAAGGCCTGCCGTTTATATCAGTAATGACCGACCCAACCATGGGTGGCGTATCTGCATCATTAGCGATGTTAGGTGATATTAACGTAGCTGAGCCAAAAGCCTTAATTGGCTTTGCGGGCCCGCGCGTAATTGAGCAAACAGTACGTGAAACCTTGCCAGAAGGTTTTCAACGCAGTGAGTTCTTATTAGAGCACGGTGCAATTGATATGATTATTGACCGTCGTGAAATGCGCGACACATTAGCACGCGTACTTGCTAAATTTATGAACTTGCCTTCTACCGAACAAGAGCATAGAGTAGCGTAAATTTCAGCTTTACTGATTACACGCTATGACAAATACAATTCCTAGCCAATCATCAAGCCTTGATGATTGGCTTTGTTATTTAGAGAGTGTTCACCCTGCAAATATTGAAATGGGACTCGAACGCGTTGCTACTGTTGCAAATAACATTGGCTTATTAAACACTTCCAGCAAAATTATTCTTATTGGCGGCACAAACGGCAAAGGCACAACTGCACGCTGTTTAGAATCGCTATTACTTGCGCAAGGTTACAGCGTAGGTACGTATGCCTCTCCTCATTTAATTAGATACAACGAGCGTGTGCGCATAAATGGCCAAGAGCTTGATGATCAATACCATGTGGATGCCTTTAACACGCTAGAGCAAGGTCGCGCTAGCACGGCGCTTACGTATTTCGAATATGGCACCCTAGGTGCGCTGGCTATTTTTAAACGCTTTGAAGTTGATTATGTGCTGCTTGAGGTTGGTTTGGGCGGGCGCTTTGATGCCACCAATATTGTTACACCTTATGCAAGCGTGATCACCACCATAGATTTAGATCATAAAGAATACCTAGGCGATACACGAGAGTTAGTTGCTTATGATAAAGCAGGTATATTTCGTCAAAACACGCCGGCTATTATTGGTGATTTAAACATACCACATACAATGACCGATTACGGTGCTGAGATTAAAGCAGACATGGTTATATCCGGTACTGATTTTATATTCAAAGAGCACGAAGCGCATTTTACATGGCAATATAAAAATTATAATTTGCTTTTAGATAAGCCAGCAATCCCTGCACAAAATGCAGCAACGGCCTTAACAACCCTAGCTGTGCTAAATTTATTGCCAAGTGATGAGGTAATTAAGCATTGTTTAGCTAACTTAGTTGTTGAGGGGCGCTTTGAGCAGTTAAGCACTGCACCTTTAGTGTTTACCGATGTAGCTCACAATCCCGAATCTGCTCGTTATTTAGCACTAAAGCTTGCAAGCTATAAAGATAAAGGCTTTAAAATTCATGCATTAGTCGCTATGCTTGCTGATAAAGATAAAGCGGGTGTACTTAAAGAGGTAAGCCATGTAATTGATCATTGGTCTCTTACTAGCTTGCACATACCTCGTGGCGATAACGTTGAAAATATGGCCGCGGCGTTGCAAACTATACCTCATACAGGCACGCATGAACGCTATAATAGTGTGCACGAAGCACTTAATGTAATTATGCCTACACAGCAAAGTGATACGCTTTTAATTGTGTTTGGGTCATTTTTTACTGTTGCAGATGCTATAAACTACTTTAAAAAATAGAGAGAAAGTCGGTGAACTCAGGTTTTATAAATCGTTTAGTCGGAACCAGTATTGTGGTGATCGCAGCAATTGTGTTTATTCCTAATATACTCGATGGCGAAAAGGTCCACTACAAAGAGGGCTTTAAAGCTATCCCTGAACGCTCTGAGTTTAAAACTATTGACCTTCAAGAGTCTATAGATGAAAAAGTAGCGCAGGCTGAGCCTTTAAAACAAGAGCAAATTGAAGACATAGCTGCCGATGACGATGTGCTGACAAGCAAACAAAGCCAATACGCAGCTGAGCCTGAAATAGTCGAAGCAAGCATAGAGCCTCAAACTGCGCCAGAGCCTGTAGCTAAAGCGCCAGAGCCGGTAAAAGCAAAACCTATTGCACCACGTAAAAGTGAAGAAAACCTCACTGATATGGCCTATGTAATTCAGCTAGGTAGCTTTTCCCATGCGGCTAATGTTAAGGCCTTACAAGCTAAGCTTAAAGCGAAAGGCTTTAAAACGTTTACAAAACCAATTAAAACGCCAAACGGCACATTGACTAAAGTGTTTGTTGGGCCCTCGCTTGATAAGGGGGAGCTGACCAAAAAGTTACCCGAGCTTAAAGCGCTTACCAAGTTAAACGGTAAAGTCACTCAATACAGTGTCTCTAATTGATTTTAAAAGGCCTTACTATAGTAAGGCTTTTTTTGTTTTTAAGGGCTAAAAATAGCCGTTAAAGTGATAAGTTTTTGTACGTGCTAGTTGCTGGTTATCTCCCGCTTTAACTTGCATATTAACGAGGTTTGGGTATAGAATGCGCCCCAAAATAGCGACTAATTGGTTAATATGATCTGGGTTGATTACGCCATTCTTGGCATCATTGCACTGTCTACCATCATCGGTTTAATACGCGGCTTTGTTAAAGAAGCTATGTCATTAGCAGTATGGGCTTGCGCATTTATCATCTCTAGTTTGTTTTACCAATATTTAGCTTCCTTCCTAACAAGTATTTCTGAACCCCTTTTAAGAAATGCGGCGGCCATTGCCATACTCTTCTTTGCGACGCTACTGTTAGGCGGTTTACTAAACTACATTTTAGGTGAGCTTGTACAACGTACTGGTTTATCTGGCACCGATCGTGTCTTCGGCATTGTTTTTGGTGCGTTACGAGGCGTGTTGGTCGTGAGCGCGTTACTCTTCTTTCTTGATGCTTTTACTGGTGCACCAAACACGCACTGGTGGGGCAATTCTATTTTGATTCCAGAATTTGGCTTTGTTGTTGAATGGTTCTTTTCGTACCTAGAAAACAACTCGAGCTTTTTAAATTCAGTAAACCGTTAATCGGCGAGGATAAATTACATGTGTGGTATCGTTGGGATAGTCGGAACATCTCCTGTTAATCAGGCGATTTATGATGGCTTAACTGTTTTGCAGCACCGAGGTCAAGATGCCGCGGGCATCATTACCATTGAAAACAATACGTTTAGCTTGCGCAAAGCAAATGGCCTAGTAAAGGATGTGTTTCACACCCGCCATATGAAACGACTACAAGGCACAATTGGTATTGGCCACGTACGTTACCCTACTGCTGGCTCCTCAAGTTCATCTGAAGCGCAGCCGTTTTACGTTAATTCACCATTTGGTATTGCACTTGCGCACAATGGTAATTTAACCAATGCTGAAACTCTAAAGCAGCAACTGTTCTCAGAAGCGCGTCGTCACGTTAATACAACGTCTGACTCAGAAATACTACTTAATATCATGGCACATGAGCTAAGTAAGTCTGACAAATTACATTTAGACGCTGAAGACATCTTCACTGCAGTAACCGAAGTAAACAACAAAGTAACCGGTGGCTACGCCGCTATTGCGATGATTATTGGCCACGGTGTTTTAGCATTTCGTGACCCAAATGGTATCCGTCCTTTGGTATTTGGTAAGCGTGAAACCCCTAAAGGCACTGAGTACATGTTTGCCTCAGAAAGCGTAGCATTAAAGCCAGACGGCTTTGAATTTGTGCGTGACGTTGCGCCAGGTGAAGCGATTTACGTAACTGAAGATGGCCAATTTCATTCACAAAGTTGTGCTGAAAAAGCCTCTTATGCGCCGTGTATTTTTGAGTTTGTTTATTTTGCTCGCCCAGATTCAACCATCGATCGTATGTCGGTTTACGCAACGCGTGTAAATATGGGTACTAAACTGGGTGAAAAAATTGCGCGTGAGTGGAGCGATAAAGACATTGACGTTGTTATCCCAATTCCTGAAACCTCATGCGATGTGGCGTTAGAAATTGCCCGCATGCTTGATTTACCTTACCGCCAAGGCTTTGTTAAAAACCGTTATATTGGTCGTACATTTATCATGCCTGGCCAAGAAATGCGTAAAAAGTCAGTGCGTCAAAAGCTAAATGCGATTGACCGTGAGTTTAAAGGTAAAAACGTTTTACTGGTTGATGATTCAATTGTACGCGGTACAACCTCGGCACAAATTGTAGAAATGGCCCGTGAAGCCGGAGCAAAAAATGTGTATTTTGCCTCAGCAGCACCAGAAATTCGTTTTCCTAATGTGTATGGTATTGATATGCCATCTGCCGCAGAGCTTATTGCGCATGGCCGTGAAGTTGAAGACATTAACCAAAGCATCAGTGCTGATGGCTTAATTTTTCAATCGTTAAACGATTTAATTGCCGCTGTAAGCCAAGAAAACCCAGAAATTACTAAGTTTGAAACCTCTGTATTTGATGGGCAATACATTACTGGCGATATCGATCAAGATTACTTAAACCATATCGATCAATTACGTAACGACTCGGCTAAAAGTAACCGCGAAAACGCCATGTCATCAGGCCTTGAAATACACAATCAAGATGCCAACGAAGCTGATTAATGTGTGATTAAATATAGTCAGACATAAAAAAAGGAGCTAATTAGCTCCTTTTTTGCGAAGGAAAGAAAGGGAACACTTCATATCAAACAACGTGGTTGATTAGGTAAACATTGGACTCACAATGCCGTTAGTCCAAAGTATTGCGGTTACAGCTAAAATTATTACCAATAAAATTAGCCCGCAGGTAACAACAGAGCTGGCATAAATAAAGCCGCGCTCTTGTGGAATATGCATTAGTATTGGCACGCCTGTATAAAGCAAGTACACCGAGTAGGCTAGGGCAATCATACCTACGCAAACAACAAACCACAGCTCAGGTAAAAAAGCGGCTAAGGCCGACATAAACACGGGTGTAGCAGTATAAGCGGCAAGTTCAAGCGTTTGTGTAAAGGTAGGTTTAGCACCAAATGTAACGGCCATCCAATGGGCTAAATAGGCCAGTGCAAACACACCGGCTATTAACGCACCATACATAGCCACGGCAATTAGCAGTGCGCTTTCATGTGTTAAAAATACTGGGTTGCCCGCACCAATACTCCAGCCTAAATACACCGATGAGTAATACCCCATAATCGATGGAAATAATGCAATAAGTAAAATATGCGACAGGCTATAAGTCAGGCTTTCGTGGCGGTTATCTATTGTTTGCCATTCTTCGAGTGGATGAGCATAAATGCCCCACAGGTGGTTCAGTATCATAGCGGTACTCCATAAAAGGAACGTATTACTGTTGGTTATAATTTAGTTTTAGTTAGTTTGTTTTTTATACAGTACCTATATTTATGGTGTAGTTCATATACAAAGTCAAGTTAACTGCTTATTAACATTTTAAAGAGGTTGTTTTAGCTCGTTTTATTCTTCGTTATTTTTCGTGTTAAAATGGCTTTTTATTATTTGAAGTAACGAGCAGCCCTGTGCCACATAGCGAACTTTTAGCCCCTATTAATAATTTTTTATTGTGCGAAACTCCAAATGAATGGGTTATTGAGGCAGTAAAAAAAGAAAATTTATCGATTATCTTAATCGATCACTTAATTTGTGAGCTAACCACTTACATGTGCAAGTTGCTAAATGGTTGTACAACGAACCTAGTTATGAGTGCTTTCAATGGTGATATTCCCCTAGGCCATAAATTAACAGCTAAGGAGGCTTAAGATGGATGAGTTATTAAAGCCAATTAATTCGTTTCTGCAAGCATCAACGCCTGATGAGTGGATTACTGAGGCAACAAAGCAAGACAACCTATCAGTGGTGCTCATAGACCACCTAGTGTGTGAGTTGAAGGCAGCTCAGTCTGCAATGTTCTTGATTCGAAAGTATGCAGTGGATAAAGAGAGCGGTGATGCGCTACTCGAATGGCTTAAACCCTTCGAGACACTAATATACAAGCGACAGGGTAACTGGCGTGAACTAGCAGACAAGAACAAGCTCACCAAATCAATGATCCCTAAGTCAAATACACCTTACGGGCAAAACTTGATAGACAAAATGGTGATGCTTATCAAAGAAGAGCTTCATCATTTTTATCAAGTACTCGAGATCATGCATGAATATGGTGTCGAGTATCAGAGTATTACTCCATGCCGTTACGCAAAAGGTATGCTGCGTCATGTGAAAAGTTACGAGCCTGACGCTTTAGTCGATAAACTAATCATAGGTGCTTATATTGAAGCTCGCTCTTGTGAGCGTTTTGCAAAGCTAGCTCCGCATGTTGATAAACGTTTAGGTGATTTTTATATTTCATTGCTTCGCTCTGAAGCGCGTCATTACCAAGATTACTTAACACTGGCACAAGATATTAGCGAATTTGATATCACTGATCGCGTTGAGTTCTTTGGCAATGTTGAAGCTGAGCTTATCTCTAGCCCCGATGAGGACTTTAAGTTCCACAGCGGTAAGCCAACAGCACCTTTCTCTGCTAATAGAAGGTAGGGTGTCTCTTTGGTT
Organism: Pseudoalteromonas sp. 2CM41L; assembly: GCF_023161905.1. Taxonomy (NCBI): domain Bacteria; kingdom Pseudomonadati; phylum Pseudomonadota; class Gammaproteobacteria; order Alteromonadales; family Pseudoalteromonadaceae; genus Pseudoalteromonas; species Pseudoalteromonas sp. 2CM41L. The sequence goes on from NZ_JALNTN010000002.1 coordinate 187,131, forward strand.
GAAGATGCAATAGAATTGCTACCTGTATGGACTCTGCATGGAAAAGCAATAAGTAACCGGTGGAGTAATAGGATTAGCTATCAAAGTTCTCTTATTGTTGAAGAGTTCTTGGAGTCTATGAAAAAGTCATATAATGACAATGGTAAACGTTTTAACAAGCCAGTAACTAAAAAGTGTCTGTCTACAATTTTAGCCCACCTAATTTATGCAAGCGAACATAACCTTCGAGTAAGGTATTCGCGTTCAACAAGTCATACAAAAGGAAAAATGAATGCACTGACAATAATAGGTGTATTAGATTTCCTTCAAATACAGTCACTCGTTAAACAAGACATAGCTCACCAAAATGAGCATAGCAACAAACAGTCAACGTTTTGGGCGACAGACCAGTTCAAAGAGCTTGTTAAAAATACTGTTAAGTGGAGTGAATTAGCATATACGGGTCCATTAGTAGTCATTAGAGACGAGAGCAAGGAAATGTTACCTCTGCCTGCTCAAGCAAAAAAGGTTGTTACAGCCGTAAAAATCTTAAATACTTTCTTGAAGTGTTTTGAGGTTGTTCAGGATGGCAAGAAGCAGTGTATAGCTTTAAGAAGGGTCTATAGGGACTCCTTAGAGTTGGGAGGGCGTTTCTATACTCATGGCATGCTGACGTACCAAAATAACAAAAAAACTCTACGTAGTGCTATCAAAATTGATGGTGAAGATACTTGCGAATTAGACTATAAGGCAATGCACCTAAACATTCTACATGCATGGAAGAAAGTACAATGCAAAGAAGATCCATATGATATCCCTGGTCTTGATAGGGACACTGTAAAGCGCCTTGTGGTTAGATGGGTTAACTCAAAGCCTTCTGATTTTAAGAGAGTGGTTACCATGAGTGGTAAGCCAGAGTACAAAACTGAAGCTGGAAGAGCGCATTTAAACCCTGATGCAAGAGATAGCCTTATTGAAGATCTACCTCCAGGGATTAAAGGAGAATATGCGTACAGTAAGCTCTTGGAAGCTTATCCTGACATAGCCAGCTTTATAGGGCAGAAGAATATCGGACTACAGCTACAGTATACGGACAGTACTATCATGAGCATCATTCTTGATGAGCTCAAGTTGAGAATGATCCCTGCATTGCCATTACATGATTCAGTAATAGTCAAAACCAGTGATGCTGAGGTTACTGAAAAAGTAATGCTGAAAGCGTATCAGAAGGTTTTAAACGGCTTCAAAATTAGCATATCTCGAAGTTAGTTAATCAACTGTAACGCACCCCTTTACAGCTTAGAGTAGTTATATATGGTTGATTGGTAGGGTGGTTACTTTTGCCCATTAGTCGTGTCCTAACATTATACTTAAATAAGTAGTACTCCTACGACGAAGTCGGAGGAGCACAAAGGAGGCGAAGCCTTCTTTGTCCTTGTGACCATTATTCTCTTTATATATGGCCTTTCAGCGTATGTAGTTGTTATATTTAGATTGTTTATTGACCTCATATTACGCACCAATTATGTTGATGTGTCTATTGGTGCTTTCTTCTCTAATTGGAGTCTATCCTAGGCTAGAAGGGGGTAGTCGATATGTATTTAGTGGTACCCCTTGTACATTTAGCCTTCTGTTTTGCCCTTTCAGCTTTATCGTTCGAAACCCCCTGCATCGCAATTAATTTGGGATCAGTTTATGACGTAGCTGCCGCAGCTAGGTTTATCTTAAAAGTGTTCATATACACTTAATTTGGGATGAAAAACCTTTTTTTACTACGGTCTAAGTGGAAACCGTGAGCGTGAGTACGAAAAGTTAGCGTCCTGCGGCGCAAAGGGTTTGAAACAACTTCAAAGGGTATGCCCGTTGGCCTGACCGCTTGATTCTTTCATGCTACTCATACGTTAAGTGACTGGTAAAGCCTATGCAGCAGCTGCTTAGCGTTAATAGCAGTCTTTAATTTTAGCTATGGTATGGCCCGCCAAATATTCCAACGAACCTGGGTGGCTCTTTAGCCGACTGATGAAGAGGCTGTATGACTCAAAATTCAACCTAAACCTAAATAGGTAAAGACAAAAATGTGGTTTTTGTGTATAAAACACTATCGGCTAAGTATATCTTGTCGGTAGTTAAACTTACGTGCACACGTGGGTATAGTAGGCTATAAGCGAATAACGTATACAGGGAGTAGATAAGTGCAATCAGAAGCAGATACAAGAGCAAATTATATAGATCCTGCTCTTAAGGCCGCACAGTGGCAGCCAGGTAATATCATTCGTGAGCATTACTTCACAGATGGCCGCAAGCTATCAGGAGGCCTAAGAGGCAGGCGCTGTTTCGTCGACTACCTTCTTCACAAGGAAAACCGTTACCTCGCTGTCGTTGAGGCCAAGAAGGAGTCTGAACACCCCACTAAAGGGCTTCAACAAGCCATTGACTACGCTAAAAAGCTATTAGTTCGTTTTGTATACTCCAGTAATGGCCTTCAAACCTATGAGTTCGATCTTGAAACAGGTAAAGGAGACTACATTGAGTTTTACCCAACACCAGAGGAGCTCGAAAATCGTTACGACGGTGTGAGTTCCGACTTAGGGCAGCAGCTTCGTAATGTACCGTTTCATCTAGAAGGAGCAATGCAGCCTCGCTATTACCAAGAACTAGCCGTACATGCTGCTACAGATGCGATTGGTAGAGGTGATCCACGTGTATTGTTAACTCTGGCTACGGGCACTGGTAAAACATTCATTGCTTTTCAAATTGTGCACAAGCTGTTTCAATCTCGCTGGAACAAAGAAACTCCTGGCACCCGCCGCCCCAGAATACTGTTTTTAGCCGACCGTAATATTTTAGCAGACCAAGCAATTAACACCTTTAACCCATACGAAAAAGACCTGATAAAGATTAACGGGGAAGAAGTACGCAAGCGAGGCGGAATAGTACCAACTAATGCGCATATCTTTTTTGCCATCTACCAAGCCATTGCTGAACGCGAAGATATAGAGGGACACTACAAAGCCTACCCAAGTGACTTTTTTGACCTAGTAATGATTGACGAGTGTCATCGTGGCAGTGCTAATGAATCAGGCTCATGGCATGCTATTCTGAAACACTTTGGTAGTGCCGTGCATGTAGGTTTAACTGCAACGCCAAAACGTGAAGCAAATGTAGACACTTACGACTACTTTGGTGCACCAGCCTTCGAGTACTCACTAAAAGACGGTATCAATGATGGTTTCCTAACCCCTTACCGAGTCAAACGTGTCCGTACTAACTTAGACGAGCTGGTACTGACCAAAGACGACAAAGTCATCGAGGGCGAGTCAGGACAAGATGTTTATCAGGTTGAAGACTACGACAAGAAAATAGTTGTCGACGAGCGCACAGAGCTAGTGGCGAAGGCTATCATTGACAATATTAACCTGCTCGACAAAACCATCGTTTTTTGTGAAAACCAAAACCATGCGCTTACTATGCGCGACATGATCAATAAGCACAAAAAGGTTAAAGACTCACACTACTGTGTACGCGTTACTAGTGATGAAGGCAAAGGTGGACGTGAGCTACTTGAGAAATTTCAGGATAACGATAAAGACATCCCTACGATTATCACTTCATCACAAATGCTCACTACGGGTGTTGATGCTCGTAATGTGCGCAACGTAGTGCTCGATCGAACTATAGGGTCAATGGTGGAGTTTAAGCAAATCGTTGGCCGTGGTACTCGCGTTTTTGACGGTAAAGACTACTTCAGTATTATCGATTTCCGTGGTGCTTCTAATAAGTTTTACGATAAAGATTGGGATGGAGAGCCTGAAGCGCCAGAACCAGGCGGTACCACTGAACCTACACCACCTTACACACCAGAGCCTCCAGGAGGTACAGAAGGGCCAGAGCCTACACCTGGTGAGCCTAAGCCACGATTAAAAGTGAAATTAGGCAAGCATCGTGAACTTAAGGTTACTGATGTTGAAATCCGCTATATAGACGACAATGGTAAGCCGCTCACAGTGCAAGAGTTTGTTGAGCGCCTTATCACTCAATTGCCAGGGCTATTTAAGTCGGTTGAAGAGCTAACAAAAATTTGGTCAGATCCCGACGAACGAGAAACCTTACTCAGCAAACTTGTGCTGGCGGGCTTCGATAAAGAGCAGCTTGCCACGTTGCGTCGCATGTTCGAAGCCGAAGAATGCGATATATTCGACTTACTTGCTTTTTTAGCCTTTGAGCAGCCTATGGCTACACGTAAAGCTCGCGCTGACAATGTACGTGCTAACAGCACCTTTTTTAGTCAGTACCAGCAAGAAAAGGCTCAGCAGTTTTTACACTTTGTACTCAATCGCTACGAGCAAACAGGCAGTGCAGAGCTATCACGGGAGCGCTTGCCAACCTTAATCGAGTTATCAGGTTTGGGAACTATTAAGGATGCCTCCACTGCTTTTGGAGGTAAACCTGCATACCTACTAGCAGCATTTAAGCAATTGCAGCAACAGCTTTATCACGTGAATTAGTATGGAAATAACACTATCCCCCAACCCTCTGTATGACCAACAGCAGAACCTTATGATCAACAAGGTAGCAACCTTAATTGGTGAAAATGGCAGCGGCAAATCCAGTATATTACAATCGGTATTTGAGGCACGATTAAACAAACGAGCACATCAAAACTTGAACGTGGTGTGCTTTTCTTCTGGGCAAAATGAAAATTACTCCGAGAAGTTTAGTGCATACTTGAGAGGCGAAAGGCAAGCGGGTAGAGGCCTTGGTTTAGAGTGTATGTACTTTGATAAACCTTGGTCTAAACTACTTATTTTTTTGGCGACTTCAATCAAACGTACCGGTAAGGTTCGCTCGTTTTTACGTGAGCGCGGTTACGTTACTGAGTCCGCACAGGGGGAGGATGATCAATCTACCTGTCTAAAATGTGCGTTTAAAATAGACAAAAATTATGTCAATAGAGTTCAAGATGCCTTAAAACGAGAAGAGAAGGGTGAAGTTAATACGCTTAGAAGTACACCTTATTTTCGTTCGCTAGATAGCTTTATCAGTACGCTTTACTCGAGGGATTATGAGTTCGAAGAACCAATTCGTAAGCGCACTATTGAGATATTTGCAGATCGCTTAGTTGATATATCGTTCGATTTCCCAAGACAAGCTCAAGCAGGGGAAGAAGGCGCTGAAGCAGGTGAAGTGAATGCTCAAGCTCAAAATATAGCGTTTGATCCTGAGGTGAGCTTCTTCACTCAAGCAGCGGATAATAACTACTTCATAGACAAGCAAGGTTATAAGCTTCTTTTCAAAGGGGAAATTGAGCTCGACCAGCTAAGTGATGGCGAATACCAATTACTCTTTCTTTATGCGTTGATTGACCTTTTCGATGCGCCTGATACCTTGTTCCTACTGGATGAGGCTGACTCACATCTACACTATAAAAATGTGGAAAAGCTATGGAGTTTACTACATGGTATACAAGGTAATGCAATTACTACCACGCATTTACTGGACTCTATTTCAGCAAAAGAAAACCGCATTGAGCACCTCAAAGTCGTAGAAAGTGGCCGCATTAATGATGATAATAAAATCAAGCAATTGATCAATCGGTTAAGTGTGCTATCACGTGCTAAGTCTGTTGAATTCGAAGTGTGTGGCAAGTTGCCAAATATTGCCTTGTTAGATGATTACAACGATTGGATCATTTTTATCCGCTTGGCTGCTCGTGCAGGGCTAGACACAGATAGGTTATCGACTGTTCATGCAATGAAAAAGTCATCAAGCTACGCGTCAGCTAACGAGACTTTTGGTAAAGGTAAAGTTGATTGGCTTCATGGTTTAAGTAAAATTGACTCGCCACTTATCACCACTAGAGCCTTCTTAATTTGTGACAGGGATGAAGCTGCACTTGAATGGAACGCTAACGACGGCGTGCAAGTCAATGGGCGTATCTATAATGACCTACTCAATGCAGTTAAGTGGCCTCGTGGTACAAAAGTGTCTCCATATCTACTGGCATGGAAACGCCGCGAAATCAAAAATTACTTGCTTTCACATACAGCACTATCAAATAATAACGCTTTAGACCAAGTCAACAACGGCGATATTGCATTACGCAACCACTTAAAGCCTGATAAACCAGGTGACAATGATGATATCCGTCGATTGAATGCCAAAGGTGTTATTGACCCACTTATAAACACTGAGGGCGCAGGGCTCGACATTGAAAAGCTCCAAGCCTATATCGATCTTATCCCGCTAGAAGAAATCAGCGAAGACATCACCAACATGTACAACTTTATTACTGGAAAACTTTAGACAATGTCACTACAGCAAAAAATTGACCGAATTACCGACATACTTCGCCGCGACGATGGTATCAGCGGAGCCATGCACTACACAGAGCAAACTTCATGGGTGTTATTTTTAAAGTTCTTAGATGATTACGAGTCTGAAAAAGAGGATGAAGCAGTGTTGTCAGGCAAGGACTATCAACCTGTCTTGGATGATGAACATCGCTGGTCAAGTTGGGCATGCCCAAAAAATGCCGAGGGGAAACTAGATATTAACTTAGTTCGTACGGGCGATGACTTGACTGACTATGTTAATACCAAGCTGTTTCCATATTTAAAAGGTTTCGCAGATGCAGCCGTAACAGGCGCTGGAGCCGACCCTAAATCGTTTACATACAAGATTGGGGGGATTTTCCAATACTTAGACAACAAGGTCGCGTCAGGCCATACGCTTCGTGAAGTGCTGGATATTATCGACACCCTAAATTTTCAATCTGGTGACGAAATGTTCGAACTATCACTCGTCTATGAAGGTCTGCTACAGAACATGGGGGATGCGGGAGGCTATGCAGGTGAATTCTACACTCCTAGACCGGTTGTAAGGGCGATGCTTAAAGTAATTGACCCTATGGCAGGGCAAACTATTTACGACGCAGCAGCAGGCTCTTGTGGCTTCCTAGTGGAGGCCTTTGATCATTTAAAGGCTAAAAAGGATGAGCTATCTACTGAGCAATGGAATTTTATACAACGCGATACTTTCTATGGGTTTGAAAAAACATCTTTGGCTTATGTGATGGGTATGATGAACATGATCTTGCATGGTATTGAATCGCCCAACTTGTACCGAGGTAACACTCTTACTCAGAACATACGTGATATTCAAGAGAAAGATCGCTACGACATCATTCTTGCCAACCCGCCATTTGGGGGTAAAGAGAAGTCGCAAATCCAACAAAATTTCCCAATACAAGCTAACGCCACTGAGTTGTTGTTCATGCAGCACTTTATGAAAACGCTTAAAAGTGGCGGCAAAGCTGCTATCGTAGTGCCAGAAGGCGTACTGTTCCAAACCAACAGCGCTTTTAAGCAGGTTAAGCAAGAGCTGCTAGAGAACTTTGACTTACATACTATCTTAAGTCTACCCGCTGGTGTGTTCTTACCTTACTCAGGCGTTAAAACCAACGTACTGTTTTTCGAACGAAGCGGCGGTACTAGTGATGTGTGGTACTACGAATGTGAACCTGAGCAAAAGCTTACTAAAAACAAACCGATAACAGATAAGCACCTGGAAGAGTTTGTTGAGCTGTATAGCAGCCGTGAGACCACGGATCGTTCATGGACAATATCGGCCAGCAAGCTTGCAGAAGACTACGATCTATCAGCCAAGAACCCTGCTAAGCAGAAGGATGCCGATCATTTAGCACCAAGAGATATTCTTAAGCAGATCCGTACCAAGGAAAAACTGGTATCTAGCCTCTTGGTTGAAATTGAAGACCTGTTGGCGGAGAAATAAGCATGGAAGAAGTTTTGTATAAACTGCCAGATGGGTGGGAGTGGCACAAGTTGAAAGAGCTCACAACCAAGATTGGAAGTGGGGCAACTCCGAAGGGAGGCGAAAAAGCTTATAAATCTAGCGGTATTTCGCTTATTAGAAGCCTAAATGTTCACGACTGTTTCTTTAAAGAGGAAAAGCTTGCATTTATTGATGATGAGCAGGCTAATGGCCTCAAAAATGTAGTCGTAGAAAGTGGAGACGTACTACTCAATATTACAGGGGCATCAATTGCAAGATGCTGTATTGTTCCTAATGAGTTCTTACCTGCACGTGTAAATCAGCATGTCACAATTATTAGACCAACGGAGTATGTCGATAGTAAATTCCTGAACTATCTGATTGTAAACCCAAAGTTTAAGTCGCAACTGCTATGGCAGGGGGCTGGCGGTGCTACTAGACAGGCCCTCACTAAAGCCATGGTTGAAGAGTTGAACATTCCTATTCCAAGCTTGCCGGAACAAAAACGCATCGTGGAAAAACTCGATGCATTGCTCAGCCGCATTGACACTGCCATCGAGCATTTGCAAGAAAGCGTCACATTGGCTGATGCGCTATCAAAAAACGGGTTGTCAGAAATATTCGAGAGCCTAAAGGATAGTTATGCGGTCGTACCGCTTTCATCCGTTGTAAAGATTAATAGTGGTATTGCATTACCGAAGCTTTTCAAAAATGGATTCAGTGATGGTGACATTCCATTTTTCAAAGTGGCACAAATGAATAACCATCACGAAAATATGGTTGAGCCAGAGATAACATTTAGTGAGATAATTGCCAAAGAACACAAGATAAAGCTATTCCCTAAGGGAAGCACTTTGATCCCCAAAAGAGGCGGAGCAATCCTAACCAACAAAAAGAGAATGTTACTTGAGGATGCATCATATGACAGCAATATTATGGGCCTAAAAGCTAACGAAGCTACAATTTCCGACGACTATCTTTTTGCCTTCATGCGCACTATAGATTTAGCTAATTTTGTCGATGCTAGTACGATTCCGCAAGTTAACAACAAACACATTGTTCAGATGCAAATCCCTCTGGCAAGTACCGAGAAACAGGCTAACGTGGTTAGCCGCGTAAACTTGCTAGTTAAAAAAGTCGAAACAATGAATTCTGAAATTCAAAGACAACTGAATGATTTGCAAGCTTTGAAAAGTTCCATTCTCGACTCCGCCTTTAAAGGCGCTCTATAAGGAGGGAGTATGAGTTTACAAACCAATCTAAAAGGACGTTTGCGCAACACCTCTTTACCCAAAAGCCACGGCCTAATGCCTGTATTTGAGGCAGTAGTAAACTCTATTCACTCAATCGAGGAAAGAAGCAGTAGTGAGGAGACCGGTAGAGTTTTTCTTCGTATCGATCGTGCTGCTCAAGGCAGTCTCGACTTCAACGTTAAATCACAACAGCCAATCATTGGTTTTACTATTACGGATAATGGATGTGGCTTTGATGAAGTGAACTTTAGGTCATTTGAAACGCTTGATTCTGATCATAAAATAGGTAAAGGCTGTCGAGGTGTTGGTCGTTTGATGTGGTTGAAAGTGTTTGATTTGGTGGAAGTGGAAAGCCACTTTATCGATACTGATGGTGAACTCAAAAAACGTATACTTCGTTTTGATGATAAGAAGGGCGTCCATGGAGAGAAGGTAGTCTCTGCAACTACTCAGAAGCCTGGTACTATTATTAGGTTAGTGGGTTTTGACAAAAGTTATAGAAAGAATGTACCTTGCAAAGGAGCCTCTATAGCTAATCAACTACTGGAACATACACTTTGGTATTTCGTACGTAGCGAAAAGCCGCCACGGATGGTTGTAGAAGACTCAGGAGAGACAATAGACCTCGACAATCTGTATGATGAGCACATGCATGCAAGTACTCATCATGAAACAATAACTATTCAAGGCCACTCCTTTGACCTCACTCACATCAAATTTAGAGCATCAGTTAACAAAAAGCATCAACTAGCATTATGTGCTGCGAACAGGTTGGTTAGAGAGGAGTCGATTCAGGGCAAGGTACCTGGCCTTTACGGCAAGATATCAGATGCTGACGGCGAGTTTACGTACACTTGTTATGTATCCTCTAACTACCTCGATGAGCATGTACGAAGTGAGCGTACTTCTTTTAATATTGCCGAAGACATTGATGACATGCTCAACGATGTGAGCTTTAGCACTATTCGTGTTGAGGTGTTAGCCCGTACTAAAGAGTACCTACAAGATGTTTTAGCTGAAAATGTATCAGCAGGTCGTAAACGTGTAGAAGACTTTATCGACAATAACGCGCCGCGATACCGACCTATAACACACTATGTAACGGAAGAGCTGCTAATTGTTGACCCTGAAAAGTCAGATAGAGAGTTGGAGCTACACTTGCATGCCCAATGGTATGAGGTTGAGCGTCAACTTGTTACCGAGGGACATGACGTTATGCAACCTAGAACTGATGAGCAACTAGAGGTATATAAGGAAAGGCTAAGTGAGTATTTACGCAAGGCTGAAGACCTTAAAAAGTCTGATCTAGCTAACTATGTATCACATCGTAAAGTTGTAATCGACCTACTGCAAAAATCCATAGAGCGGCTAGATAATGGCAAGTACGCACGTGAGGATATGATTCATGAGCTCATCATGCCCATGCGTAAGGATTCTAGCGAGGTTTTTGTTGACTCATGCAACCTTTGGCTTATCGATGAGCGTTTAGCCTTTCACAATTACTTGGCTTCTGACAAAACGCTGAATGCCATGCCTATTACAGGGAATGTCACCACTAAAGAGCCAGACTTACTAAGCTTAAAAGTGTTCGATAATCCTATGCTCGTTAACGACGATACGAGTTTTCCACTTGCCTCAATAACCGTAATCGAAATTAAGCGCCCAATGCGTAATGACATGGGCAAGGGTGAAGAGAAAGACCCCATTGATCAAGCTCTCAGTTATTTAGAGCGGGTTCGTGATGGTAAAGTGACGACGAAATCAGGGCGGCTCATACCAGGGAATAATGATATTCCTGGCTATTGTTATGTATTGTGTGATCTGACTGAGTCGATGAAAAAGCGATGCCGTCGAGCTAACTTACGCATCACATCTGATGGTATGGGCTACTTCGGCTACAATGAGCCGTCACATGCCTATATTGAAGTAATTAGTTTCGACCAGTTAGTAAAGGCTGCAAGAGAGCGAAATAGGGCTTTCTTCGACAAGCTAGGCTTACCCTCTGCATAGTGTTTATCACAACTGTGATTGCTATCGTTGTACAATGATTATAGATGCGATTAATATTCAAGCACGCATATAGAGGGCTACATTAGTAGCAGTGTTGAGTGACTTTTATTGCTACCAAATATACCTTAAAATCAAGCGGCCAGCTATGTTGCCCGCTAGTGCTCTAAAACGTTTTATGAACCATTAATATTCAAACACGCACTTAAGTGGGCTATATTCGTGGTTGTGTTGATTGGGCAGTTTCGACGTCCAATTAACATTAAACAATGTAGTTGAGTGTAGTCTGTAGCTGCCGCTGTAAAACAATTCTAGGAGTTATTAATATTCAAACACGCACTTTTACACATGTAAGGTGGCAACATCGACTGCAAGCTGAGCAGCCCATCTTGATATCAAATTCACTCCTAAACCATTTGTAATAATTCATCCTACTGATGTCGTTGTACAACGATTCTAGGGGCACCTTTAATATTCAAACACGCACTTGTAGGGATTCCATTAGTGCCTGAGCTGAGTGGCTCGTTTCGCATCTAATTACTATAAATCATGCAGTGGGGTTAAGGCCTAAGCTACTGTTTAAAATGACTTTATGGCCTCCTTAATATTCAAGCACGCACTTTGGTGGTTACGTTGGCGGTTGTTCTGATTGAGTTGTTTTGTAGTCTAGTTATTATTAAACCTATTGAAAGTTTAGTTAGGAACCACTGTTGTGCAATGGTTTTAGAGGCACCCTTAATATTCAAACACGCACTTAGGGGCTATATCGGCAGCAGTGTTTAGTGACACTTCTTGCTACCAAGTTCACCACTAAATCATGCGGTAAGCTACGTCAGCCGTTATCGTTATTCAATGATTTTAGGAGTTATTAATATTCAAACACGCACTCAAGGGTGCTGTATCAGAAGCAGAGCTGAGTGGCTCGTTTCTCATCCAATTGCTATAAATCATATCTTTGAGTGACATCCATAGCTGCCGTTGTAAAAAATTCGAGGGGTTATTAATATTCAAACACGCACTTTTACACATGTAAGGGGGCAACATCGACTGTAAGCTGAGTAGCCCATCTTAATATCAAATTCACTCCGAAACTATTTGTAATAATTCATCCTACTTATGTCTCTGTACAACGATTCTAGTGGCACCTTTAATATTCAAACACGCACTTAGGGGTTACATCGGTAGCAGTGTTAAGTAACACTTCTTGCTACCAGATTCACCACTAAATCATGCACGGCGTGAAGTTTAAAGCAGGTGTTGTACAGTGGTTTAGAGGTACCCTTAATATTCAAACACGCACTTAGAGACTACATTAGCACCAGAGCTGAGTGGCTCGTTTCGCATCAAATTACTATAAA
>NZ_JALNTN010000002.1:199618-210685 GCF_023161905.1 Pseudoalteromonas sp. 2CM41L
AGCACCAGAGCTGAGTGGCTCGTTTCGCATCAAATTACTATAAATCATGCAATGGAGTCCGAAGCTGCTGTTGTACAACGATTTTAGGCGTTATTAATATTCAAACACGCACTTAGAGACTACATTAGCACCAGAGCTGAGTGGCTCGTTTCGCATCAAATTACTATAAATCATGCAATGGAGTCCGAAGCTGCTGTTGTACAACGATTTTAGGCGTTATTAATATTCAAACACGCACTTAAGGGACTACATTAACTTCAGTGGTGAGCAGATCGTTTTCCGTCTAATTACTATTCAATTATGTAGTAAAACTAAGTCCGCAGCTAACGTTGTACAACGATTCTAATTACACCCTAAAATTTAAAACACAAGGGGTATATTAGTAGTACTGAGAGGCTTGTTTGGCATCTAATTGCTATAAATCATGTCGTTGAGTGAGGTTCATAGCTGCCGTTGTAAAGCAATTCGAGGGGTTATTAATATTCAAACACGCACTAAAAGGTCTACATTGATGCATATATTACAAGTTTCTAGCCATCTGGGTTTATTAAACAGCGCTCTTGCATGCAAGCTAAATTAACAGTGATGAATAATAAACCTCCTATAGGTAAGAGGTTCATTACTTTGATTAATTAAAGCATATTTTCTAATAAGGGTAGTATTTGTTCAAGGCGCTCATTGGCTTGGGATGTTATTGCAATTGTTGCATCGAGTTGTATTTGGCTTTTAACAAGCAGTGCTGTTTCTATGGCGTAGTCGGTATCTTTGATTCGACTATGTGCGGCGCTTAAATTGATGGCGGCATTTTGATTGGTTTTGATAATGCTTGTAACTCTATTTTGGAATGCTCCGATCTCCCCGCGTTGGCTCCCAATTTGCTGTAAAGCACCGTCTAATACTTTGATGGCAAGTTGCGCATTATCATGCGTAAGTATATCAGTATCACCCAATACCGTCGCGGGTAACTCTGTCGTGACTGTCGTATGACTTCCCGTTGGTACTTCGGTAGTCTCATTGTAACTATTTACTACATTACCATCTGTGTCAGTTAGAGTAAGAAAGCCCGAGGCTAGCCCATTTACTTCATTTTGAACAGGCAAGGGCCTTGATTTAAAGATAGCGCCAACGGGGAAGCCTATATCGGGCATGCCAGTGTTTGTATTTCCCCTAGCTCCAAATCCTACTTCTAGGTTATTGCTTTCAGGATTTGTTACATTGAAGTTATTTACAGCAACATTTCCACCTGTGTCATCAATCAGGTTGATGCCATAATATTGGCCTACACCGCTGTTCCACCCTGTTGAAAGTGTTGCACGAATACCTGTGGTACTTGTAATATTATTAACTTGCGTTACGAGTCCTTCCAATTGCGTTTTGTCTTGAAAGTCAGTGATTGAAGCGCTAATTGAGGAACTTCCTTCTTCTCCACTTAGATCAAAATTAAACTCAATAGGAGTGGGGTAGGGGACGGTATTATAATCGGGATCTGGAAAGTCCTTAAATACTAAAGCTGCATATGTTTGCGCTGTTGCTGTTACATCTTCACCTAAAGCATTTATTGCATCTGACACTTCTCTTGTTGAATTATAGTCCTCGATTAGTACCAGGTTACTTGAACCCGATGAAGGAGTGGTTGCAGTAGCTAAGGCAAAACGTGTGTCCCATGTAGAAGAAATAGGTCTATTTGGTGGCGAGTTACTATTAAATGTTACTCTGTCTAAAGATGGACTGGAAATCCTTATGGTCCCTAACTCAGTGTCAGGTATAGAGGTAGTTACTGTTGTTGTCTCAGTACTGCCTATCTCGGTGATATCGAAGCCATCAATACTTAGTTCTATTGTTTGTTGTGCGTCAGCCCCTATTTGAAAAGACTCTTGAAAAGTTCCATCAAGTAAGCTTTTACCCGCAAAACTTGTTTCTTTAGCTACACGTGATATTTCGTGCTTTAGCTGAGAGTACTCACTATTTAAAGCTTCACGATCGTAAGCCGTGTTTATGTCATTCGCAGATTGGATTGCCAGTACACGCATCCGTTGTAGAATGTCCGTAACACCAGAAAGAGCACCTTCGGCTGATTCAGCTATAGAGTTTGCATCTACTGAGTTGCGTATAGCCTGATTCATTCCGAGTATTTGTGAGTTGAGCCTATTACTGATCTGCAATCCCGCAGCATCGTTACTGGCTGAATTAATGCGGTATCCTGATGAAAGCTTTTTACTACTATCACTTATTGCCGCTTGTTGTTCATTAATCACCCTATGAACGGCAAGGTTTGTCCCTATTGCTATCATTGAACTTGTTAAATTTATGATTTTCAATCACTTAAGCAAGAGTTATACCTAGATTCTGCGTTAGTTTTTTGACTGGCTGGATAGTGAGCAATCAGCTAAATTTTCGATTAAATAGTGTTCGAAGCTATTAGGCGAGGGGGAAATTCGCTAATAGCTTCAGTATGGCAGTTAGGTTTGTTTGGAAATGAACGTTGTACAATGAATCGAATCTTAATATTCAACTACGCGCATACGAGTTGCCCTGATAGGATTTCATTTTTTATCCGATAGACGGTGGCAACGCTGCAATCAGCGAGTTTAGACACTTCTTCTGCCCCAAGGTTTTTGTTTATGTACCTAACGACCTTTTCTCTGGTCGCTTTATTCTTACTACGCCCACCAACCTGTTTCCCTTCAGCTTTTGCTTTGGCTAAGCCCTGCTTAATTCTTTCACGACGCTTATCGTTATCCTGGCGAGCCATGGTTGCCATTAGGTCAAGCAACATATTGTTGACTATTTTTAGGATGTTACTTGTTAGGTCATCATCACTAATGAGAGTGTGGGTCGTTGGTAAGTCAGCGACTATAAGGCGCAGACCTTTTTCGTTAATGATTGCTTTTAGTTGATACCACTCATCAAGGGGAAGACGAGAGAGGCGGTCGACGCTTTCGACAAGTAGTATCTCATCAGCCTCAGACTCAGCTAGCAGTAAGCCTAGTTTAGGGCGTTTTAATTTAGTGCCAGTGTAGTTCTCAACGTACTTCCCTACGATAGTTATGGCATTACTCTGACAAAAATCAGTAAGCTCCTGTTCGGCTCGGTAAGCGTCTTGCTCTTGTGTGCTTGCTCTCATGTAGATTCTAGCGTTCATATTCTCTCACTTCTCATTAGCCTTTTGTGTAACTAACTTCATTGATAAACTCTCAATAGCCATTCGATTTATTGGCTATTGAGAATTAATACATATCAGCCTGACGATGTAAAAAACACCTCACTCGGCTATAGTCAATTGACACCGCATCATGACTTAATCTTCTGGCGCTCATCGTCTATTTTTTGTAAGTCTGCGTTAAAGCTAGATAAGAACTCATTTTGGTCTTCATCAACCAAAGCGTCAGTTTCTTTAAATGCATCAGTCGGAGAGTTCATACGGAGGTTTTGTATGTTTATAGCTTGCTTCCAAATAGAGATGTCTTCTTCGGTCATTTTAGTCAATGGGAAAAAGAGGTTCTCTTCGCTGTAATAGTTATTAGGTATCTCTAACTGCGGCAGGGGGAAGTCATCACACTTTACAATATACCTTTTGCTCTTTCTGCTGAACTCTACGTATTCAAGGCTTCGACTCTCATCGAAGTACAGTTTCGTCCCATCAAGGTACGCATAAATTTGTAATCGATGCATTGCAGTATTGAAGCGTTTCGGCTCGTTTAAAAGGTCTATTAGGTCGGGAAGTATTAGCTCGGCTTTTTCAACGTGGCTATCCTTTTTCAAGCTCTGTAGCTTTTGAAGTATATCCTCGACCTCTTGCTCTATCGTTAAAATGTGCTTAAAGGCATGACGTACTGTTGCATTATCGCCTGCCTCTTCTGCTTCGTTAGAGACCTCCTTGTAGTTGTCTAGTTTTGCCGATAATTTACTCAGCAGCCTGTTTAAGGTACTTTCTTGTTGGAGCCTATCTTTATGTAGTTCTGACTTGGTCAGCTTTTCAAGTATGGTTCGACGTGAATACTCGAAATAAAAATAATGTGCGATGATAAGAGGGAACGTACTCTTTGTCGTGCAATCAGGGCTCTTGATACCTTTACGCTGAGTGTTACTACACCTTAATAAAGGAAGGCTATAGCACCCTTTTTTCTTATTATAGCTGCGCTGAATGCTCATTCCGCAACCACAACCCTTGCACCGGATTAAACCACTAAGTGGCCATTCGCTATCGGGCTTAATATTTTTATATTTACGGTTTTCGCGAATATCTTGTGCTTGGTAATACGTGCTCTCATCTATAGCTGCCTCATAAACCTTGTTCCCACGCCACAAGCCGATCACTGAGTCCTTAGTAATCCAATCCATTACAGTGCTAGGGTTAGTTTTTTTCAAGAAAGAGGCATCAGGGTACTTCTCTTTTATGGCGTTGAGTATATTTCTTTGACCTTGGCCTGAGAGGTAAAGATCGAAAATATCTCTGATGATGCTTTTATGTTCGTTGCATTTACCATCACTGTTCAGCCAAAAAGGACGTCGCATCTTTGGTACAATGCCATGCTTAGCGTTTTCTTCACGTCTTACATAGCTACCCTTAATTTTTCTAGAGCGATACTCTGAGTCTTCATAGGCGGCTTTTATTTCAAGTAATAGCTCAATCCGTCCAACAAGGTCATTAACATCCTCAGGCTCATATATCTTATCCTTCTTAGTGATCGCAATAGACACGCCATACTTCCAAAGCCTTTTCAGTAAGCCCTCGGCTTCACCGAGATCTTGGCGTGTAAGGCGGCTAAAGTGTTCAATCAATACAATCGATTTAGGCTCGATTAGCCCTGACTCCAGGCGTGCAATAAATTCACCTAATGCGCCAGTCGATACGTTTTTACCCGTGTACGCAGAGATACCTTCATCAACAATCTCTTCTGCAAGCTCACATTCCGGGTGTCTGCTTAGCCAGCCCTTAAGCTGTTCCGACTGCCTATGTAAGGAGCTGTTACCTCTTTGTGCATCCGAGCTAAACCGCTGGTAGGCATATACTTTACGTTTCATAATCTTTAATTTCGATGTGATTTAATGGGGATATTATTTGATGTGCACAGCTAGGTCAACAGTGAGTTAAAAGCAGCGCAAAGTGCAATGTTTTTAATTCGTAAGTACGCGGTAGATAAAGACAGCAGCGATGCCTTACTTGAATGGCTAAAGCCCTTTGAAACACTTATTTATAAACGCGAAGGTAATTGGCGTGATTTAGCGGCTAAAAATAAACTTACAAAATCTATTATCCCAAAGTCTAACTCACCTTACGGGCAAGATTTAATAGATAAAATGGTGATGCTAATAAAAGAAGAATTACATCACTTTTACCAAGTGCTCGAAATAATGGACGAGTATGGAGTAGAGTACCGCAGTATTACACCGTGTCGTTACGCTAAAGGGATGCTACGTAACGTTAAAACGTTTGAGCCTAATGCATTAGTCGATAAACTAATTGTAGGTGCTTATATTGAGGCTCGCTCATGTGAGCGTTTTGCTGCACTTGCTCCACATGTTGATAAACGCTTAGGCGATTTTTATATTTCATTGCTTCGCTCTGAGGCGCGCCATTATCAAGATTACTTAACACTGGCACAAGAAATTGCTGATTTTGATATTACTGAGCGAGTCGATTTTTTTGGTAAAATTGAGGCTGATTTGATCACTAGCCCTGATGAAGACTTTAAATTTCACAGTGGCGCTCCTGCACTAGTTACTAATTAAAGCAGTGTTATTTAGCTCTTCAAGCACACCGGTTAGTTAGGTGTGCTACTTCTTTCTATAAAGTCTATGAGCTCAAGCGCCGTGCTTTGAGAAAAGCCATGTTTTACTAATAGCTCTTTTGCGGTGCCATTGTATAAAATAGTAGAAAAGCCTTGTTCAAGCGCGTCTCTTTTTTGTTTTGCATCAGGGTCAGACTTTGGAAACATAACATGCAGTTGATGATGCTCTAAATCGGGCGAAATATATTCAACTTGTGGCGCGCCGGGTTCATTAAGCTTTTCGGTGTTTTTTAACCAGTATTCACCCACTTCTTTAGTGCCTGCTACTAAGTCTATTCGTCCTTTTTGAAGCATATATAAACTGTTAATTAACCCGCGAGTTGAGGTTACGGCCAGGCCATTACTTTCAGAAAAAACTTCACTTACTGCATAGCCAACGCCTTTACAAATACTGTATGGCTGTAAAGAGTCCATACTGCCGTCATAGTTTATTTGTCTGTCTTTGAGCTTAAATAGTCCAACGTATACGTTAGCAAGTGGGCGCGAGTAATAAAAAAGATCAGTACGCGACTTTGTATAAAAAGCGCCTAAAATCGCATCTTTTTTATTTATTTTGGTAAGCTCCAGCGCCCTGTTCCAGCTGGTAAACTCGATGTCGTTATTAATATTTTGATTAGCTAAGGCCGCTTTAGTTAAGGCAGTAACCCAGCCGTTATCAATTAAGCGCTCACCAATATAGGGTGGGGAGTTTTCGGCGACGAGCTGCCAATTTTCTGAGGCATACCCTTTGGAAAAAATGCAACAAAGCACCAAACAATAAATAGCTTTATACATATATCCTTATCCTATTACCAAAAAGTACTTAAATAATAGTCAGGATTTGAGATTATGCGAAGGGCGTATTAATGAGTTTTTGACCTTGTGGAGTAACCACTAAATATGAGCCTTGAGTATACCAATCACCAAGCACAGTGCGTGTTAGTATTTGCTTACCTACAGTGTAAGTGTGTACGTTAGGGCGGTGGGTGTGGCCGTGTATCATGTTACTTACATTATACTTGGCAAACATCGCTAGTACGGCGTCATCTACTACGTCTAAAATTTCTATGGGTTTGTCGGCTTGGCTTAATTTGCTTTTTTCTCTGGCATTGCGAGCAATTTTTTTTCTGTACCATAGTGGCATTGCTAACATTAATTTAGGCCACCACCAACCGCGACTTTTTTTACGAAACTTTTGATACTCAATATCTTGGGTACACATTTCATCACCGTGCAAAATAACAGTGGGAGTGCCATATAAATCTATAACCGTTTGCTCGTTTAGCAATACCATACCTGCGCGTTTAGCGTATTGCTCACGCATAATAAAATCGCGATTACCGTGTATAAAGTACACTGGTGTACCGCCATCTTTAACGGCTTTTAAATGCTTTGCTACCTCACTAGCCAATTCTGTTACGTAGTCATCCCCAACCCATACTTCAAAAAAATCACCTAAAATATACAGTGCATCTACGGGCTTACCAATAATGTGCGTATTTATAAAGCGATAAAAGGCCTCGCTAATATCTGGGCGGTTTTCACTTAGGTGTAAGTCTGCAATAAAGTAGGTTTGAGAAGTCATAGAGGCATCTAGTTAGGTTAAATAAAAGCGGGCGCATACATAATGTACCATGCCCGCTTAATTACTCAGTATATGAGTAAACGTTTAGCTTACAGTAACGTTTTCGATGATTACATTTTCAAGCGGTACGTCTTGGTGAAAACCAGCGCTGCCTGTTGCTACACCTTTAATTTTATTTACTACGTCCATGCCTTCAACTACTTCAGCAAATACACAGTAACCCCAGCCTTGCGAAGTTTCGCTGCTGTGGTTTAAAAAGTCGTTGTCGTTAACGTTAATAAAAAATTGGGCTGTTGCTGAATGTGGATCAGGTGTACGCGCCATTGCTAATGTACCTACTTTATTAGATAGGCCATTATTTGCTTCGTTTTGAATTGGGTCGTTAACGTCTTTTTGTTCCATACCAGGTACAAATCCACCGCCTTGCACCATAAAGCCGTCAATTACGCGGTGAAAAATAGTGCCGTTGTAAAAACCTGAGTTTGCGTACTCTAAAAAGTTTTTAACTGTGTTTGGAGCTTCTTGCTCAAACATTTTAATGGTGATGTCACCAAAATTAGTGTGTAGAACAACCATGTGGTTTCCTATATCTGGTTTAATTAGTCGCGCTATTTTATCTTAGTTAACTAAGATAAACAAAGTGCTTGTTCAATATATCCAAAGCTGCCCAAGGTATATACTTGTGCGTTTTACAGGGGGTTAATATCGAGGCGGTATTTTGCCGTTGTGGTATTTTTTTCAATATATAACCACGCACAGAGCAAGAGCCTATTAAGCAATAAACAGGGTGGTTTAAAACTGATTTTTACAGTGTTATTAATTTTAACAACAGAACCTCTATTACATACAATCAAGGCCTTGCCTAAATTGGTTTTAATTCCAGCTTAAACACGCGCATTGAGGTGGTTTGGGTATAAAAAGCGCTAGAGCGGGGGCTTTTCAAGTGTTAACATAGCCAACTCAGCAAACAGTCAAGGACTAAAAGTAAATGGTACAAATATACAACACACTCACGCGACAAAAAGAGCAGTTTAAACCTATGGTCGAAGGCAAAATCGACATGTATGTGTGTGGTATCACCATTTATGATTTTTGTCATATCGGTCATGCGCGTACATTTGTCGGGTTTGATGTTATTGTCCGCTACCTTCGCCACCTTGGTTACGACTTAAAATACGTACGTAATATTACCGACGTAGATGACAAAATAATCAAACGCGCAAACGAAAATGGCGAGTCAATTAATGACCTAACTTTGCGTATGACCCAAGCCATGCACGAAGACTTTGATAGCCTAAACATGTTGCGCCCAGATATTGAACCTACGGTTACAAACCATATGGATGAAATTATCGAAATGGTTGAGCGCTTAATTGCAAAGGGCCATGCATACGTAGCAAACGACGGCGACGTGCTTTTTGATGTTTCTACATTTGAGCAGTACGGCGCACTATCGCAGCAAGATTTAAGTATGCTCCAAGCAGGCTCTCGCGTAGAGGTTGCACAGGATAAAGACGATCCGCTTGATTTTGTATTGTGGAAAAAAGCAAAAGCAGGCGAACCTTCATGGTCATCTCCGTGGGGAGAAGGGCGTCCGGGTTGGCATATAGAATGTTCAGCAATGAGCTCAAAGCATTTAGGCGAGCATTTTGATATTCACGGTGGCGGCTCTGATTTACAGTTTCCGCATCACGAAAACGAAATTGCGCAATCATGCTGTGCAAACAATGGTAAGTATGTAAATACATGGATCCACACAGGCATGGTACAAGTAAATAAAGAAAAAATGTCTAAATCATTAGACAACTTTTTTACTGTGCGTGAGGTACTAAAAACATATGACGCTGAATCAGTTCGTTACTTTTTAATATCAGGGCATTACCGTAGCCAGTTAAATTACTCACAAGAGAATTTAGATCAAGCACGTTCATCGCTTGAACGTATTTACACAGCACTTCGCGGTGTTGAGCCAATAACGTGCGATATTGAAAACAATGAGTACGTGGCTAAATTTAGAAAAGCCATGAATGATGACTTTAATACACCAGAGGCGTTACCGGTGTTATTTGAACTGGCTAAAGAGCTAAACCGTGTTAAAGACACCGATACACAGCAAGCAGGGCAGTTAGCATTTGTGCTTCGCAGCATAGGCGAAGTACTTGGTGTTGCCCAGCAAGCACCTGAATCGTTTTTGCAAGGCGGGCAAGATGATGATGAAGTGGCCACTATCGAAGCGCTGATTGTAAAACGTAATGAAGCGCGCGCAAACAAAGATTGGGCCGCTGCTGATGAAGCACGTGATGCACTTAATACACTCGGTGTTGTGCTTGAAGACTCAGCAGGTAAAACAACGTGGCGTAAAGCGTAAATGCGTTAAAGTAGCTTATAAACTAAAAAGGGTTGCCAGTTGGCAACCCTTTTTTAATGCAAAGGCATTAAATTAACTGTGGTATTTTTCACATGCTTCGAGGGTATTTTCAATTAAACTTGCTACAGTCATTGGGCCAACGCCACCCGGTACAGGAGTAATAAAATCAGCTTTTTGCTCTGCAACACTGTACTGAACATCGCCCACTAACTTGCCTGTATCTAAACGGTTAATACCTACATCAATCACAATCGCACCTTCTTTTACCCACTCACCAGGTATAAATTCAGGTTTACCTACGGCCACTACTAATAAGTCTGCGCGGCGCACATGGGTTTCTAAGTCTTGTGTAAATTTGTGACATACCGTTGTAGTACAACCGGCAAGTAATAACTCAAGCGACATAGGGCGGCCAACAATATTAGAGGCACCAACAACTACCGCATGCATCCCTTTGTAACGCACGCCCGTTGAATCTAATAAGGTAATAATCCCTTTGGGTGTACATGGGCGCAGCGCCGGCATACGTTGCGCTAAGCGGCCAATATTGTAAGGGTGAAAACCGTCTACATCTTTATGTGGTGTAATACGTTCTAAAATCTTTTCTGCATCTAGGCCTTCAGGTAGCGGTAGTTGCACCAAAATACCATCTACTTCGCCATCGTTATTTAGCTCATCAATTAATGCTAGTAGTTCTTCTTCGCTGGTTTGCGCTGGTAAATCAAATGACTTTGAAATAAATCCTACTTCTTCACACGCTTTACGCTTAGAGCCAACGTAAACTTGGCTTGCAGGGTCAAGCCCTACCAGTACTACTGCTAAACCGGGTGCACGTAAACCGTTTGCAACGCGTTCGCTTACGCGCTCAGCCACTGCACTACGTACTTGTTTTGCGATTGCCTTACCATCAATGATGTTTGCCGTCATGGGGGACCTTTAATTGGGGTTAAATAAACTTCGATACTTATATTTTAAAAGCATCTGCATATAAAGAGGGGTGTATGCAAAAAATTAATTTTATTAATGCTTTTTTAATATGCAGGCTATTTTCGCAGAAAAGGCCCGAAGCGCCAAGTTGCTTTTAGGTTATAAACCGGTGTTTTCAAAAAAAGCGTCTAAATTTCAGCTTAGTTTTGCAATATTTAACCATTATGAACTAAAAATGACCGATTGATTTATTTTATGCAAAAAACGTTTGACCTCTCCCAGGCAAATCACTATTATGCACCCCGTTGTCAACGAGGTCACTCGCAGGCAATCGTAAGCATCGGCGATTAGCGCAGTTTGGTAGCGCACTTGGTTTGGGTCCAAGGGGTCGCAGGTTCAAATCCTGCATCGCCGAC
>NZ_JALNTN010000002.1:210785-294241 GCF_023161905.1 Pseudoalteromonas sp. 2CM41L
ATCGGCGATTAGCGCAGTTTGGTAGCGCACTTGGTTTGGGTCCAAGGGGTCGCAGGTTCAAATCCTGCATCGCCGACCACTTCTTTTATTTTTATAATAGAATAGCTTACAGGCAAACTATGAAGTTTTCGATGCGCCCGTAGCTCAGCTGGATAGAGCAACGCCCTTCTAAGGCGTTGGTCGAAGGTTCGAATCCTTCCGGGTGCGCCATTTGAAAACAAAGTAAATACCGTGGTGATTGTAGCTCAGTTGGTAGAGCCCCGGATTGTGATTCCGGTTGTCGTGGGTTCGAGCCCCATCAGTCACCCCAATTTACTTCGAGTATCGGCGATTAGCGCAGTTTGGTAGCGCACTTGGTTTGGGTCCAAGGGGTCGCAGGTTCAAATCCTGCATCGCCGACCACTTTCTCATAAGTGGTCTTAAATTCAACATTTAAGTATTCAACACGATTATCGGCGATTAGCGCAGTTTGGTAGCGCACTTGGTTTGGGTCCAAGGGGTCGCAGGTTCAAATCCTGCATCGCCGACCACTTTCTTAACCTTAAAGAAAGTAAACGAGTAATCACTCAGCAATAACTTCTATTTACTTCCTACTAAAATATCGCTTTAACGAACCAGTTAGTCTTTTTTTTACGCAGTTGGTCTCGATCGTAGCTAAACTAGTCCAAATAATTGCCCCCTACACTCGACTATCATAATTATTAGGTTATAATGCCGCGTCTATTGTTTAACATAGTGCCCGAAGGGCAGAGCAGCAATGGGATCTCATGGTAGTGACGGATGCTTTTTAGTGAAAAATCGCTTTAAAATTTATCAAGACTCATGAAGATTACTTTGTTTGTAAGGAAGGCGAACAGTCGCCAAAATTGAATATTGAGGTAAATCATGCAAGTTTCTGTTGAGACGACTCAAGGCCTTGAGCGCCGTCTGACCATCACCGTTCCTGCAGAGAACGTTGAGACCGAAGTAAAAAAACGCTTACAACAACTGTCAAAAACGCAGCGTATCGATGGCTTCCGTGCTGGTAAAGTACCAGTTTCAGTAATTAACAAGCGTTTTGGACCTGCGGTTCGTCAAGAAGTAGCTGGCGAAGTAATGCAGCGTAACTACATTGAAGCAATTGTTGCTGAAAAAATTAACCCTGCTGGCGCACCATCATTTGCACCTAAATCACTTGAAGCAGGTAAAGATTTAGAGTTTACAGCAACGTTTGAAGTATACCCTGAAGTTGAAGTTCAAGGTTTAGACAAAATTGCAGTAGAAAAACCAGCAGTAACAGTAACTGACGAAGACTTAGCAAACATGCTAGAAACACTTCGTAAGCAACACGCTTCTTGGGCTGATGTTGACGCAGCTGCTGGCGAAAACGACCGTGTAACAGTTGATTTCGTAGGTACTATCGACGGTGAAGAGTTTGAAGGCGGCAAAGCTGAAGACTTCCCACTTGAGCTTGGCCAAGGTCGTATGATCCCAGGTTTTGAAGACAACATCGTTGGTAAAAAAGCAGGCGAAGAAGTAGTTGCTGATGTAACTTTCCCTGAAGATTACCACGCTGAAAACCTGAAAGGTAAAGCGGCTCAATTCACTATCACAGTGAAAAAAGTTGAAGCACAAGAGCTACCTGAATTAAGCGAAGAGTTTGCAACTAAGTTCGGTGTTACCGAAGGCGGCGTAGACGCGCTTAAAGAAGAAGTTAAAAAGAACATGACACGTGAGCTAGACCAAGCGGTTAAAGCTAACGTGAAAGACCAAGCGATTAAAGGTCTTTTAGAAAACAACGAAATCGAAGTGCCTAAAGCACTTATTGATCAAGAAGTTGACGCACTACGTCAGCAAGCAGCTCAACGTTTTGGTGGTGACGCTAAAAACATGCCTGAGCTTCCAGCTGAATTGTTCCACGAGCAAGCTGTAACTCGCGTTAAAACTGGCCTATTACTAGGTGAAGTGATCAAAGCAAACGATATCAAAGTTGATGATGAAAAAGTTGAAGCATTAATTGCTACAGTTGCATCTGCTTACGAAGATCCAACTGAAGTAGTAGAATACTACAAAGCAAATGATCAACTTATGCAGCAAATGCGTAATGTTGCAATGGAAGAGCAAGCTGTTGAAGCTATTTTAGCTAAAGCAAACGTGTCTGACGTTGAAAAAGCATTTGATGACATCATGAATCCTCAGCAAGGTGCTTAATAAGTCATTGACTTAAGCGCTCGCTAACGATTAAATGGCTCGTGTTACTCTGTTTATGCAGTGTGCCCGGGCCATTTTAGTTTGTGCCCCATAATTTGCGAAAAATGATAACTATGCTTCCTTTAGTAAGAAAAAGCATAAGCGCATAAGGAATTAAAAAAGTATGAACACTGGTATGACAGATCCCCTAAATGCATTAGTCCCTATGGTTGTTGAACAAACAGCTAAAGGTGAGCGCTCGTATGACATTTATTCGCGTCTATTAAAAGAGCGAATTATCTTTTTAACGGGCCAAGTTGAAGACAACATGGCAAACCTAATTTTAGCGCAAATGCTATTTTTAGAATCAGAGAACCCTGAAAAAGATATCTTTTTATATATTAATTCTCCAGGTGGTTCTGTAACCGCTGGTATGGCAATTTACGATACAATGAACTTCATCAAACCAGATGTAAGTACTATTTGTGTTGGCCAAGCGGCAAGCATGGGCGCATTTTTGCTTACTGCTGGCGCTAAAGGTAAGCGTTTTTGTTTACCAAACTCACGTGTAATGATTCACCAACCGCTAGGTGGTTTCCAAGGTCAAGCATCTGACTTTGAAATACACGCAAAAGAAATTCTGTCTATTAAAGACAAACTTAACCGCTTAATGGCAGAGCATACAGGCCAGCCATTAGATGTTATTTCACGCGATACTGACCGTGATAACTTTATGAGTGCATCACAAGCTGTAGATTACGGCCTGGTTGACTCAGTGTTTACAAATCGCGAAAGCAAGTAAGCGTGTAGGCAAGCAAATAATTGCTTGCCACTTTGAGTTACTATGCGAAAACCAGTAAATTTTGGTATAGTTAAAAGCGAATTTGAAATAGTTGCCAACCTTATTTGGCAGCCAACGTATAAAAGAGGTAGCTGAATGTCTGACACTCCTACAGACGGCGACAAAAGTAATAAATTGTTATACTGCTCTTTTTGTGGCAAAAGCCAACACGAAGTGCGTAAATTAATTGCAGGTCCTTCAGTATACATTTGTGATGAATGTGTAGAGCTGTGTAACGATATTATCAGGGAAGAAATCAAAGACATTGCTCCTAAGCATAATTCGTCTGATAAACTACCTGTGCCAAAAGAAATTCGTAATCACTTAGATGACTACGTAATTGGTCAAGACCATGCTAAAAAAGTATTGTCTGTAGCGGTATACAATCACTACAAGCGCCTACGCAACCAATCTACAAAGCAAGAAGTAGAACTAGGTAAAAGTAACATTTTGCTTATTGGCCCTACAGGTAGTGGTAAAACATTACTGGCAGAAACACTTGCGCGTTTACTTGATGTACCGTTTACTATGGCAGATGCAACTACACTAACCGAAGCCGGTTATGTAGGTGAAGATGTAGAAAACATCATTCAAAAACTGCTACAAAAATGTGACTACGACGTAGAAAAAGCGCAACGTGGTATTGTTTACATTGATGAAATTGACAAAATTTCGCGTAAATCAGATAACCCATCTATTACACGCGACGTGTCGGGTGAGGGCGTACAACAAGCGCTGCTTAAACTAATTGAAGGCACGGTTGCCTCAGTACCACCACAAGGTGGTCGTAAGCACCCGCAGCAAGAGTTTTTACAGGTTGATACCTCTAAGATTTTATTTATCTGTGGTGGTGCCTTTGCAGGCCTAGATAAAGTAATTGAACAGCGTAGCCATAAAAATACCGGAATTGGCTTTGGTGTTAACGTTAAAGAGTCAGCGTCGAGCCGCTCTTTAAGCGAAACATTCAAAGACGTAGAGCCAGAAGATTTAGTTAAGTACGGCTTAATTCCTGAGTTTATTGGTCGTTTACCTGTTGTTGCTACATTAACTGAGCTTGATGAAGCGGCACTTGTACAAATATTAAGTGAACCTAAAAACGCCATTACTAAACAGTTCTCTGTATTGTTTGGTATGGAAGACGTTGAATTAGAGTTCCGTGATGATGCACTAAGCGCTATTGCTCACAAAGCAATGGAGCGTAAAACAGGTGCTCGCGGACTTCGCTCAATTGTTGAAGGCGTACTGCTTGATACTATGTATGAGCTGCCATCAATGGATGATGTAAGCAAAGTGGTTATAGATGAAACCGTGATTAAAGGTGAATCTGACCCAATCTTGATTTATGAAAACAATAATCAAGATAAAGCTGCATCAGAGTAGTTTTTAAGCTATTTGTATAAAAAAGGAGCCTTAGGCTCCTTTTTTTATAATTAATTTGAACGAGTTGGGGAAAATTGTTGAACTTTAATTAGATTATCCCCATATACTTGAGTAATCTTTTAAATAAATGAAGTGCGAAGAGAAACTATAATGACGCTTGAGAGAACCGATCGAGTCGAAATCCCAGTGTTAGCACTGCGCGATGTTGTGGTATATCCGCACATGGTGATCCCGCTTTTTGTAGGCCGTGAAAAATCAATAAAATGCCTCGAAGCGGCAATGGATAAAGACAAACAAATTTTCTTGGTTGCACAAAAAGATGCAACTGTAGACGAACCTGAGCAAGACGATATTTACCGTATCGGTACTATTGCTACTGTACTTCAGTTATTAAAGTTACCAGACGGTACAGTTAAAGTTTTAGTTGAAGGTACGCAGCGCGCACAAATTGAAGAATTTGTAGATAACGATGAGTTTTTTGTAGCGAATGCTCAGTTCATCGAATCTGATTCAGTGGATGAGCAAGAGCAAGATATTTTCATCCGCAGCGCTGTTAGCCAGTTTGAAGGCTATGTAAAACTTAATAAAAAAATTCCACCTGAGGTATTAACCTCTGTTTCAGGCATTGATGAGCCAGCACGCCTTGCCGATACAATGGCAGCGCATATGCCCTTAAAAGTGCCTGAAAAACAAAAAGTGTTAGAGATTTCAAGCGTTACAGAGCGCTTAGAATACTTAATGGCACTGATGGAAGGTGAAATAGACTTATTGCAAGTTGAGAAAAAAATTCGTACCCGCGTGAAAAAGCAGATGGAAAAATCTCAGCGCGAGTACTACCTCAACGAGCAAATGAAAGCCATTCAAAAAGAACTTGGTGAGCTTGATGATGTACCTGACGAATTTGAAGCGCTTAAAAAGCGTATTGAAGAATCAGGTATGCCAGAAGAAGCGAAAGAAAAAGCATCAGCTGAGCTTAATAAGCTTAAAATGATGTCGCCAATGTCTGCAGAGGCCACTGTAGTGCGTTCATACATTGATACGTTAATTAACGTACCATGGAAAAAACGCTCGAAAGTGAAAAAAGACTTAGCAGGCGCGCAAAAAATTCTTGATAGCGATCACCACGGCTTAGATAAAGTTAAAGAACGCATAATTGAATACCTCGCGGTGCAACAACGTACCAATAAGCTCAAAGGGCCTATTTTATGTTTAGTGGGACCACCGGGTGTAGGTAAAACATCACTAGGGCAGTCTATTGCACGCTCTACGGGTCGTAAATATGTTCGTATGGCATTAGGTGGCGTACGTGACGAAGCTGAAATTCGTGGTCATCGTCGTACTTACATTGGCTCTATGCCAGGCAAGCTGATTCAAAACATGACAAAAGTGGGCGTTAAAAACCCATTATTCTTGTTAGATGAAATCGACAAAATGTCATCTGATATGCGCGGCGACCCAGCATCAGCACTATTAGAGGTGCTAGATCCGGAGCAAAACAGCCACTTTGCTGATCACTACTTAGAAGTAGACTACGATTTATCGGATGTAATGTTTGTAGCAACATCAAACAGCTTTAATATTCCTGGTCCATTATTGGACAGAATGGAAGTTATTCGCTTATCGGGTTACACCGAAGATGAAAAGCTAAACATTGCAAAAGAGCACTTAATTACTAAGCAAGTTAAACGCAATGGTTTAAAACCTTCTGAGCTAGTAATAGAAGACAGTGCAATTATTGGCATTATTCGTTACTACACGCGTGAAGCGGGCGTACGTAATTTAGAGCGCGAAGTATCTAAACTCTGTCGTAAAGCCGTTAAAAATATCTTACTTGATAAAGAGACTAAAACAGTCACTATCAATCAAGATAACCTAGAAGAGTTTTTAGGTGTACAGCGCTACGACTACGGTAAAGCCGAAGACGGCGATCGCATTGGTCAGGTAACAGGCTTAGCGTGGACCGAAGTAGGCGGCGATTTACTGACCATTGAATGTGCGGCTGTGCCAGGTAAAGGCAAGCTAAGCTACACAGGCTCACTGGGCGATGTAATGCAAGAGTCGATACAAGCGGCCATGACGGTGGTTCGTAATCGTGCTGATACGTTCCGTATTAATAACGATTTTTACGAAAAACGCGACATTCATGTGCATGTACCAGAGGGCGCGACCCCTAAAGATGGTCCAAGCGCCGGTGCAGCAATGGTAACGGGTTTAGTATCGAGCTTAACAGGTAACCCCGTTAAAGCCGATGTAGCAATGACAGGTGAAATAACACTGCGCGGTGAAGTACTGCCTATTGGTGGTTTAAAAGAGAAACTACTTGCTGCACACCGTGGTGGAATTAAAACAGTCATCATTCCTAAAATTAACGAACGTGACTTAAAAGAGATCCCAG
Source organism: Pseudoalteromonas sp. 2CM41L (assembly GCF_023161905.1). NCBI lineage: Bacteria > Pseudomonadati > Pseudomonadota > Gammaproteobacteria > Alteromonadales > Pseudoalteromonadaceae > Pseudoalteromonas > Pseudoalteromonas sp. 2CM41L. The sequence continues at coordinate 217,571 of NZ_JALNTN010000002.1, forward strand.
ATAACGTACTGGCAGGCTTAGATGTTCACCCAGTTACGTGGATTGATGAAGTATTAAAGTTAGCTTTAGTGCATCCTGTTGAGAGTTTTTCAGTCGAAACACCGAAAAACCAATAAAAAACCCAAAAAAAGTGCTTTAAAGGGCTTTTCAAATCTAATCGGTATGATAAGTTAAGCACTGGTTTTCGAGCCTAGCCCTTATGGGGCCTAGGCTTAAGAAAAATATAATCATGTGAGCATTAAAAGTTTGCTCTAAAATTTTCAAAAAAGTGATGTTAGTTTAAAAAACAATCGCTCTTGATAATAACAATGAAAGAGGATGATATTGTGAATAAATCTCAATTAATCGATCAAATCGCAGCTGACGCTGACATTTCTAAAGCGGCTGCAGGTCGTGCACTAGATTCATTCATCGAGTCTGTATCTGGAGCGCTTAAAGATGGCGATTCAGTTGCACTTGTAGGTTTTGGTACTTTCTCAGTACGCGAGCGTGCTGCTCGTTCAGGCCGTAACCCACAAACTGGTGAAACTATCCAAATCGCTGCGGCAAATATTCCTTCTTTCAAAGCCGGTAAAGCGCTGAAAGACGCAGTAAACTAATCACTGTTTAAATACAGATTAGTTATGGCGAGTGTATATAAACTTAATTATCCTAATCGATGAATTAAGTAACTTCACCGCCAGTTACTTCAAGTGAAAAAGCGTATCTGGTAAGATACGCTTTTTTTACATATGACAAGGTAAAATACCTTGATCAATAAGAGATAAACAAATGCTTGAGAAAATCAGAGAGGGCTCACAGGGTCCTGTAGCCAAAATAATTTTAGGCGCGGTGATTTTATCTTTTGCCTTAGCAGGGATCGGTAGTTACTTAGGTCAAACCCCAGAACAACCCGTTGCTGAAGTAAATGGAATTAAAATTAGCCAAACCGAATTTAATCGTGCTTATCAAAACGAACGTAGCCGTTTAGAGCAACAATTTGGCGAATACTTTGCACAAATCAGTGCAGATCCGAATTACATGGCGCAAATTCGTCAAGGTGTAATTGACCGCTTAGTACAACAAGAATTGCAATCACAATTAGCGGCAGATTTAGGCCTTCGCGTAAGCGACGACAGCGTACGTAAAACAATTTTAGAACTACCGTACTTTCAAATTGGTGAAAAATTTAATAACGACCGTTACCTACAAGTAATTCGTCAAATGAACTTTCAACCAGATGCTTTTCGTGAGTACTTACGTAAAGACATGACACGCAGCCAATTAGTGTCTGCGGTTGCTGGTACTGAGTTTGCACTTGAAAACGAGCTTAAACGCGCTGCAGCCCTGCAGCAGCAAACGCGTAGCATAGACTACCTTGTTTTAAGCAAAGAAGAGTTACAAGCAAACGTAGACGTATCTGAGCAAGAAATTGCTGATTACTACGAGCTAAACGCATCACAATTTTTATCGCCAGAGCGTGTATCGGTTGATTACATTGAGCTTAAAGCACAAGATATCACCGTAGAGTCGGTAACAGAAGACGACGTAAAAGCGTATTATGAGCAAAATAAAGCACAATACATCGAGCCTGAAAAACGCCGTGTATCGCACATTTTAATTGATAACAGCGAAGATGATGATGCCGCGCTTGAAAAAGCCAACGCATTACATGAGCAGTTAGAACAAGGTGCTGATTTTGCACAGCTTGCAGAGTCATCATCTGATGATGTTGTGAGTGGCGAAATGGGCGGCGACCTAGAGTGGATTGAGCGCGATGTAATGGACCCTGCTTTTGAAGATGCTGCATTTGCGCTTCAAAACAAAGGTGATATTTCAGAGGTTGTAGCATCAGAGTTTGGTTATCACATCATTAAACTTACTGACTTACAGCCAGAGCAAGTAAAAGCATATGACGACGTAAAAGCCGACTTACGTGCAGAGCTTGAGCAAACTGAAAAAGTAGATGCGTTTTACGAAAAGCAAACAGAAATGGGTGCCTTAGCATTTGAGATTTCTGACCGTTTAGACGATGCAGCAGAAGTGGCAGACGTTGAAGTTAAAACCACGCCACTTGTTGCACGTAATGCATTGCCAGAGCCACTTAATACACCTGCGGTAATTTCTCAGTTGTTCTCAGTAGAATTACTTGAAGATAAAGTAAACTCAGAAGTGATTGAGCTAGGTGATGAGCACGTTATTGTAGTACGTGTAAATAAATACGAGCCATCTGCAACTAAACCACTTGCGCAAGTGAGTGAGCAAATCAAAACACGTTTAGTTAATGAAAAAGCATCAACACTTGCTAAAGAAAAAGCACGTGAGTTATTTGCACAAGTTCAAGCGGGTAAAACGCTAAGCGATGTGGCCAGTGAGCAAAACCTAACGGTACGTGAAGAAGCGAGCTTAACGCGTCAAAGCTACACGGTTTCGCCTGCTATTGTAACGCAAGCGTTTAAAATGCCTCGTCCTAATGATGCACCAAGCACAGACGTGGTTGATTTAAACAACGGTGATGCGGCAATTGTTGCACTTAAATCGGTAAGCGATGCGCAAATAACCGCAAATATCGACCCGCAAGTACAGCAAAACATTACTATGGCGCAAGCTAACAAAAACTACTTAGCGTTTATTGAGTCTTTAAAGGCTAAAGCTGAGCTAAATCTACCTGTGGTAGAGCAAGCAGCAGAATAATCGCGACACATTAAAAAAGGCGCGTTACTTTATAAGTAACGCGCCTTTTTTATAACTTCAATGTGTGCTTAGAAAATGATTAGGCAATACTGCTTATAAATATAAGCTTTGAATTAACAGCAAATTAGGCGCTGTGTTACTTTTGATTGCGGATTTTGAAACACCTCTTCGGTACGCCCATATTCTACTACCTCACCTTTTTCAAGCACCACTAGCTGATCGCTGATATGGCGCACTAAACTTAAATGGTGCGTAATGAGTACATAAGTTAGACCGGTTTCTTTTTGCAGCTTAAGTAATAAGTTAACTGTTTGCGCACGAACGGAGGGATCTAAAGCCGACAGCGCTTCATCAAGCACCACCACTATAGGGTCTAAAATGAGCGCCCGCGCCAACGCTACACGCTGCAATTGGCCTACACTAAACATGTGAGGGTAATAATGTTGATGATCGATTAGCAGTCCCACTTTAGAAAGCGTGGCATCTATTTTTTCTTGGCGAGCCAGTTGGTCTGAATCGGTATTATACTGCAAGCAATCATCTAGCATATCACCTATGGTGAGACCCGGATTGAGCGAGGCAGCGGAGTCTTGGAATATCATGCGGATATGTCGACATTGATCATCGCGCACGCCGTCATCTTCAATAATATTACTTTCTAATAAAATTTGCCCACTGTCGGCGCTATCGGCCCCTGCGAGTAATTTAGCGAGTGTACTTTTACCCGCACCGGTTTCACCGATTACTGCGATTGTTTCGCCTTTGCCCACACAAAAAGAGATATTTTTTAGTACCTCAAATTTTTTGCGGCTAAATAAACCGGCACGTATGTTAAAGGTTTTACAAAGCGCTTGTACTTTTAATACCGGTTGCATTACTTCATCTCCTTAATCAGCGGAAAATGACACGCATAGCTGTGCCCATGGTGCTTAGTAAGTGCAGGGGTAATTACACATTCTTTTTGTGCTTGAGGGCAGCGTGGGCCTAATCGGCAACCGATAGGTAAATGTTGCAAAGTAGGGATAGTGCCTTTAAGTGCATAAAAGGGTTCTTTGTGTGCCAAGCCTTGCTCATAATTGGGTAAGCTTTTTAATAACGCTTGCGTGTAAGGGTGGCGAGGCTGGCGAAAAATACGTTGCGTTGGGCCGGCTTCAACCATTTGCCCACAATATAAAACATGAATACCGTGCGACCAGTCGGCTATTTCTTCAAGCTCATGAGAAATCATCAAAATAGACATATTTTTTAATTGATTTAAGCTTTTTAGCAGCCTAAATACCTGTGCACGGGTGGTGCTTTCAAGCGCTGTAGTAGGCTCATCAGCAATTAGTAGCTTAGGAGTGCGCGCTATGGCCATGGCAATCATGACCTTTTGGCACACGCCTTCTGAGAGCTCGTGCGGGTAACTATCAAGCACAGCGTCGTGGTTTTTAATACCCACTTTATGAATAAGTGCTTTCACGCGGTCTTTACGTTCCCTATTGCGCTTTAAAAAAAAGCCTTTAGTGGATGTTTCAGGCAGTGTTTCGGCTATTTGGTCAAATATTTTAGCGGTTGGGTCAAGGCAGCGGCTAGGATCTTGGTAAATCATCGCAATGTCTTGGCTGACTGTTTTTCTGCGTTGCTCTGGGGTTAAGCGCATTAAATCAACACCGCGCCAATGCATTCTATCGGCTGTTATATGCCAGCGTTCGTTAAGTACCCCAACAATGGCTTTGGCTATTAAGCTTTTACCAGAGCCCGACTCACCCACCAAGCCATGTACTTCGCCTTCTTTTAGGCTAAAGCTGACTCTATCTACAGCGCGAATTACCGTTTCAGAGGTACGCAGCTCTATGGTTAAATTTCTAACGTCGAGTAATTGCATTTAATCAGCCTTACGTGCTTTAAGCACTTTTCGTAGGCCATCACCTACTAAATTGGTAGACAAAACCGCTAAAAATAATAATACACCCGGTAGCGCAACGGTCCAAGGTGCTAAATATATAAGGCCTAAATTCTCAGCCAGTATGGCGCCCCATTCGGTAGTTGGGGGCTGTGCACCAAGTTTTAAAAAGCCTAAGGCGGCAATATCTAAAATAGCAGTAGAAAGCGCGGTGGTAAAAATAACCACAATGTGCTCATAAATATTAGGAAAAATACCCCGCGACAAAATATGCCAGTTAGAGGCACCATCAAGCCTAAAAGCGGTAATGTAGTCTTTGCTTAGCTCATCAACAATTAAATTACGAATAGAGTGAATAAATTGCGGTAATAACGCCAGTATAATGGCCCACACTGTATTCATTAAGCCCGGCCCAAGCACTGCAATAATAATAATCGCCAATAGCAAAGACGGAATAGAGAGCGTGATATCAAGCAAGTGATTTAAAAAGCTTGAGCGAAGGCCGCGGCTAATGCCGGCAAAGGTGCCAACAAGCACACCAATAATGGTGGTAATAAATGCAGCCACCACCGATAAGCCAAACGTGTAGGTTGCGCCATTCATCAAGCGCGAGAGTACATCGCGTCCTAAATCATCGGTGCCTAAAATAAAGCGCACATCGCCCATTTCTCGCCATGATGGCGGTATAAGTAAAGCATCGCTATGTTGCTGGTTAACTCCATACGGCGCTAAAAAGGGCGCACTGGCGGCCAATAACGCAAACGCCATAAAAATCCATAACCCCACCAAGGCGGGGTGATTGTTTTTAAATTTGCGCCAAAAACGCGCCAGCGGCGATTTATTCGACTCTTCAGAAAATAATTTAAACTTTACCATGTGCCTGATTCCGCGAAATTGGGTCGAACAGAGTATATGTAAGCTCGGCAACAATAGTGGCAATAATAACAAACATAGACACCGCCATTAAACCGCCTTGAATAGCAGGGTAGTCTCGTTGGTAAATACTATCGATTAGCCAACGGCCAATACCCGGCCAAGAAAAAATAACTTCGGTTATCATGGCAAGCGTAATAAGCGTACTAAATTGCAGTCCTATTTGTTTTATTACCGGCAATAGCGCATTGCGTAGCGCATGATGCATGATTAATTGGCGGCGATTAAGGCCTTTTGCCCTGGCCGTTTTTATAAAGCTTTGATCCATTACTTTAAGCATAGAGTCGCGGGTAAAGCGCACTAAAACAGTGGTAGGAAACATGGCCAGTACTATGGTTGGCAGTGTTAAGTGATGCAGTGCATCTATAAATGCTTCACCTTTGTAGGGGAAGCCTGCGAGCATAATATCGATTAATATAAACCCGGTATTAGGCGGTATTTCAAATAGTAATCCCATTCTACCCGACATAGGAAACCAGCCCAGTTTGAGCGAAAAAATCATAATAAGTAACAGCGCTAACCAAAAAACCGGAATAGAGTAACCAATCATGGTGGTAGAGCTAATTAATTTATCTGGCCAACGGCGTGTATATGCTGAGGCCAAAATGCCCGCTGGTACGCCTACCACAACCGATACAATAAGCGCATAAACACACAGCTCTAAAGTTGCTGGAATTAAATCTAAAATGTGCTGAAAAACGTTATCTCCCGAGGCAAACGACACGCCCCAGTCACCTTGAAATATACGCCCTAAAAACGCTAAATACTGCATAACGTAGTTGCTGTCATACATGTATTTATCTTCAAGCTCACTGTGCTGAGAAAAATTACCGCTAGGAATGCCACTTAGGTTGCTAAGCGGATCCCCTGGGAACAAGTAGCTAAGCGAAAAGGTAAATATGCTTAGCATTAAAATCATGAATAAAAACAAGCCAAGGCGGCGTAATATATAATCTAGTATCATTATTTTTTCCTCGCATTTGCGAGTGAAATAGCCCCAAATGGGCCAAGGGTTATCCCTTCTACATCGGCACTATTTGCTTGAAAACGCATACCATGAGCAATAGGCACCAACGGGAGCTGATCAATAATCAGCGCTTGAACCTGATCGTAATATTGTTTGCGCAAACTTAAATCGGTGGTGTCGAGCGCTTGGGTAAGCAATAAGTCAAACTGTGGGTTACACCAATTGGCTGGGTTTTTACCGCTAAAAGTGGCGGTGCAACTTAGTAATGGGCTAAAAAAGTTATCTGGATCGGGGGTATCGGCAGCCCAGCCGAGTAATACGCTATCGTGGCGGTGCTCACCTATACGCTGAATAAAAGTATTCCACTCGTATTCAACAATACTTACGTTAACACCTATTTTGCGTAAATCGCTTTGCATCAGCTCAGCCATTTTACGGGCATTAGGATTGTATATTCGACTCACCGGCATTGCCCAAATGGTCATATCAAAGCCATTCGGTAACCCCGCTTCTATGAGTAGTTTTTTAGCTAGCTCTGGGTCAAACATAGGCATGTTTTCTTGTGGTTCAAAGCCCCACGAAGTCGGCGGTAAAATAGATTGCGCGCGTATACCATTACCGTAATAAACGGCTTGCATTATTTTGTCTATATCAATTGCATGCGCAAGGGCTCTGCGTACTCTAATGTCATCAAAAGGGGCGCGCTCAGTATTAAAGGCCCAATAACCAATATTTAAATTGGTTTCTTTTTCAACGTTTATATCGTCTCGTTGCGCTAAAATACTCAGTTGTGCGCTACTTGGGTGGGCGGTTACATCGCACTCTTTAGTGAGCATTTTTGCTATGCGCGTAGTGCCGTTTGTCGTAATGTCGTAAACCAGCTGTTCAAGGGCAACATCGTGCTTCCAATAAAGAGGGTTGCGGTAAAAGCGCACTAAGTGATCGCGTCGGTACTCTTTGTATATGTAGGGGCCTGTGCCAATAGGGTACTGATCGAATAAATTAGTTTGATCTCGCGCTTTTAATTGCATTGCGTATTCTTGCGACAGCACCACGGCAAAGTCGGTGGCCATGTTCGTTAAAAAACTGCTTTCTGGGTGAAATAGCTCAAAGCGCACTTGATAGTCAGACACGCGTACAATTTTACGAATAAGCTGATCGAGCCCCACACTTTGAAAATACGGGTAGTTTGCATCGCCTACAAAATGGTACGGGTTGTACACGTCAAATAATCGGCTAAAGGTAAAAATAACATCATCAGCATTAAAGTCGCGAGTAGGGGTAAAGTACGAGGTAGAATGAAATTTTACGCCTTTACGCAGCGTAAAGGTAACCGACTTTCCATCGTTGCTAATTTTCCAATCGGTTGCCAGCTCACTTTTAAAATCTGCAGTAACGGGGTCAATACTAATTAAACGGTCAAATAACTGATTAGCAATAATATCAATAGTTGAGCCAGTGGTTGTTACTTGCGGATTAAACGACACAGGGTTCGCTTCGGCGCAATAAACGAGGCCTTGGTTTTTCTCTTCTATAATTTCTTCTTTACTATCAAAGCAGCCTGTTAAGGTGCTGGCTAGTAAAACAAGTAGTATTTTATGCACTCGCATAACCTCTAACTATTTATCTTCTAATAAATTGTATTTTTTAAGATAACCACGTAATTGATGATACGTTAAACCGAGTACTTCTGCAGTTTTCTTTTGATTAAATTGGCTATGCTCAAGGGCTTTATTAATCATATTTATTTCAAATTCGTTAGAGCGCTCTTTTAAGCTACACGGAAATTCAATTGGAGCGCTAAGCTCGTTACTAAGCTCGCTAATAGGTGTGGCTAGTGTTGTAGGCTCCGCTGGGGCAAGCGGTGTTGCAATAGGAGCTTTAATGCGTGCTTTGGGTCTAAAACGGCTTTCAAATGGGTCTAAAATAATCTGGTGAACGGGAATATGTTCATTACCATGACGATACAAACTTCGCTCAACTACATTTTTAAGCTCGCGTATATTACCCGGCCAATCGTAATTTAGCAGGGTTTCGGTGGCGCTGCGGGTAAAGCCACTAAATAACTCCCACTCTAAATCGCGTGCCATATTCATGGCAAATTGCTCAGCGAGTAGCATAATATCGTCTTGACGTTCGCGCAGTGGTGGCAGGGTAATTACATCAAAGGCTAAGCGGTCAAGTAAGTCACTTCTAAATTCGCCCTGTTCAGCAAGGTGGGGTAAATCTTCGTTGGTGGCACACACTAAACGAGTATCTACCTTTACGGTGTGTTTACCACCAACCCGCTCAAATTCACCGTATTCTATAACGCGCAGAAGCTTTTCTTGTACCATGGCCGATGTATTAGCCAGCTCATCTAAAAATAAGGTACCGCTGTTAGCGCGCTCAAAGCGACCTTCGTGACGTTTACTTGCTCCGGTAAAAGCCCCACTTTCATGACCAAATAATTCGCTTTCGAGGAGGTTTTCGTTAAGGGCTGCACAGTTAAGCTTTACGTAGTTTTGATCCCAACGCTTTGATAAAAAGTGTAAACGGGCGGCTATAAGCTCTTTACCGGTTCCTCGCTCGCCAATAATAAGCACTGGCTTATCTAAATTAGCTAACTGCGATACCTGATCAAGTACAGCTAAAAAGCTATCAGATTGGCCGAGTAAATTATCCTGTTGGCGATATTGGCTCATTTTTCCTAACTCTTGGTCATTTTTGCTAACAGTTAGTGTATTTCATAATCAGGGATAACTAAAGGAATTTGTATATTTAGTTTAACTTAATGAAAATAAAGTGTATTTTAGATTTTAAAAAGTTGGCAAGCATATTGATACTAGTTACAGCAGACCAACTAAGTTTATATTACAGAGGTAAATGTTATGGGAATTTTTTCGCGTTTTGCAGACATTGTTAATTCTAATATCAATGCCATTTTAGATAAAGCAGAAGACCCAGAAAAAATGGTTCGTCTTATTATCCAAGAGATGGAAGACACATTGGTAGAGGTGCGCTCTACGTCAGCGAAAACACTGGCTGAGAAAAAAGAATTAGTACGTCGTGTAGACACACTAAAAGCACAAGTAAGCGATTGGCAAGACAAAGCAGAGCTTGCATTAAGTAAAGACCGCGACGATTTAGCGCGCTCAGCGTTACTTGAAAAGCAAAAATCGGCAGAAGCAGTCGCAGCAGTAGAGTCTGAGCTTGAGCATGTAGAGTCTCATATTGAGAAACTTCAGCAAGAAGTCACTACTCTACAAGAAAAGCTAGCCGATGCTAAAGCACGTCAAAAGGCAATTATTTTACGTCAACGTTCGGCTGAGTCGCGCCTTGAAGTGAAAAAAGCCCTTGATAGCTCTAAAGTAGAAGATGCACTTAATCGCTTTGAGCGCTACGAAACTAAAATTGATGGACTAGAATCTCAAATAGAGTCTTACGATTTAGGTAAAAAGTCGCTTGCAGATGAAATTGCCGACCTACAAAAAAATGAAAAGATAGATGATGAGCTTGCCGAACTTAAAAAGAAGCTAGCTGATAAATAACTTATAAAGGGGTACTTAAAGTGCCCCACTGCTTAAAACATCGATTACGGATTGTCAGGAGAGGATTATGTTTGATCCAGAGATACTAATTGCACCATTTATCTTGTTCATGATTTTTGTTGCGCCACTGTGGTTAATTTTGCACTACCGTAGCAAAAAGCAAGTGAGCCAAGGGTTAAGTGAGCATGAACATCGCCAGTTATTGGAACTTGCCCACAAGGCCGAAAAAATGGCTGATAGAGTAGAAACCCTTGAAGCATTACTCGATCAAGAGTCACCACAATGGAGACGCAAAGTATGAGTGCCAAACGCGAATTATTAAGAGACCCACAGCGCGGTAAAATCGCCGGTGTATGTGCGGGATTAAGTGACTACTTTAATATGGAGTTATGGTTAGTTCGCATTATTTTTGTTAGTGCGGTACTGCTAACGGGTGGCCCATTATTTGTGGTAGCGTATATTGCAGCGTGGTTTATTTTAGATAAAAAAGACCCCACAACTATACATACTAGTAGCTCAACTAAAACTGACGATCCGCTAGAAGTTAAATTTAAAGTATGGCAAAAAGGCGAGCCACCGCGCCGCGCATTGCAAGACTTAAAAGAGCGTTTAACGCGAATAGACACGCGTCTTCAAGATATGGAGCGCCATGTTACTTCAAGCGAGTTTACGGTTAGCCGTGAAATCAACAAACTTTAAAGGATTTAATAGCACTTTGTTCGGTGATTAACAGCATCAATGAAGTGCTAGCCCATTATGAGTAGCACTTCATTTGCCAAAAAAACCTTTAAAAGTATTAAAGGTTCAGCCCAAAAAGCCCTTCATCGCAGTTTAGATCAACACGTAAAATTGGCCGTAACCGGTCTAAGTGGCAGTGGTAAAACCGCGTTTATTACCGCACTTGTTAAGCACCTTACAACACAAAGCGATGATAAAAACTTACCGTTTTTTGATGTAATGCGAGAGCACCGCCATATAGCCACCAAAGTGGTGCCGCAAGAGGCGTTAAAAGTCCCTACGTTTGACTATCCGCGTGCACTTAATGCCTTGCTCCCAACTGATGGGATGCCTACATGGCCTGCATCAACCGAGCGTATTAATACCCTGCGTTTAGCGATTAAATACCAAAGCGCATCAGGGTTACGTGGGCATTTTTCGCCGCAATCTACGCTGTATTTAGATATTATTGACTACCCAGGTGAATGGCTACTTGATTTACCTATGCTTGAGCAAAGCTATAGTCAGTGGTGCGAGCAACAATACCCGCTGTTACTACAGCACCCGCGTGTGAATACCTCTACTGAATTTTTAAACGCGCTTGAACAGCTTGATTTAAATGCGCCTGTAGATGAAGGCTTGCTTGCACACATTGCGGCGCTTTATCAAAGTATGCTGGTAGGCCTTAAAAAAGATACTAAGCTTGCCATGTTACAACCTGGGCGCATGCTTATGCCTGGTGACTTACAAGGTGCGCCGCTTTTGTTGTTTTTTCCGGTAAATGCGCAGCATATAAAAAGTGATGAGGTAGTGGCAGGCTCTAACTTAGCGCATTTAATTAAGCGCTTTAACGCCTATGTAAAAGAGGTGGTTAAGCCATTTTATAATGAGCACTTTAAACACTTTGACCGCCAAATTGTGTTGGTAGACGTACTCAGCGCTTTAAATGAAGGCCACGAAACACTCCAAGAGCAAAGTAGTGTAATAAACCAATTACTCGCACACTTTAATTACGGCGAGTCGGGATTTTTTAAGCGTTTATTTAAACCCAACATAGATAAAATACTGTTTGCTGCAAATAAGTCAGATCATATAAGTGCAAAGCACCATAAAGATTTAGCACTACTACTTGACTCATTAGTGCATGAGCAAAGTAATCACTTAAAGTTTGATGGCGTACAAATAGAAACCATGGCAATGTCGTCAATTGCAGCAACGCAGCCGCGCCAAGTGGCCGATAAAGGCCAAACGCTTGATTGCATTTATGGCAAACCACTTAACGAGCAAGATTGGCTTACTTATTTACCCCCACAGCCACCAAAGCGCATGCTTAATAAAAATGAGTGGCCAGCGCAGGGCTTTGAGTTTTTATCGTTTGCGCCTATGCCAAACCCCGATAAGCAACTTAAGCATATTCGCCTTGATCATGTGATGCAGTACTTGTTAGGAGACAAATTATCATGAACGACACACAGCAAACTTTTCAAGCAGGTAGGCGAATTGATAGCCAAGCTGATGAACAGGTTGAGGCGACGCTTGCTCCTGCAAAAATAATTACCCAGGGTCAAAGTGAATACATTGAAGAGCCTGAAGATGAACTTCTTGATGAAGAAATAGACCTAGAGCCGGTATATAAAAAGTCTAAATGGCAAACGCTTAAAGGGGTGTTTGCTGTAAGCTTTTTAGTGTTAGTGCTTTTAGAATTTGCGTATTCGTTAGTGTTTGCGTTTCAGCAGTCGGTCATTTTAGGCGGTGTTTATTTAACTGCGGTGGTAAGCGGTGTGTTGCTAATTGGGCGCATGCTATGGCGCGAATACAGAATGCTGCGCAGTTTAAAGCGTAATCAGTTACACCGCCAAGAAGCCGACAGACTCTTAAATAGTGAGCAAGTAGGCGGCGCATTACCCTGGCTTGAAAAACTAAATAAGCACCAACAGCTCGACAACTTCGATGCGTTTAAAAACCAAGTGGCTACCCATCATAGCGATAAGGAAATAATGACCCTTTACGCAAATAGCTTGCTTATAACGCAAGACACGCAAGCTAAAAAGCTTATAAACCGCTTTGCGACAGAGTCAGCGTTGCTTGTTGCCTTAAGCCCCCTTGCGCTGGTGGACATGATGGCGGTGCTTTGGCGCGGTACTAAGTTAATAGAGCAAATTGGTAAAATTTATGGCATTGGTTTTGGTTACGCAAGCCGCATTAAGCTCTACCGTATGCTAATAAAGCAAGTTATGTTTGTAGGCAGTGCTGAGCTTGTATCTGATTTAGCAGCCACAGCACTCAGTGCTGAGCTTTTAGGTAAGCTTTCGGGGCGTGCAGCGCAAGGTGTAAGCGCCGGTATATTTACAGCACGTATTGGTTACAAAGCAATGGAGCTTAGCCGCCCATTACCACGGCTTGAAAACAAACGCAGCTTGTTAAAAGGCACAGTGCAAAGTATTGCCAGCAAAATTATGAGCCGTAAAAAGGCCGAGCCAACGTCCTAAAGTAGCAGTGGCAATATTTGTGTACAAAACCGCGCTGAGCGGTTTTTGCACAAATAGCCATCTGAGCATCCGGCATGCTTGTGATTTAAACTGCGGTGCGTTTTATTTATGTAATTGACACACATAATAAAAAACGAGAGCACACAATGAGCAAGCAGCATATTAATACCCAATGTATTCATGGCCCGCAAAAAGCAAACGATCCGCATGGCGCACTCACGTCGCCTTTGTATCAAACCTCTACCTTTCATTTTGAAAATGCAGCACAAGGTGCCGCGCGTTTTGCAGACGATGAGCCCGGTTATATTTACACCCGCCTAGGTAACCCAACCACCACCGAACTTGAGCAAAAAGTAGCACAGTTAGAGGGCTGCGAAGCTGCTGCTGCTACCGCCACAGGTATGGGCGCTGTATCGGCGTCGGTATTAAGCTTTTTATCGCAGGGCGATCATTTAATTGCATCAAGTACATTGTATGGATGTACTTTTGCGTTTTTTGCTCACATGTTACCGCGCTGGGGAATAGAAGTTACTTTTGTTGATATGACCAACGAGGGCGAGCTTCGCGCTGCTATAAAACCTAATTCAAAAATGATATTTGTAGAAACGCCAATCAACCCCACAATGGCAGTCATTGATTTAGCCTTAATTGGCGCGCTCGCTAAGCAACATAATTTAATTAGTGTGGTCGACAACACCTTTTTAACGCCACTGCTGCAATCACCTAAGCAGTACGGCATAGATATTATTGTGCACAGTGCCACTAAGTACTTAAACGGCCATGGCGATGTAGTAGCTGGGCTTGTGTGTGGAACGCATGAGCACATTACCTTAATAAAAATGACGGTACTTAAAGATATTGGTGCCACCATAAGCCCGCACGATGCATGGCTTATTAATCGCGGAATAAAAACTTTAGCCATACGCATGGAGCGCCATTGCCAAAGCGCGCAAACGGTTGCCGAATATTTAGAGGCGCACCCACAGGTTAATATTGTTTATTACCCTGGGCTTAAATCGCACCCTGGCAACAAATATATAGGCAAGCAAATGAAAGCCGCAGGCGGCGTTATTGCATTTGAAATTAAAGGCAGCCTTGCTCAAGGAGCGCAGTTTATAGATAGCATGAAGCTTTGCACACTTGCTGTAAGTTTAGGTGATGCCGAAACGCTTATTCAGCACCCCGCATCAATGACGCATTCCCCTTACACACCCGAGGAGCGAGCAGCCGCAGGCATAAGTGATGGCTTAATAAGACTCTCTGTAGGGCTTGAAGATGTTAACGATATTATTGACGACTTAAACCAAGCTTTTACATTAATTTGTTAGATGTATTTATTTGTGTACAGTTTAATTTGCTCTTAACGCCTTTAATTTAGTGGTTGTATAATATTAATGCCGGTGGTGTAATTTTAACTATACATTTTAGGGGATCGTGCTAAATGTAGATATCCGTCTAACTATTAAACTTTTCTTCACTTTTGCATAGTATGGCTGCATTAGATATTCACTAATCTTGAGTATCACACTGACACACATTTGGGCTTAACCCCAAGAAGGTTATTATGGCTAAAGCAAGTAAATACACCTCTAAAACACCTGATGAAAACGGTGTTATTCATTGGAGCGAAGAAGAAAACAAAATTTGGTCTGAGCTTGTTACGCGCCAACTTGCGTGCATAGAAGGCAAAGCTTGTGATGAGTACATGGATGGGCTTAAAAAAATAAACCTACCACACGATCGTATCCCGCAATTAAGCGAGCTTAACGAAGTGCTTCTTGCCACCACCGGTTGGCAAGTAGCGCCTGTACCTGCGCTTATCGATTTTGATGAATTTTTTAGGTTATTGGCAAACAAACAATTTCCGGTAGCGACGTTTATTCGTAGCCGAGAAGAGTTTGACTACCTGCAAGAGCCTGACATTTTCCATGAAATATTTGGCCACTGCGCTATGCTAACAAACCCTGACTTTGCCGAATTCACACACAAATACGGCCAATTAGGGTATGCAGCGCAGAAAAAAGATCGTGTATACCTTGCACGTATGTATTGGTTTACGGTTGAGTTTGGTTTAATGCAAACCGAAAACGGCCTGCGTATATACGGCGGTGGTATATTATCAAGCCCAGGTGAAACCCAGTACGTGTATTCAGATACACCAGAGATAACGCCTATGAGCGTAATTGATGTGCTGCGTACGCCGTACCGCATTGATATTATGCAACCACAGTACTACACCATAAATTCGATTCATGATCTGTTTGATATATCACAAATGGATATTATGACTTTGGTTGAGCAAGCTAAAGCACTTGGTTTGCACGACCCAAAATTTCCACCTAAAGAAAAATTAGCCGGTTAACTTTAATTTAAAAAGAAACGCTAAAGTAAGGATTTAAAATGTCTTCATTAAGTGAACAAAAATGCGAAGCCTGTCACGTAGATGCGCCAAAAGTATCTGAGGAAGAGCTTGCCCAACTTATTACAAAAATTCCAGACTGGGTACCAGAGGTACGCGACGGCATTATGCAACTTGAGCGTGTTTATAAGTTTAAAAACTTTAAGCAAGCTATGGCGTTTACCAATAAAGTAGGTGATATGGCAGAAGATGAAGGCCATCACCCAGGTTTATTAACCGAATGGGGCAAAGTAACCGTAACGTGGTGGAGCCATTCAATTAAAGGCCTGCACAAAAACGATTTTATTTGCGCAGCTAAAACAGACGACGTATTTAACGCGCTGTAATTAAAAAATTAATTGAGCAGATTAAAAAGGCACTTTTAAGTGCCTTTTTTATTGCATCAAAATTGCGCTGTTAATTAATACCTTTATTTAAGGTTTGTCGCTATTTAACATGTCATCGTGTTCGGCCATATCCCACGGAAGTTCCCCTGGGCTGTTACCTAAGAAGTGCAAGTAATTCTCAAATTGATCAAGAATGTCCTTCACAATATCATCTTCACTGTAGCCATATACATCGTAAGATAACCCACCGCGGCGTAAGAAAACATCTGCCTTGTAATACATCTCGGAGTTATCAGCATCCGGTTTTAGCTCTGTATAGGCAAAGCTTGGCATTGGGTGCTCAGTAAGACGAATATCATACACAAAATCAACATGTTCATGGCGTAGTACGGTTAAATGGGCGCGGCCTAAGTCAGTATCAAAATCTACCTCGGCATGCCACTGGCGCGCTTTTAATTCTGCTTGAACAGCTTGCATTGCTTTTACCACCACACTACTAATGAAGGTATGCACTTTTTCCTTATTGGGATAATTAACCATAGCGGCTAACCGGCGCTTCCAATGAGATAGGTTAACATTACGGCTATTGAGCGCATGTGCTTGTAAGCTCGTATCGCGATGGCCTTCAATGGTAAGTGCGCGCCAAAGTCCCGCGGTTGCAATAAGCATAATAATAGCAAAGGGTAGGGCACTGGCTATTGTCATAGTTTGTAGTGCACTTAGCCCACCTGCTACTAATAAAACAGCAGCCACAGCGCCTTCAAGCACAGCCCAAAACACCCGTTGCCATGCAGGCGTATCAATACTCCCGCCAGAGGCGAGGGAGTCAATAACTAACGAGCCCGAGTCAGATGAGGTTACAAAAAAGGTAATAATTAAGATAACCGTTAGTAGCGAAATAATAAACGATAACGGTAGCACTTCAAATAATTGAAATAGCGCAACGGCATGGTTTGCTTGAACATCGGTTATTAAAGTATTAAACCCTTCATTCATTATTAAATTTAGCGCGGTATCGCCAAATACAGAAAACCATAAAAAGGTAAAAATAGTCGGAACTAGCATCACGCCCACAACAAATTGCCTAATGGTTCTGCCGCGGCTAATTTTAGCGATAAACATACCAACAAAGGGTGCCCACGCTATAGTCCAGCCAAATATAAATAGGGTCCAGTTACCAATCCAATCACTACGGCTATAGGCTTGTAAATTAAAAGTACGCTCAACAATACCACTGAGGTAGCTGCCGGTATTTTGTAAAAACGATTCAAGAATATGAATAGTCGGGCCAATAAAAAACACAAAGGCCATTAATGATACGGCGAGTGTCATGTTTATTATAGATAAACGCTTCACTCCTTTATCCATACCTGCCACCACAGAAAGCGTTGCCGCTGCGGTAATAATAACAATAGCGGTAATTTGTACCGTGGTATTAATAGGAATGCTTGGCCATAAGTAGTGCAACCCGGCATTAATTTGAGTAACCGAAAGCCCTAACGTTGTGGCAATACCAAATAGCGTGCCTAATATGGCAAACACATCAACAGTGTGTCCAATAGGGCCATATATTTTATCACCAATAAGTGGATACAAGGCTGAGCGAATAGACAGCGGAAGGCCGTGGCGAAATGCAAAGTAAGCAAGCACTAAACCAACAATCCCATAAATTGCCCATATATGAAAACCCCAATGAAAAAATGCAATTTGCATAGCCTGCTTAGCGGCATCAACGGTTTCTGCGGCGCCCGCGGGCGGAGATGCATAATGGAGCACGGGTTCTGCTACACCAAAATAAAGTAATGCGACTCCGTAACCGGCCGAAAATAGCATGGCAAACCATTCACCAAAGCTATATTGGGGTTGCGCATGATCAGGACCCAGCTTGATATTTCCCCAGCTGGAGGCGGCAACACAAACGATGAAAACTAAGAAGATGGCAACTGATAACATATAAAACCAGCCAAAGGTTTCTGTTATCCACTTGAGGGCGACACTGAATGCTTGCCCTGCCAGTTCAGGGTTGCTACTTGTACCAATGACCAAAAGCAGAATAATAAATACCGCGGGCAAAAATACCGGTAGCAAAATAGTTGAGCGTAAAGCAGTTTTTGTCATATTAATCCTTAATATTAATTGCTAACTTTCAAGTATGCTTTACTACCTTATTATATCTTGGGTGTGTTGGCTAATTCAGTCGTATGTTTTGTATACGTATATTGCTTTGAATTAAGGTTGAGTTGAGCACAGAGAAACCCAACGGTTTAGCTATTTAAGAGATAAACTCTAATCTAAACAAAAAAGCTCTAAACCCAAAGGGCTTAGAGCTTTCTAAATTTAGCTAAAACACTAAACTTTAATGTGTTGTTGGGTTTCGTTTCACTCAACCCAACCTACGTTTAACACCAATCAGCTTAGGGCTTACATCTAAAAGCTTATCGCTTCTTTTAATCATCAATTGAGCGTAGTAGGGCGTTGATGCCTACTTTTTCGCGTGTTTGTTGATCTACCTTTTTCACGATGATTGCAGCGTATAGGCTGTGAGTGCCATCTTTTGATGGTAGTGCGCCTGGTACTACTACTGCGCCTGCTGGTACGCGGCCGTAATGAATTTCGCCGGTTTCACGGTCGTAAATACGGGTGCTTTGGCTAATGTAAACGCCCATTGAAATAACAGCGCCTTCCTCTACTACTACACCTTCAACAATTTCAGAGCGTGCGCCAATAAAGCAGTTGTCTTCAATGATGGTAGGGTTAGCTTGAAGTGGCTCTAAAACGCCGCCTATGCCCACGCCGCCCGATAAGTGTACGTTCTTACCAATTTGTGCACACGAGCCAACAGTTGCCCATGTATCAACCATGGTGCCTTCATCAACGTAGGCGCCAATGTTCACATACGATGGCATAAGTACGACGTTTTTACCTACAAAGCTGCCTTTACGTGCTACCGCGTTAGGAACTACGCGCATGCCACCTTGCTGAAACTGCTCCGGTGTGTAGTCGCTAAATTTAAGCGGTACTTTATCGTAAAACTGATTTACGCCGTCGTTCATTGGTTGGTTGTCGCGAATACGAAATGATAGTAAAACGGCTTTTTTAAGCCATTGGTGTACGACCCATTCGCCTGATATTTTTTCAGCAACACGGGCTGCACCGCTATCAAGAAGCTCTAGTGCGTCAATAATCGCTTGTTTTACATCGCTAGATACACTGCTTGGGCTAATGCTATCGCGGTTGTCCCAGGCGTTTTCTATCATAGTTTTTAAATCTGACATGGTGTGTCCTTATTCTGTTTCGGCGTTGAATTTTTTACGTAATGCCTGATGAATTTTGGCTTGCTCTTCATCAGTCAGCGCTTGGTATTCGTTATTTGATACGACAAAGAAATCCTCTGCACGTTCACCTACCGTTGTAATACGGGCTGCGTGAATGTGTAATAAATGCGCTTGGAAAACTTCGGCAATTTTAGTAAGTAAACCAGGTATATCAACAGCTTGAATTTCTATTAGGCTGCGATCTTTACGGGCATGAGGGCGCAGCACTATTTTAGGTTTAATATTAAAGTCTTTAAATCGTTGCGAGCGATTCTTTTTAAAGCGTATTTTTTTACGTGGTTCGCTAAGTGCTTGCTCAAGTCCACGTTTAATTGACTGAGCACGGCTACTTGCAATAGGGTCGCCGCTCACTTCAAGTATTACAAAGTTAAATAGGGCGTAGCCATCTTTGGTAGTAAGCACTTGAGCGTGTTGTATTTGCGCCTTTTTAGAACCAATTACGCTAACTAAACGAGCGAATAACGGCCCAGAATATGGGCTATAAGCAAACACTTGCGTGCCACCATGCATTGCTTTATCAGAAACAATGACACTGGGTAGGCTTAAGTCTGCGCATTTTAATAGGTGCTCGGTTTGCCATGATATTTGCTGCTCGCTAAAGGCAGTAAAGTAATTGGCTTTAAAGCGGCTCCAAATTAAATCAATTTGGTTTTCTAGGTAGCCCAAATTAAGTAAGCGCTGTTTAGCTTGGTGTTTTTTATCGCGTATTTGGTCGCGTTGATCCATTGGGTTTTCAAGCCCTAGGCGTAATGCACGCTGAGTATGCAAGTATAACTCGCGTAGTAGGGTGTTTTTCCAATCATTCCATAAGTTGTCGTTGGTTGCGCGTATATCGGCAACGGTTAAACAATAGAGGTAATCGAGTTGGCGCTCTGTTTTTACACGTGAGGCAAAGTCTTTAATAACACCTGGGTCATTTATGTCTTTACGCTGCGCAGTGACCGACATAAGTAAATGGTTACCAACTAGCCACGATATAAGCTTGCCATCAGATGATGGGAAGCCATGTAATTTAGAAAAAGCAATGGCATCCACTGAGCCTAGCTCTGAGTGATCGCCGCCACGCCCTTTAGCAATATCATGAAAAATACCCGCTAAATAAAGCAGCTCTGGCTTATCCATACGGGTTACTATTTCGCTACAAATAGGAAACTCGCTCACTTTAGATTTATCAAAATATTGGTAAATATTATTGATTAATTTATGGGTGTGCTCATCTACTGTGTAGGCATGAAATAAGTCAAATTGCATTTGCCCAAATATATTACGCCACTGCGGTAAATACGCGGCCAACATGCCGTGTTTGTGCATGAGCGTGAATGCGCGGCCCATGCCGTTAGGGTGTTTTACAATACGCATAAATGCCTCGCGACACGCTGCGTAATCTTGTAAGTCACCTAATAGGCGCCTGCGTACTTGCCTAATGGTACGAATAGTACTTGGGTAAATATGGGTAATTTCGGGGTTGTCGGCAATATGCTCAAACAAAACAAAAAGTTGATCGCGTCTAAAAAATACCGATGGGTTTTTTACCCTAATTTGGTGCCCAACGCGTTCAAAGTCTTTGTCTAACTCAATCACTGGCGCTTCGCTGCTCTCTGGCATAATACTTTCTTCAAAGTACGATAGCAGCATTTGATTAAGCTCGCGTACGCGGCTCATTATTCTAAATAAGCGTTTCATCATACGCTCAACCGAAGCTTTACCATCGCTACCAAAGCCAAGTATTTCAGCTGTGTGTGGTTGATGGTCAAACAACAAACGGTTTTCTGAGCGCCCAGCGGCTAAATGCAGTGCAAAGCGAATATTCCAAAGGTTTTCTAGGCACTCCGAAAGCTCCTGAAACTCTTCATGCGTTAAGTAGCCGTGGCTAATTAGCTCTTGTAGGGTTTCGGCTCTAAAGTGCTTTTTAGCAACCCAAATAATGGTTTGTAAATCGCGAAGACCACCGGGGTTTTCTTTTATGTTTGGCTCTAGGTTGTAAGCAGTACCGTGGCACTTTTTATGGCGTAGGTTTTGCTCTTGCACTTTGGCTACAAAAAACTCGCCTGAGCGCCAAACAGGGGTTTCTATAATATGCGTTTTGAGTTTTTCAAACTCAATGTGATTACCAAAAATGAGCCTACTTTCGAGCAAGCTGGTGGCAAAGGTAACGTCTTCACGTTTTTGCTCTATGGCTTGTTCAATGGTACGCACACTGTGGCCTATCTCTAAATTGAGATCCCATAGCATGGTAACAAACTGGCCTATTTTTTCGCATATTTGCTCGCTAGGCGGCTGCGTAACAAGCAATAAAAAGTCAATGTCGGAGTAGGGGTGTAGCTCGCCACGGCCGTACCCGCCCACGGCAATAAGGGCAAGATCAGGCTCGTGAGCTAAATCGTAAACATGAAACAGTTTAATTAGCAGGCGGTCTATAAACTCAGCCCGGGCATTAATTAAATTACCAACTGGTTGCTTAGAAAATTCGTTATGTAACCACTTATAAAAATAGCTAGAACAACCGCGATAATCGCTCAGTTGCTCAGCATCGCTAAGCAACTTTTTTACTTTGTTGGGTAATGCCACGTGGGCTGGCTCCTTATTGAACCGTTAGCATTGATAAATAACCTGAACGTTAAGTAATAAGTCTATCCCAAGCGGCTATTTTTAGTGTTAACAGTGTTGAATCTACTTGCAAATAGGCTCGCTATTTGGTGCGTCAATTCGATTTGTTTTCACTGAAAATCTCCAACTTGGGGGAAATAAATTAAATATTACATATAATTCAGTATGTTATTAGATATATTAACCAGATTAGAGGTTAAATACTTTTATCAAGTGGCTCGGTTTTTATTAGTGTTCGATAATCCTGTCGATAGTATCATCTGATCGCAGCGTTAAAATTTCAACACCATTTTCAGTCACTAATAGGGTGTGTTCCCACTGTGCAGACAAACTACGGTCGCGTGTAACTACAGTCCACTCGTCTTTTAAAAGTTTACACTGGCGCTTACCTGCGTTAACCATTGGCTCTATTGTTAAACACATACCGGCTTTAAGTGTTTCGCCAGTACCTGCTTTACCGTAGTGCATTACTTGAGGCTCTTCATGAAATTCGCTACCAATACCGTGGCCGCAGTATTCACGTACAATTGAGTAGTTAAAGCTCTCTGCGTATTTTTGAATTGCTTCACCAATATCGCCTAAACGCACACCTGGTTTTACCATTTTAATGGCAAGGTATAAGCTTTCTTGCGTTACTTGTGCAAGGCGTTTACCTTGAATGTTAGGCGTACCTACATGAAACATCTTTGAGGTGTCGCCGTGGTAACCGTCTTTAATTACGGTTACATCAATGTTGACGCTATCGCCATCTTTTAGCGGTTTGTCATTTGGAATACCGTGGCAAATTACATGATTTACAGAGGTACAAACCGACTTAGGAAAACCGTGGTAATTTAGTGGCGCAGGTATGGCATCTTGCACATTTACAATATAATCATGACAAATTGTATTTAGCTCATCAGTAGTCACACCTGGCACTACATGTGGTTCAATCATTTCAAGTACGTCTGCCGCTAAACGCCCGGCTACACGCATTTTTTCAATTTCTTCAGGGGTCTTGATCACAGCGCTCATTGAGGCTCCAAAGTTGCGTTTTTTAACATTTATCGTCGCACAAATTTTGCACGCGACGTTGAGTATTTAATTTTAATATGGTATAAAGCGCGCCGTCTTTTTACAAATAAATTCTTAAATGATTTTTTGTATTTAAGGCAAACACAATTTTATTTTAACACACACACGTATCGTCACATACACTTGGGTGCATTTGAAGTTTAAATACTTCGGTGTTGGTGCTATGGGATATGTGGAGGCCTAACCCTAAACTACATAGAGGATTTACAAAATGGCAAACGTTTCAATGCGCGATATGCTTCAAGCTGGTGTTCACTTTGGTCACCAAGCACGTTACTGGAACCCTAAGATGAAGCCTTTCATCTTCGGCGCACGTAACCGTGTACATATCATCAACCTTGAGCAAACAGTACCAATGTTCAACGACGCACTTAAGTTTTTATCAAGTGCTGCTGCAAACAAAGGTAAAGTTCTTTTCGTTGGTACTAAGCGCGCAGCAAGCGAAGCAGTTAAAGAAGCTGCTTTACAAAGCGACCAGTTCTTCGTTAACCACCGCTGGTTAGGTGGTATGTTAACTAACTGGAAAACAGTTCGTCAGTCAATCAAGCGTCTTAAAGACCTTGAAGCTCAAAGCCAAGACGGTACTTTCGAGAAGTTAACTAAGAAAGAAGCGTTAATGCTTACTCGCGAAATGGAAAAGCTTGAAAAGAGCCTTGGCGGTATCAAAAACATGGGTGGCCTTCCAGACGCTATCTTCGTTATCGATGCTGATCACGAGCACATTGCTATCCGTGAAGCAAACAACCTAGGTATTCCAGTTGTTGCAATCGTTGATACTAACTCTAACCCAGACGGTGTTGATTACATCGTACCTGGTAACGATGATGCTATCCGTGCAATCAACCTTTACACTAGCTCTGTTGCAGCTGCTATCACTGAAGGTCGTGAGAACAACATCGTTGCTCAAGCTGAGAAAGACGACTTTGTAGAAGCTGAGTAATTAGCTGTCATCAAGTCTTCATCTTTTTAAGGTGAAGACTTGCTATTCTTGTAGAGCGGTTTACCCGCTTATCTAATACCTGATTTCAGATTTGAGGATTTACTAATGGCTGTAACTACTGCCCTAGTTAAAGAATTACGCGAGCGTACTGGCGCTGGCATGATGGATTGTAAAAAAGCGTTAACTGAAACTGATGGCGACATCGAGTTAGCGATTGAAAACATGCGTAAGAGCGGTGCTGCAAAGGCTGCTAAGAAAGCAGGTAACATTGCTGCTGAAGGTACTATCATCATCAAGCAAAACGATGGTGTTGCAGTCCTAGTAGAAGTTAACTGTCAAACTGACTTCGTAGCAAAAGACGAAAGCTTCTTAGCGTTTGCTAACAAAGTTGCTGACGCTGCTATCGCTGAAACAATCACTATCGAAGACTTACAAGCTAAGTTTGAAGAAGACCGTGTTGAGCTAGTAACTAAAATTGGTGAAAACATTAACGTACGTCGTCTTCAGTACATCACTGGTGAAACACTTGTTGAATACCGTCACGGTGAGCGTATTGGTGTTGTTGTTGCAGGTGTTGCTGATGAAGAAACACTTAAGCACATTGCAATGCACGTTGCTGCTTCAAACCCAGAGTACTTAACGCCTGAAGATGTACCTGCTGACGTTGTAGAAAAAGAAAAGCAAGTTCAAATCGACATCGCGATGAACGAAGGCAAGCCTGCTGAAATCGCTGAAAAAATGGTTGTTGGCCGCATGAAGAAATTTACTGGTGAGGTTTCTCTTACTGGTCAAGCTTTCATCATGGAGCCTAAAAAATCTGTTGGCGAAATTCTTAAAGAGAAAAACGCAACAGTTACTAGCTTCGCACGTGTAGAAGTTGGTGAAGGTATCGAGAAGAAAGAAGAAGATTTTGCTGCTGAAGTTGCTGCTCAAATTGCAGCTGCAAAAGGCGAGTAAGATTAACTATTTGTGATGCATAAGGAAATTAGATGCCATTAAAGTACTATTTGCTTTTGCGTCACGCTTAGAAATTCTTTAAAATAACCGCGCTTTTATGTTTATCATAAGCGCGGTTATTTTTTACCCATAATTTAATAAAAAGTTGGCCCCAATACTATGACTATCAATCGTAAACCTATTTTTAGACGTGTTCTTCTCAAATTAAGTGGTGAAGCTTTAATGGGAGACGAAGGCTTCGGCATCGACCCAAAAGTGCTAGATCGTATGGCCCAAGAAATTAAAGAGCTGGTAGAACTCGACGTAGAAGTGGGTTTGGTTATCGGCGGTGGTAACTTTTTACGTGGCGGATCACTAGCAGAAGCTGGCATGAACCGCGTAGTTGGTGACCACATGGGTATGCTTGCAACCGTAATGAACGGCCTTGCAATGCGTGATGCACTACACCGTGCATTTGTTAATTGTCGTTTAATGTCGGCAATCCCTCTAAACGGTGTATGTGATGCATACAACTGGGCTGAGGCAATTAGCTTATTAAAATCTGGCCGCGTTGTTATTTTTGCAGCAGGTACGGGTAACCCGTTCTTCACTACCGATTCTGCTGCGTGTTTACGCGGTATTGAAATTGAAGCCGACACTGTAATTAAAGCGACTAAGGTTGATGGCGTATTTAGTGATGATCCGGTTAAAAACCCAGAAGCCACGCTTTACCGTCACTTAAGCTACAATGAAATTATTGATAAAGAACTAAAAGTAATGGATTTAGCGGCGTTTACACTCGCTCGCGATCATAATATGCCATTGAGCGTATTTAACATGAATAAATCAGGCGCCTTAAAACGCGTAATTATGGGTGAAGAAGAAGGCACACTTATCTCTTCACAAGCCTCAGATGAAGTAATCAAATAATTAGGATTAAACCGTGATTAACGATATTCAAAAAGATGCGCAAGAGCGCATGCAAAAAAGTGTAGCAGCACTAGGTAGTCAACTATCAAAAATTCGTACAGGTCGTGCTCACCCAGCAATTTTAGACGGCATTATGGTATCGTACTACGGTGCTGATACACCGCTTAACCAAGTGGCTAATGTAACGATTGAAGACTCTCGTACGCTGGCTATCGGCGTATTCGATAAGTCTTTAGCGCAAGCTGTAGAAAAAGCAATTATGGCGTCTGACTTAGGTTTAAACCCTATGTCTGCTGGTACAGTAATTCGCGTACCACTTCCTCCGCTTACAGAAGAGCGTCGTAAAGATTTAATTAAAATTGTACGTGGCGAAGTAGAAAGCGGCCGTGTTGCTGTGCGTAACATTCGTCGTGACGCTAATGGCGATGTAAAATCTTTATTAAAAGATAAAGATATTTCTGAAGATGAAGCGCGTCAAGCAGAAGATACAATTCAAAAGCTTACAGATAAATTTATCAAAGAAATGGATGCACAACTAACAGCGAAAGAAGCTGAGTTGATGGAAATCTAAACAGCTAAATAACCTCAATGCAGGTTATGAAATATATTAGTTTTGAAACGCCGTCTAGGGTATACTAGGCGGCGTTTTTTTATGGAATACTCAATATTTATGGTTCTAGACGCTGATACAATTTCACAGCAATGTTTACCTAAACATGTTGCCATCATCATGGATGGTAACGGGCGTTGGGCGCAAGCTAGAAATAGACCTCGTGTGTTCGGGCATAAAAAAGGCGTGGACGCAGTTCGTCAATCTGTTCAGTTTTGTACTAAATTAGGGATACAATCGTTAACCTTATTTGCTTTTAGTAGTGAAAACTGGCGCCGCCCCGAGGACGAAGTAAACACTTTAATGGAGCTTTTTTTGTTTGTTTTAACAAAGGAAGTTAAAAAGCTTCATAAAAATAATGTAAAACTGACCATTATTGGAGATTTATCACGATTCTCTGAAAGTTTACGTAGCAAAGTATATGCTGCGCATGAGCTAACAGCAGATAACACTGGCTTGCATTTAAACGTGGCCGCTAATTATGGCGGTAGATGGGATATGGCAAATGCCGCTAAGCAACTTGCACTACAAGTTGCTAGCGGACGACTCAAGGCAGAGGATGTTACAGAAGAGCGCTTAGCACAGCATATGAGCATGGCAGACCAAGCGGAGCCGGATTTACTAATTCGCACGGGTGGTGATGTTCGTATTAGTAATTTTTTACTATGGCAAGCTGCTTATGCGGAACTTTACTTTACCGAAACTCTTTGGCCTGATTTTAACGAAGCAGCATTTGCTGAGGCCATTGCGTGTTACGTTGCCAGAGAGCGACGTTTTGGTTGTACGGGTGAACAAATAAAACAATTACTCGCGCATACCTAAAATAGAATAAGGGTCACTATTTTGTTAAAACAACGAATTTTAACCTCGGTTGTATTAGCGCCGTTAGCGCTAGCCTTGGTTTTTTATACTCCACTAACATTGTTTAGTTATTTTGCCGGTATTATTGTTTTACTTGGCGCGTGGGAGTGGTCTGCTTTTATGGGCCTATGCACAAAATTAAAACGTGGTGCGTTTGTGGTGTTAATTGGCGCGTTATTGGCGCTGCTAAATTTACATTGGCCGATTGAATCACTGTGGCAAAACGGCCAGCTGGTCGGGGATGCAAATTACTTATTTACGCTCTCGTTTGCTTGGTGGATTGTGGCCAGTTATTTAATTTGGCGCTACCCAGCCATGGCCAAAGCATGGAACGAAGGCTTGGTAATGCGCGGCATTGCCGGGTTGCTTACTTTAATCCCACTTTGGCTTGCACTCAATACCTTACGTAGCGCGCAATACGCTGAATCTACGCACTTTGGCTCGGTACTGATTTTAGTGGTACTTGGTATTGTGTGGAGCGCCGATGTAGGGGCTTACTTTACAGGCAAAAGTTTTGGTAAACACAAGCTCATGCCAAAGGTGAGCCCAAATAAAACCATCGAAGGCCTAGCTGGCGGTGTGGTTGCATCGATTGTATTTGTTTTAGCTTTTTGTCACTTTACCGGTGTGGATTTTGCTGTATGGCCTATTTATGCCGTAATGACCGCCTTTATAGCCTTGTTTTCGGCTGTCGGTGATTTACTCGAAAGCATGTTTAAGCGTGAAGCCGGCCTTAAAGACAGTGGTCGCTGTTTACCCGGCCACGGCGGTATTTTAGATAGAATTGACAGCTTAACCGCAGCAGCCCCAATGTTTGTAATGTGCTATGCATGGACCTTGAGTTTATGAGCCAACAGCAACAACTTGTTATTTTAGGCGCTACAGGTTCAATTGGGTTAAGTACATTGGATATTATAGCGCGAAATAAAGCGCTATTTAACGTGTTTGCCCTCACTGCAGGCCACAATGCAAAAAAAATGGCTGAGCTATGTATTGAGCACGAACCGTTATATGCGGTTATGGCCACACAAAGCGCTGCAGAGCAATTATCATCGTATTTAAATAATACGCCATGCCAAACCTTAGTAATGCATTCACAGCAGGCTATGAGCGATTTATGTGCGCATCCCGATGTCGATACCGTCATGTCAGCTATTGTTGGCGCTGCCGGTTTACTGCCTACACTAAGCGCCGTTGAAGCAGGTAAAAAAGTACTGCTTGCCAATAAAGAATCGTTGGTTATGTCAGGGCAGTTGTTTATTGATAAAGTAAAACAGCATAAAGCCACGTTGTTGCCTATTGATAGCGAGCATAACGCTATTTTTCAGTGCTTACCTCATTCACTTCAAAACGCAAACGCTGATCAAAATTTACAAGAGCATGGCGTAAGTAAAATATTGCTTACCGGCTCTGGTGGGCCATTTTTAACGCGCGATATAAATACCTTAAAAGAGGTTACGGTTAGTGAAGCCGTCGCTCACCCTAATTGGTCTATGGGGCAAAAAATATCGGTAGATTCAGCCACCATGATGAACAAAGGGCTTGAATTTATCGAAGCTAAATGGCTGTTTAATTGTGACACCAGCGATATTGATGTGGTGATCCACCCGCAAAGTATTATTCATTCTATGGTGCAATACCACGATGGCTCCATTTTAGCGCAAATGGGTAACCCCGATATGCGCACGCCTATTGCACATGCACTCGCTTACCCAGATCGAATTAACGCCGGTGTAAAACCACTCAACTTTTCGGATATTTGTGATTTTTCGTTCACAAAGCCTGATTTTGCGCGTTATCCAAATTTACAACTCGCTATTGATGCGTGCAGCGCAGGGCAAGGCGCAACCACAACGGTAAATGCAGCAAACGAAATAGCGGTTGCGGCATTTTTAAAAGGCCAAATTGGCTTTACTGACATTTATAAAATTAATGCACAAACGCTTGATGCGGCCACATTCACTAACGTACAAAGCCTAGATGAAATATTAGCGTGTGACCAACAAGCCCGCCAACGTGCAGCGGACCTAATAACAAAAGTGACTCATTAATATGTTAGATTTTTTTTGGAATCTTGGCTCGTTTATTTTAGCGCTCGGCATTTTAGTTGCTATTCATGAATATGGGCACTTTTGGGTGGCCCGTAAAATGGGTGTTAAAGTGCTGCGCTTTTCGATTGGTTTTGGTAAACCGCTTTTAAAGTGGCACGATAAATACAATACAGAATACGTAATTGCCGCTATTCCGCTGGGTGGCTACGTTAAAATGCTTGATGAACGCGTGGATGAAGTGCCAGAAAATGAGCGCCATTTGTCATTTAACGCTAAATCGGTTCAGGCCCGTATAGCCATAGTGGCAGCCGGCCCGCTAGCTAATTTTTTATTTGCTATTGTAGCGCTGGCGGCTATGTACATGGTGGGCGTGCAATCGGTAAAACCTGTAGTGGGTAGCATTACCGAAGGTAGCAGAGCAGAGCAGGCGGGCATTATGCCCTCTGAACAAATTATTAAAATTGGTGATGACACGATTGCCACCTGGCAAGATGCAACTTTTGCACTTATGTCGAGCTTAGGTGAGCAAAGCGTGCCCGTAGTAGTGCGTAACGAAAACTACCAAGAGCAAACAAAAATGCTTAACGTAGAGGGTTGGAAGCTCGATCAGCAAGACGTGCCGCCACTGAGTTCGTTGGGTATTGTACCGTTTAGACCGCAAGCCACATTAACCATTGCGGCTATTACTAAAAATTCAGCAGCCGAACTGGCTAATTTGCAGATTAACGATACGATTATCGCTGTAAATGGTGAAACAATAAGCGATTGGCAGCAATTAGTTAATCTTATTACGCAATCGGCTAACAAATCTTTACAATTTAGTGTAAAAAGACAAGATAGTATAAATAGCGTAACAGTAACGCCTAAATCGCGCATTAATGAGCACGGTATTGAACAAGGGTTTTTAGGTGTTGCGCCGGTTGTTCAACCTTGGCCTGAGGGCTATGTTGAAACCCGAAGCTTTGGTCCGCTTGATAGTATTGCTCGTGGTACCCAAGAGACCTGGCGCCTTATAACGCTTAGCTTTGACATGATTGGTAATTTAATTACAGGTCAGGTTTCGGTTAAAAATTTAAGTGGCCCTGTGGGCATTGCAGTTGGTGCAGGAACTAGCGTAAGCTACGGGCTAGTCTCCTTTTTAAGCTTTTTAGCGCTAATAAGCGTTAACTTGGGTGTATTTAATTTATTACCTCTGCCAGTGCTTGATGGTGGACACTTAATGTATTACATAATTGAACTTTTCCGTAAAAAGCCGGTCTCTGAAAAGACACAAGAATTTGGTTTTAAAGTGGGCGCCTTGCTGCTCATATTTTTAACATGTTTCGCTTTGTTCAATGATGTATCGCGTTTGTAGTTACAGCGTGACAATTACTAATTAGAACACGATTGTAAGCATCACTAATTATTAGTTTTGATGTTAAGCGGTAATACAGTTGTAAAGGATAAAGATAATAAAATGGCTATAAAAAAACATTTGGCAGTTTCAAGTTTATTGGGTGCAAGTTTTGCAGCCCTGGGCCAAAACTCCTTTATTGTTGAAGATTTAAAAATTGAAGGTTTGCAACGTGTAGCACTTGGTGCAGCACTAACGCATGTTCCTATCAATGTGGGCGATAACGTTGATGACTATACGATTTCAAAAACAATAAAGTCACTTTATCGTTCAGGTCACTTTGACAACATCAAAGCGTTACGCGATGGTAATAACGTTATTTTTAAAGTGACTGAGCGTCCTACTATTAGCTTTATTGAGTTTGAAGGCAATAAAGATATAAAAGACGAGCAGCTTAACGAATCACTCGATCAGCAAGATATTCGCCAAGGTGAACCGCTTGATAAAACCGTTATCGATAATATCGAAAAAGGGTTGGTTGAGTTTTTCCACAGTATTGGTAAATACAATGCCACCGTTGATATTAGCGTAACTAAGCTGCCACGTAACCGTGTAAAGCTTAAGCTAGAATTTGACGAAGGCGAAGCCGCCTCTATTCGTCAAATCAACTTAGTGGGTAACGAATTATTCTCTAACGAAGAGCTTTTAAAGCTTGCTGAATCGCAACAAGATTTACCGTGGTGGCAGTTTATGGGTAGCGACCGTTACCAAAAACAAACCATTGAAGGCGATTTAGAAAAAATTCGCAGCTTTTACTTAGACCGCGGTTACTTACGTTTTAATATTGACTCTACGCAAGTATCAGTAAGTCCTGAGCGCGAATCTGTGTATGTAACTGCTAACTTAACAGAAGGTGTTAAGTACACAGTTAAAGGTTTTGACTTTATCGGTGATTTACTTGGCCGAGAAGAGCTAATCAAAAGCGTTATCCCACTTCGCGCCGGCGAGCTTTACAATGGCTCAGTGGTGACCTCATCTGAAGAATTTATCAAAAGCTACTTAGCGCGCTTTGGTTATGCCAATGCCGAAGTACGCACAATTCCAGAAATTGATGATGAAAAACAAGAAGTGCAACTTACGCTGTCGGTAAATCCGGGCAAGCGTGTGTACGTACGTCGTATCATCGTTGGTGGTAACCAAAATACAGCTGATGAAGTACTTCGCCGCGAAATGACACAACTTGAAGGTGCATGGTTATCTAATCAAAACCTTGAGCGCTCAAAGCTGCAAATTCAACGTTTACCGTACATGGAAACTGTTGATTTTAACGTAGTACCAGTACCAGGTGTAGATGACCAAGTAGACGTAGATTTTACAGTAAAAGAGCAATCGGCCGGTAGCTTTAACGCGGGCTTAGCGTATGGATCATACGCAGGGCTTCAGTTTAATATTGGTGTGACCGAATCTAACTTTTTAGGTACGGGTAATCAAATTGGCTTAAACTTAAATACCTCTACTGGTTCTGAAAGCATTAGCTTGTCGTACACCGACCCTTACTTTACGCCAGATGGTGTATCGCAAGGCAGCAGTATTTTTTACAACAACTACGATGCCAGTAAGTTTAGCTTAGTAGATTATAAATCAACAAGTTACGGCATTGGCACTAATATTGGTTTCCCAATTGATGCGGTAAACCGTGTTAACTTTGGCGTACGTTGGATTCAAGAAGAACTTTCAGAAATTGCCGAGTACGAACAAACACGTGTACTACGCGAAACCTTCTTAGATGAAGAAAACCCAGATGCTGGCTTTGACTTTACTAAATATGAGCTAAGTGTTGGTTGGTCGCGTATCACAGTTAACCGTGGTTTATTCCCAACAGCGGGTTCGCGCCAAACATTAAATTTAACAGCCACAACGCCTAACTCTGATCTTCAGTATTTTAAACTGAACTACGATTCGCGTTTTTACTGGCCAATATCGAATGACCACCGTTGGGTGTTCTCAACACGTGCAGCGCTAGGTTACGGTAATGGTTATGGCTCAACAAACGGTTATGAGCAAACACTGCCATTCCAAGAGTACTTCCGTATAACAGAAATGGAACTACGTGGCTTTGACCGTAATACAATATTACCGCGTGCGGTATCACGTGTTCCTTTATCAATCCCTGGTACGCCAGGTGCTGATGGTACTACAACAGGTAGCATTGGTGGCTCTGATGAGTTTGATATTTTAGTACCACAAGGGCGTATTGGTGGTAATGCAAAAGCGGTTGCAGGTATGGAGCTAATTGTACCTACGCCGTTCTTAGATGAAGAAAACACCAGCTCTGTACGTACCAGTTTCTTTGTAGATGCTGCCAACGTATGGGATACTGAATTTAACGTTGACCGTTTCCAAAACTTAGCGCCAGATGAGCGTGCTAAGTTAGATGATTACTCTGATCCAATGCGCTTTAGGGTATCAACCGGTTTATCTTTACAATGGATCTCTCCAATGGGTCCAATGCTGATTAGTTTTGCGTATCCATTGCAAAAAGAAGAAGATGACGATACAAAGACCATCAGCTTTAATATTAGTAACACTTTCTAAAGGAGTTTTTTGTGAAAAAATTATTTAAATCAACAGCAGTAGCCGTGTTAGCAACATTGATGATGGGCACCTCTGCAAGTGCATTTGCCCACAAAGTAGGCATTGTTGATATGCAAGAGATCTACAAGCAAATTCCTCAAATGGCTAAAATTGAGCAGTCTTTACAAACTGAGTTTGCTGAGCGTCGTCAAGAGCTTGAAAAACTACAAGGCGACATTCGCTTTGAAGCAGAAAAATTTAAGCGTGAAAGCACTACAATGAGCCAAGCTCAAAAAGATGCACTACGTGATAAAATCCAAGGCATGCAACAAAACCTTGCTGAAAAAGGTCGTCCTTTAGAGCAAGAAATCAAAGCACGTCAAAACCAAGAGCTTGCTAAAGTTCAGGGTTTAATTATTAAAACAATTGAAGAAATTGCTAAAGATGGCGACTTCGATGAAGTTAAAGTTAAAGACACTACTATTTACTTTAACCCTAAAGAAGTAACTGATCTTTCAAGCAAAGTTGTATCAGCAGTTAGTAAGAAATAATCACTCTATGCAAAATTATACGCTTTCGCACATTGCGGAACTTCTAGGCGCCGAACTTCAAGGTGATGGCGCTTTAGAAATTACAAAAATAGCTACACTTGCAAATGCCCGTTCTGGGCATATTGCATTTTTAGCGAACTCAAAATATCGTACGCAGCTTGAAACCACACAAGCCAGCGCTGTTATTCTTAGCAAAGCCGATGCACCGTATTTTAGTGGCGCAAAAATCATTGTTGGAAATCCGTATGTGAGCTACGCAAAGCTTGCACAATTTATGGATACAACCCCGCAAGCGGCGCAGCAAGGTATACACGCTAGTGCGACTATTCACCCAAGTGCAACGGTTAGCACAAGTGCTGCTATTGGCGCAAATGTAGTTATAGAAGCCGGTGCTGTGATTGGTGATAACGCACAAATTGGTCCGAACAGTTTCATCGGTGAACGTGTTAAAATAGGTTCTGGCACAAAGCTTTGGCCGAGTGTGACTATTTATCACGATGTTGAAATTGGCGCTGATTGTTTATTTCAAGCAAACAGTGTGGTTGGCAGTGACGGATTTGGCTATGCAAACGAGCGCGGGCAGTGGGTTAAAATTCCTCAGCTAGGCTCTGTGATTATCGGCGACAAGGTTGAAGTGGGCGCAAGCACAACAATTGACCGTGGCGCACTCGATAACACGATTATTCATAGTAATGTGATCATCGATAACCAATGTCAAATAGCACACAACGTTGAAGTTAACTCGGGTACTGCAATTGCAGGCTGTACTGTACTAGCAGGTAGTGTAACCATTGGTAAAAACTGCCAAATAGGTGGCATGACCGCAATTAATGGTCACATGTCAGTATGTGATGGTGTTATAATTACCGGCATGAGTATGGTGACTAAATCGATCACCGAGCCGGGTATTTACTCATCTGGTATGCCCCATACAACTAATAAAGAATGGCGTAAATCAATTGCCCACTTGCGTAATCTTTCAGACATGAAATCACGTCTTAAAGCGCTTGAAGCATT
Source organism: Pseudoalteromonas sp. 2CM41L (assembly GCF_023161905.1). Classification (NCBI taxonomy): domain Bacteria; kingdom Pseudomonadati; phylum Pseudomonadota; class Gammaproteobacteria; order Alteromonadales; family Pseudoalteromonadaceae; genus Pseudoalteromonas; species Pseudoalteromonas sp. 2CM41L. The sequence continues at coordinate 252,329 of NZ_JALNTN010000002.1, forward strand.
GGCTAAGTCATAACGTTGAACACTAATAAGGATGCTATTTTGGCAAACGAATTAAATAGCCTTGATATTCAAGAAATTTTAAGTTTATTACCACACCGCTACCCGATGCTTTTAATTGATCGTGTAATTGACTTTACGCCTGGCGAGTCACTGCATGCGATTAAAAATGTATCGGTTAACGAGCCTATTTTTACTGGCCACTTTCCAAATCAGCCAATTTTCCCTGGTGTGCTAATATTAGAAGCCATGGCGCAAGCCACCGGTTTATTAGGATTTAAAACAGTAGAAAACCGTAGCGATAACGAGCTTTACTTATTTGCTGCAGTAGATAACGCACGTTTTAAACAGCCAGTTATACCGGGCGATACAATGCATTTGCATGTAGAGTTTTTAAAAGAGCGTCGCAATATATGGAAATTTGCCGCTGAAGCAAGAGTCGACGGCAAGGTTGTATGTAGTGCCGAAATTATGTGTGCGAGAAGAGAGTTTTAATAGTGATCCATTCTACAGCAATAATCGAACCTGGCGCTAAACTAGGCAACAATGTCTCAGTTGGTCCATATAGCTATATTGGCAATGATGTTGTGATCGGTGATGACTGTATTATTGAGTCTCACGTTGTTATTAAAGGGCCATCTACTATTGGCTCTGGCAATCATATTTTTCAATTTGCGTCAGTAGGCGAAGCCTGCCAAGACAAAAAATATAACAACGAACCAACCACTCTTATTATGGGCGATAACAACGTTATACGTGAGTGTGCAACCATTCACCGTGGTACTATTCAAGACCAAGGTGTTACTAAAATTGGTAGTAATAACTTATTTATGGCGTATACCCACGTTGCTCACGATGCCGTAATTGGTAATAACGTTATATTTGCTAATAACGCAAGCGTTGCAGGCCACGTGCATGTAGGCGATTGGGTTATTTTAGGTGGTAACTCAGGTGTGCATCAATTTTGTAAAATTGGTGATCACGCATTTATTGGCATGTACTCAGGCGTTAATAAAGACGTGCCGCCATTTGTAACCACCATTGGTATGCCAGCAGGCCCTGCTGCGACCAATAAAGAAGGTATGAAGCGTCGTGGCTTTGAAAGCGACGAAATTATGGCCGTACGCCGTGCTTATAAAGCGTTTTATCGTAAGAGCTTAAGTGTGGACGAAGCAATTGCCTCACTAAGTGAAGATGCCGCTAAGTATCCTGCAGTACAAACCATGATTGATTTTGTGAAAAGCTCTGAGCGCGGTATCGTAAGATAAGCGCTTTATGCTTTTAAAAAAACCACCTAAGAGTAATCGATGGTGGTTTTTTATTGCCTATAAAATATTTTAATTCAGTACACACTCAGCCACGTAAGGTTAACCTTTGCGCGAATTTTTATAATTAAAGCGCATCTATGTCTTTTACTAAGTTAATTTTTACCCTCAGCTTTTTATCAATTTTAGCTGCGTGTAGCAGCCAACCTATAGTTACCTCTGCTAATGGCGAGCGTACTCAGTTAGGTAAAGCCTCTTATTACGCAAATAAATACCATGGTCGCACAACAGCAAACGGCGAAACATTTAGCCAAAACGCATCCACTGCTGCGCATTTAGAATTACCCTTTGGTACAAAAGTGAAGGTTACAAACTTGGCAAATAACAAATCGGTGATCGTGAGAATAAACGATAGAGGCCCGTACGTTAGAGGGCGGGTTATTGATTTATCGTTAGGTATGTTTAAAAAAATTGCCGACCCTAAAGTCGGCGTTATAGATGTATCCATCAGCGTTTTAAATGATTAACTTGATCTCTGGATAATATATCTATCTCAAGCAGCTATTTTTAGCACTAACTGCGTTGAATTTTCTTGCAATAGGCTAGCTATTGACGCGTAAATTCACCTTGTTTCCACTTAAAACTTCTAGCTAGAGAAAAACAGAATTAAGTTTCATTAATATTCGGTTGATTAGTAAATATCTTAACCAGAGTTCAAGTTATTTAAAATCGAGTAGTTAAGGCAACATAATCGGAATATGTTTCGCTAAGCTCTTTATGAGTGCCTTGCGCTACAAGGCTGCCATTTTCTAGCCAGATAATGTTATCCATTTGTGCTAAAAGAGCAGGGTCGTGGGTAATGGTAAGTACGCTTGCCTTACTCATTACCTGCATAATAGCGTTCATTACCGTTTGCTTAGATTGGTTATCAAGTCCTTCAGTAGGCTCATCAAGTACTAAAATGGCAGGGTTTTGTAATAAAGCTTGCGCAATGGCGATGCGCCTTGACTGGCCTTGAGAAACACTTCTCCCACCTGTGCCTAAACGGGTTTTTAATCCATCTTGTAGCTCATTAAACCAAGGTTTTAGCTGTGCAAGGTGAATGGCTTCAAGCATTTCTTCTTTTGTGGCGCTTGGCTTTGCATAGCGTAAGTTTTCACTTAATGTGCCATCAAAAATATGATGCTGCTGCGCGAGTATATTAATAACGCTTGCGCGGGTGTTGCTGCTTAGTGCGTGGAGTTCTTCTGCGTTATTTTCATCGCTTAGCCTAATACTGCCTTGCTGCACTGGCCATAAACCGGTAAGTAAATTAACCAAGGTGCTTTTACCACTGCCGCTTCTGCCTACAATCGCCACTTTTTGCTGTGCCTTAAGGGTAAAGCTGATATTAGTTAAAGCACTGTGCTCCTGGTATTTATAGCCAATGTTATTAAGCGCCAAAGTTGTATTGTTTTTATCAAACTGCATCGCAATTAACTCAGCGCTATTAGCTTCTTGCGCTGTGACTTTATCTTCCAGTGTAAATAGTCGCTCAGCGGCTTTGAGTACAGTGGGCAGCTCTATAAATGCATTAGGCAACAGCAATACAGTTTCAAAGCTTGCTAATACAAATAGGCTTAACATAGCAAGCTCAACATTTACCATAGCGCCGCTGTAAACCAAAGGCACAATAGTGACTATGGCGCCAAGCATAGCTAGCTGCACAACCAGCAAACTTAAACCGTCGCTATTTGCGAGTGCTTTATGGCGACTATAAAGTTGTTGATTATACTGCTCGTTTAGTTCATTACATTTTGAAATTTGCCCAGCACGTGCCTGATAAATACTCAGCTCTCTAAGGCCGGTTAGGGTGTCAGAAAGCTCTGCTCTAAGTTGTGCACTGAGCTGTGTTTCTTTATGGCTATTTTTATTTAATTTAGCACTTAACAGCGCAGGTAAAACAACACCAATTAATAAAATGCCTATAAAGCAAATAAGCGCAACATTGGCGTTATAGGCCGCCATAAACACCATAATTATGGGCACACTCAACAGCGCTACCAGCATAGGTAGTAATATGTTTAAGTAAAACTTATCAAGCGCATCCACATCATTTTGTAAGCGGTTAACTAAATCGGCGCTGCGGCTCATTGCTAAATCTACATTGTTTAGCTTACTTAGCGTGGCAAACATATTAACACGTATTTCACTAAGCAATAAAAATGTCGCGTTATGTGTTACTAAGCGCTCACCATAGCGTGATGCAGTTCGTACAATCGCTAAAAATCGAATGGTTCCTGCAGGTGTAAAGTAATTCATTTGTACGCCTGCAATACCCGCTGCCGCCATTGAGGCTAAAAACCACCCCGATATAGCGAGTAAGCCCACGTTTGCAAGTACCGTTAACGTCGCTAAAAAAGTACCCAGTAGCATGGCTTTATAATGCGGTCGGCAAAGCTTTAATAGCCTAATAAAATTAGTCATTGTTTGCTCCTTGCGCTTGTGAATTAAGGAGTGATTTAAATGCGCCTTGTTGCTGCTCAAGTTGGCTGTAAGTACCTTGCTGTGCTATTTCGCCATTTTGCATAACAAGGATATTGCTTGCGTTTTTCACTGTATTTAGCCGGTGGGCAATGACTAACACTAAGTGGTTTTTAGCGTAATTATTTATAGCCTGCTGAATAAGCTGCTCGGTTTGGCTATCAAGGTGGGCCGTCGGTTCGTCAAGCACTAAAATAGGCGCTTGTTTTAAAAACGCCCGCGCGAGGGCTATACGCTGCTTTTGACCGCCAGAGAGCCCTTCTCCCTGCTCACCTATCAGGGTGTCGAACCCATTCTCTAACGTGTTTATAAAATCTAAGGCGCCCGCTTGGTGTGCGGCTTGCTCAAGCTCTAGTTGCGTAGCGGCTGGTTTGGCTATTTTTATGTTATCGCTAATGCTTTGATAAAAAAGCGTTGGGGTTTGTGGGATCCACGCAATTGCGTTTTGTAATGTACTCATGTTTGTAGCATCAAGTGGTTTATTATTAATGCTTATTTGTTCAATCACCTGCGGATGAAATCCTAATAAACAATCAAATAAAGTACTTTTACCAGAGCCACTAGCACCCACTACTGCCACTAGCCCTTTAGCGGGTAGCGTAAGGTTTATATTTTTTATGCCTTCGTTACTGTTTGGGTAGGTAAAGTTTAAGTTGTTTATGTTTATTGAGCTTATATGCTCCTCAAACTTTGTTTCATGTTGCTGTGATTGCTCAGGAAGTGGGGCATTTAAAATAGTGACCATATCGGCCGCAGCGCTTATACCTTGCAAACGGGCATGGTAGTGGCTGCCTAATTGGCGCAGTGGTAAGTAAAATTCTGGGGCAAGTAGTAAAACAACAAAGCCGGTTGCAAAATCAAGCGTGCCAAAAAACAGTCTAAAACCAATGATTACCGCTACCAGTGCCACACTAATTGTGGCTAAAAATTCCAGCGCAAATGATGATAAAAAGGCAATTTTTAAAACACCGAGTGTAGCGTGCCTAAAGTCATCAGAAATTTTGGCTATTTGTTTAAGCTCTTTTTGCGTTGCGTTAAATAATTTAAGTTGTGTTAAACCTTGTACGCGGTCAAAAAAGTAATTACCTAGTACGGCCAGTTGCTGCCATCTTTTTTGATTTAACGCCTCGGCCTTTGAGCCCACCAAAATCATAAAAAACGGAATAAGCGGGGCGGTTAATAAAAATATTAAGCCTGCTTTATAGTCGGTTGGAAAAATAACCACCAAGATTGCCAGCGGAATAAGTGCGCTATAAGCAACGCCGGGCAAGTATTTAGCGTAGTAGTCGTGCAGTGCTTCAACGCCATCGTGCACGGTGTTGAGCGTGGCACCATGGCCGTGTTGTTCAATATAACTTGGGCCAAGTTGCGTTAATTTGGTTAGTAAGGTTTGGCGCATAGCCGACTTTATTTTAAGTGTCGCATAAGCACTGAGCCTTTCACTGATAGCTAAAAACAGGGCTCTGAGTAAAATAATACCCGCAAGTGGCCAAAGTAAATGGGTTACTTGGTTAAGGCTTGCGCCTTCAAACATTACGTTATGAATAGTTTGTGCCAGTAAATAGGCGCCTGCAATCATTAAAATAGCGTTAAATGTGCCCAGTGCAATACTTAACTTTAACCATGCACCCGCAGGCTTACTTTGCCGTTTTAAAAAAGCGCGCAGAGATTGCTGCTGCGCGCGATTTGGTCGGGGATTAGTCGTCATCTTTTGTGTTGTTAGCTTCGTTTAGTAAATCGTGCATCGGTTGTTCATCATCAGCTATGCTGTTTTTATTTTGATGAAACTCGTACCACATTACATTTATAACACCTAAGGTACAGGCTAAAAGTACACCTAAAATCCAAGCGAAATACCACATAATTTAGTCTCCTTAGTAGCTACCGTGCGTGTTGTTTTCAATTTCGTCTACCGTTACTCTGCGCCACATTTTTACGTAACACCAGGTGGTGTAGGCCAAAATTAACGGAATAAATATAACAACAGCAACAAACATAATATTAAGCGTTCTGTGGCTCGACACCGCATCCCAAATAGTTAAGCTAATATCTGGGTTATTAACAGATGGCATAATAAATGGGAACAGCGATACACCCGCCGTCATAATAACGCCAATTAACATAATGCTGGTTGAAATAAGCCCAAGTGCTGGCTTGTTTAGTTTAGAGAACAGTAAAGCACTGAGTGCCATAACAAAGCCTAAAATAGGGAAGGTCATTGCCCATGGGCGCTCGCTGTAATTATTAAGCCACGCACCTTGCGCTGTGCTTACAACTTTTGCCAACGGATCTGCATGGCTTTGCGTATCAGGCATAGAAACAATTTGGTAGCCATTTATGTTTGCCACCCAAAAACCCGCAGCCGCAAACAGTACAATAAATACCACTAATGCGTAGCGGCCATATTGCGCTGAGCGCTCTGCAACGGCATCTGCTGTGCGCAGTTGTAACCACATGCCTGCATGGGCAATTAACATAGTGATACTAATTAAACCTGCCAGTAGGCCAAATGGGTTGAGTAAGCCAAAAAACGAGCCTTGGTAACTTACACGCAGTAAGTTATCAATATTAAACGGTACACCTAAAAATAAGTTACCAAATGCCACACCAAATACTAAAGCCGGAATGGCGCTGCCTGCAAACAAACCCCAATCCCAGTTATTACGCCAGCGTTTAGAGTCTATTTTTGAGCGGTAATCAAAACCTAAAGGTCTAAAAAATAACGCAAACAATACCAGCATCATGGCAAAGTAAAAGCCCGAAAATGCGGCGGCATACACCATAGGCCACGCTGCAAATAAAGCGCCGCCTGCGGTAATAAACCATACTTGATTACCGTCCCAGTGGGCGCCAATGGTGTTAATTACCGTGCGGCGCTCTGAGTCTGTTTTACCAACTAGGCGAAGCAGCATCGCTACGCCCATATCCATGCCATCGGTAATTGCAAAGCCTATTAGCAGTACGCCTATGAGCAACCACCACAGCATTTTTAATGTTTCATAATCAAAAATCATAATTGCTCTCCTGCGTCTTTATCTGCTTTGTTTGGTAACTCAAAGTGATACTTACCTGTATGTAACGAGCTTGGGCCTTGTTTAATAAAGCGCACCATTAACCAACCTTCTACAATGGCAAGGCCAGTGTAAAAAATAATAAACCCAGTTAAGCTAATTAAAATATCGTTTACCGTCAGTGACGAGGTGGCTAAAAAGGTCGGTAATATTTCTGATATAGCCCAAGGCTGGCGACCATATTCGGCAACGATCCAACCAAATTCTATTGCAATCCATGGTAGTGGAATACTTAATACTGCAGCCCACAGTAGCCAACGTTTTTGCTCAATAATACGGTGTGCGTTGTAATAAAATGCCAATACAAACACGGCCAGCATAGCTACACCACAGGCCACCATAATCCTAAATGACCAAAACATAGGCCCCACTTTAGGGAAGGAGTCTTTAACTGCCATTTGAATGTGCTCTTCTGTGGCATCTACCACATTGGGGGTATAGCGCTTAAGCAGCAAGCCATAACCTAAATCGGCTTTAAGAGAATCAAATTTAGCTATGTTTTCTTCGCTGTCATCGCCATTTCTTAGCTTTTGGAGGTATTCGTACGCTATCATGCCGTTACGAATGCGTACCTCGTGTTTTTTCTCTAAATCAGAAATACCAATAACTTGCTCATCTAAAGAGCGGGTAGCAATAATACCCAGTGCGTAAGGTATTTTTACTGCTGCATGAGTTACCTGCTCATCCGAATCAGGAAAACCAAGCGCGGTAAACGCTGCGGGTGCTTCTTCGGTGTGCCATTCAGCTTCTATGGTGGCAAGTTTTACTTTTTGAACTTCGCCTACTTCGTAGCCTGATTCGTCACCTAATAAAATGACACACAATATGGATGCTAAACCAAAGCCCGATGCCACCGAGAACGAGCGCTTAGCAAAGGCTAAATCGCGACCTTTTAATATGTACCAACTACTAATGCCCAGTACAAACATAGAAGCGGCTACGTAACCTGCCGATACCGTATGAATAAACTTAACCTGCGCCACAGGGTTAAATACAAGCTCTGCAAAGCTGGTCATTTCCATGCGCATGGTTTGATAGTTAAACTCTGCCCCTACAGGGTTTTGCATCCACCCGTTAGCAATTAATATCCACAGCGCCGACATATTAGTACCTAGCGCCATTAAAAATGTAGCGCCCAAATGTTGGCGTTTAGTTAACCTATCCCAGCCTAAAAAGAACATACCCACAAAGGTCGACTCTAAAAAGAATGCCATTAAGCCTTCAATAGCGAGCGGGGCGCCAAATACATCGCCTACGTAATGCGAGTAATAAGACCAGTTAGTACCAAACTCAAACTCCATGGTCAGGCCCGTTGCCACCCCAATAGCAAAGTTAATACCAAACAATTTTCCCCAAAACTTAGTCATATCACGATAAATTTCGCGACCGGTCATAACATAAACCGATTCCATAATAACTAAAATCCAGGTCATACCTATGGTTAAAGGCACGAATAAGAAATGGAAGAGTGCGGTAACAGCAAACTGCAATCGCGATAGATCCACAAAGGTTTCATCTATCATTTTTGGCTCCTTGAGGGTGACGGGTTAACAAGGCAATTGATAATTGGCAAAGTTAAAATTAATGAACTTTCAGTAATTACTGAAAGTTTGGAATATTATTTACGTTTGCACAATTTTTGTCAATAAACATATTAGAAAAAGTTAATATATATTCACCATGCTACATCAGTATGAAATACAAACAATCGTTTGGTACTAAATTAGTTACAAATAATCGTTAATTTAAAGCGTTTAACCAAACATTAAAACACGGTAAACTAACCGCTATGAACGCCTGATAAATAAAGTCGAATGAATAAAGAGAAAAAACAACTACGTATTGGTATTGTGGCAGGTGAGCTGTCGGGCGATATTTTAGGCGAAGGCTTAATTAAAGCACTTAAAACGCACTTTCCAGATGCTATTTTTGAAGGCATTGCAGGGCCAAAAATGCAGGCGCAAGGCTGTAAAACGCTTTACGACATGGACGAGCTCTCGGTAATGGGGCTGGTTGAAGTATTAGGGCGTTTGCCGCGTTTACTTAAAATACGTAAGCAGCTGGTACAGCACTTTAAAGATAACCCACCCGATGTATTTATTGGTATTGATGCGCCCGATTTTAACCTACGGGTAGAAAAGCCTTTAAAAGATGCCGGTATTAAAACCATTCAATACGTAAGCCCGTCGGTTTGGGCATGGCGCGAAAAACGCATTCATACCATTAGTGCTGCCACAAATTTAGTGCTTGCTTTGCTGCCGTTTGAAAAAGAATTTTACGATAAGCACCAAGTACCGTGCACATTTGTAGGGCACACCTTAGCTGACGATATAGCGCTTGAGCACGACGATAGCCAAGCTCGCCAAGAACTTGGCCTAAATACCGACGACAAAGTACTGGCTTTACTGCCAGGTAGCCGTGGCTCAGAAGTAGGCTTACTCAGCGAAACCTATATAAAAACAGCTGCACAGTTACAAGCGCAAAACCCAGACCTTAAAATAGTGGTGCCGCTGGTTAACGAAAAACGCAAAGCGCAATTTAGTGAAATTTTAAATGCCACTGCACCAAATTTAAATGTAAACCTACTCGATGGTCAGTCAAAACTAGCCATGCAAGCAGCCGATGCTATTTTACTGGCATCAGGCACAGCAACGCTCGAAGGCATGCTGTATAAAAAGCCTATGGTGGTGGGTTATAAAATTAAGCCAATGAGCTATTGGATTTTTAAAACCTTGTTTACCTTTAACATTAAATATTTTTCACTGCCAAACTTATTAGCCGATGAAGAACTCGTGCCGGAGTTTTTACAAAGTGAATGTAACGTAGCCAATTTAACAGGTGCACTTACGCCTATGCTAAATACCGATAATAAAGAACTAAAAGCACGCTTTTTAGCCATCCACGAAAAAATTAGATTAAGTGCCAGCAAACAAGCAGCTAATGCTGTGGCGGAGTTAATAAATGCAAATTGAACGACCCAACGTAACCTTAATTGCCGGTGTAGATGAAGTAGGGCGTGGCCCGCTTGTCGGCGATGTTGTTACCGCTGCGGTGATACTTGACCCAGCGAATCCTATTGCAGGTTTAGCTGACTCTAAAAAGCTAACCGACAAAAAGCGCCAAGCACTGGCTATAGAAATAAAACAAAAAGCGCTGTGTTATGCCATTGGTCGTTGTAGCCCAACAGAAATTGACGAGTTAAACATTTTGCATGCAACTATGCTTGCAATGACACGTGCAGTTGAGGGGTTAAGTACGCAACCAGAGTTTGTATTTGTAGATGGTAACCGCTTACCTAAATTAGCTATGCCGGCTCAAGCAGTTGTTAAAGGCGATAGTTTAGTGGCTGAAATTTCAGCAGCCTCTATTTTAGCCAAAGTAGCGCGTGATGACGAAATGCTTGAGCTTGATACTCGCTACCCGCAATACGGGTTTGCAGGGCACAAAGGGTACCCAACTAAAGCACATTTTGCAGCGCTTGAGCAATACGGCGCTATTGATGAGCACCGTAAAAGCTTTAAGCCGGTACAACGTGTGCTAATGCAAGCAAAGGGCGAGGCATAAATAATGGCTGCTCCAGATTTTGTACATTTACGGGTTCACTCAGACTTTTCAATGGTCGATGGCTTAGCTAAAACCAAGCCTATTGTTGCTAAAGCGCAAGAGCTTGAAATGCCCGCGCTGGCAATTACCGATCAAATGAACTTTTGTGGTTTAGTGCGTTTTTATGGCGCAACCCACAGTGCCGGTATTAAACCCATAGTGGGAGCCGATTTTTGGTTGCGCAGCCCAGAGTTTCCAGATGAGCCAAGCCGTATTACGTTGCTAGCTAAAAACAACGACGGTTATAAAAACATTACCTTATTAATATCTGAAGCTTACCAACGCGGGCATATATTTCATCGCCCAGTGATTGACCGAGAATGGCTAGTTAAGCACAAAGAAGGGCTTATTATTCTCTCAGGCGCAAAAGATGGTGACTTAGGTAAAGCCTTATTAAAAAATAACCCAGGCGTTATTGAATCTGTAGTGAGCTTTTATAAGCAGCATTTTAGCGATCATTACTATTTAGAGCTTATTCGCACCGACCGCCCGCTTGAAGAAGACTACCTGCATATGGCAGTAGAGCTTGCAGCAAAAGAGCAGCTGCCCGTTGTTGCCACAAACGAAGTGGTTTTTTTAAAGCCCGAAAACTTTGAAGCGCACGAAATTCGTGTGGCTATTTTTGACGGTTACACCCTTGATGATAAACGCCGCCCTAAACGATTTTCACAAGAGCAATACCTAAAAACGCCTGAGCAAATGGCCGAGCTATTTAGCGATATTCCTGAAGCGCTGCAAAATACGGTAGAAATAGCCAAACGCTGTAACGTAACGGTGCAACTAGGCACTTACTTTTTGCCTGATTACCCAACCGGCTCGTTAAAAATTGAAGACTTTTTAGTTAAGGTTTCAGAAGATGGCCTTGAAGAGCGCCTGCAGTTTTTATTCCCCGATGAACAAGAGCGACAAGAAAAACGAGGCGAATACGACGAGCGCTTAAAAGTAGAGCTTGGTGTAATTAACCAAATGGGTTTCCCAGGCTACTTCTTAATCGTAATGGAGTTTATTCAGTGGAGTAAAGATAACAATATTCCAGTGGGGCCAGGGCGTGGTTCGGGTGCGGGTTCATTAGTGGCGTATGCCCTAAAAATTACCGACCTTGATCCGCTTGAATTTGATTTACTCTTTGAGCGATTCCTAAACCCTGAACGTGTATCAATGCCCGATTTCGATGTCGATTTTTGTATGGACAGGCGTGATGAGGTAATTGACCATGTATCGGCATTGTATGGGCGGGACGCGGTATCACAAATTATTACCTTTGGTACCATGGCTGCAAAAGCGGTAATACGCGATGTAGGGCGTGTACTTGGCCACCCTTATGGTTTTGTTGATCGTATTTCTAAGCTGATCCCAGGGGATCCCGGCATGACGCTTGCCAAAGCGTTTGAGGTAGAGCCGCGTTTACAAGAAGCCTACGATGGCGACTCAGAGGTAAAAGATTTAATCGATATGTGTCGCATCCTAGAAGGGTGTACACGTAATGCCGGTAAACACGCCGGTGGTGTTGTAATATCGCCGACGACCATTACCGACTTTGCTGCACTTTATTGCGATGACGAAGGTAAGTTTCCGGTAACACAGTTTGATAAAAACGACGTAGAAACCGCAGGCCTTGTTAAGTTCGATTTCTTGGGCTTACGTACCTTGACCATTTTGCAGTGGGCTGTGGATATGACCAACGAGCGCATGAAGCGCGAAGGCAAAGCGCCCGTTGATATAAATACCATTCCACTGGATGATAAAAAAAGTATAGAGCTATTACTGCGCGCCGAAACAACCGCGGTATTCCAGCTAGAATCGCGCGGCATGAAAGACCTCGTACGTCGATTAAAGCCCGATTGCTTTGAAGATATGATTGCATTGGTAGCCTTGTTCCGCCCAGGCCCACTGCAATCAGGCATGGTAGATAACTTCATCGACCGTAAGCTTGGCCGAGAAGAAATTTCATACCCAGATGCCCAATACCAACACGAAAGCTTAAAGCCCATACTTGAGCCTACTTACGGCATTATTTTGTATCAAGAACAAGTAATGCAAATTGCCCAGGTACTAGCAGGCTATACGCTTGGTGGCGCCGACATGCTACGTCGTGCAATGGGTAAGAAAAAACCCGAAGAGATGGCCAAACAGCGTTCAACCTTTGAAGAAGGCGCACGCAATAATGGTATAGACGGCGAACTGGCGATTAAAATTTTCGACCTAGTAGAAAAATTCGCAGGTTATGGTTTTAATAAATCTCACTCGGCAGCGTATGCACTGGTTTCGTACCAAACGCTGTGGATGAAAACGCACCATCCGGCAGAATTTATGGCTGCGGTAATGTCGGCCGATATGGATAACACCGACAAAATAGTAATTTTGGTGGATGAATGTGAAAACATGAAGCTCACCTTATTACCGCCTGATGTAAATGCCGGAGAATTTAAATTTACGGTAAACCTGCAAGGTGAAATTGTTTACGGTATTGGTGCTATTAAAGGCGTAGGTGAAGCGCCGGTAGAGGCCATTTTAGAAGCACGCGCAAAAGGCGGCCCATTTAAAGATTTATTTGATTTTTGTGCCCGTGTAGATTTAAAACGCTTAAATAAACGTGTAACCGAAAAATTAATTTACGCCGGTGCACTTGATAAGCTTGGGCCAGAGAAAACCCAAGCAGGGCGTGCAACATTACTGGCAAGTTTAAAAGATGCCATGCGCGCTGCCGATCAGCACAACAAAGCTGAGCAACTTGGGCAAAGCGATTTATTTGGCTTACTGGCCACTGAGCCTGATGAAGTTGAGCAAGCCTTTATTAAAGCCACACCGCTTACCGATAACCAATGGCTTGATGGCGAAAAAGACACGCTAGGCCTTTATTTAACAGGGCATCCGATAAATCAGTATCGTCGTGAACTTAGACATTACACCAGCGGCAAGCTGGTGGATTTACAGCCAACAAATCGTGATGTACTCTCTACGGCGGCGGGTTTAGTTATTTCAGCGCGGACATTAATTAATAAAAAAGGAAATCGTTGGGGCTTAATAACTTTAGATGACAAGAGCGCCCGTATTGATGTACGCTTGTTTCCTGAACAGTTCGAAATGTACCAAGAAATGCTTCAAGTAAACAATATCTTGGTAATATCTGGACAGGTCAGCTTTGATAACTTCTCCGGTGGCATTACAATGACCGCCAGAGAAATAAACACCATTGCTCAAGCGCGTGAAAAACGCATTAAAGCGATTAAAATGACGCTGAACATGGTGCAAATCGAGGCAGGTTTCTTCGATAAATTACAAAAAGTACTCGAACCTTATAAAATGGGAACGTGTCCGATCAAGGTTTATTACCAGCGCCCCGATGCGTTGGCTCAATTAACCCTAGGGATCGAATGGTGTGTTACGCCGAGCGACGACTTAATTCATAAGTTATCACTCATGGCGGCACAAGATGTAGAACTAGAATTTAACTGATTAGGTAGTTTAGAGCATGAGCCTCAATTATCTTGATTTTGAGCTTCCGATTGCAGAATTAGAAGCAAAAATTGAAGAATTACAAAGCATAAGCCGCGCTGGCGAATTAGACCTTGAGTTAGAAGAGGAAGTCAGCAAATTAAAAGAAAAAAGCGCTAAGCAAAAAGAGGAAATATTCTCAAATTTAGGCGCTTGGCAAGTATCGCAGTTAGCGCGTCATCCGTTGCGTCCTTACACTCGAGATTATATCGAGCGCATTTTCACGGAATTTGACGAGTTTGCAGGCGATCGTACTTTTGCTAACGATCCGGCTATTTTAGGCGGTGTTGCACGTTTAGATGGCGAACCAGTAATGGTGATTGGCCAGCAAAAAGGGCGTGATACAGCTGAAAAAATTAAACGTAACTTTGGTATGCCAAAACCAGAAGGCTACCGCAAAGCGCTACGTTTAATGGAAATGGCCGAGCGTTTTAAAATGCCAATTATGACCTTTATCGACACCCCAGGGGCATACCCAGGTGTGGGCGCTGAAGAGCGCGGTCAGTCTGAGGCAATTGCACGTAACCTAAAAGTAATGGCGGCACTTAAAGTACCCACAATTTGTACGGTTATTGGCGAAGGCGGCTCTGGTGGTGCATTAGCCATTGGTGTTGGCGACAGAGTTAACATGTTGCAATACAGCACGTACTCAGTAATTTCGCCAGAAGGCTGTGCTTCAATTTTATGGAAAAGCGCCGATAAAGCACCACTTGCCGCAGAGGCAATGGGTGTAACTGCAGAGCGCGTTAAAGAGCTCGATTTAATTAATAACTTAGTTGAAGAGCCTTTAGGCGGTGCACACCGCAATTACGATGCAATGGCACGTAACTTAAAAACACGTTTAAAACGTGACCTTGCTGACTTACAAGCGCTATCGCTTGAAGACATGCTTGATCAACGCTACAAACGTTTAATGTCGTTTGGTTACTGCTAATTAGCTAACCAACGCATTTATTGTTAAAAAAGGCCGCTTATGCGGCTTTTTTGTTTTAAAATACTGCAAACATTAAATTTATAGCGTATCCATGCAAGCATCACCTATTTATCAGCACGTTAAACACACCCTTGAGCACTTTTTTAAGCACCAGCAGTATAACTTTACGGTGGCGCTTTCGGGTGGCGTGGATTCGGTGGTATTGCTTCATATAATGCACTTATTAAAACAAGCGCAACCAAAGCTAAACGTAAACGCGATTTATGTTAATCATGGTTTAAGCCAATACGCGAATGACTGGCAGCGCTTTTGCCAAAACTTGTGCGCTGAGCTAAATATATCGTTTAATGCCGCGCAGGTAACAATAAACTCAAAAACACGAACAAGCCTTGAAGCGCAGGCACGTGAGGCGCGTTACAAAGCACTTGATGAGTTAAGCCCCGCGGGCAGTGTTATTTTGTTGGGTCAGCATTTAAACGATCAAATAGAAACGTTTTTACTGCGGTTAAAGCGCGGCTCTGGCTTAAAAGGGTTAGGCGCAATGCAAAAAATGCGTGAACTACAAAGCGGGCGAATATGCTACAGGCCGCTTTTAAACATAACGCGCAGTGATATAGAGCACTTTGCCACAGAATTTAATATTACGCACATAACTGATGACTCAAATACCGATGAGCGTTTTGATCGTAACTTTTTACGTGCACGTGTAGTGCCTTTACTGGCAAAACGTTTTAAAGGTTTTGAGCACTGTGCTGGGCGCAGCATTGAGTTACTACAGCAACAACAAACGCTACTTGATGAGTACACTGAACTTGATTTAAAACAAAGCATAAACGCCCATCAAGCACTGAGCGTTAGCCAACTAACCACCTACAGCGACGTGCGCATAACCAATGTGGTTCGTGCGTGGCTTAGCTTATTTACCCAAGTAATGCCCTCACAAAAGCAACTTTTGCAAATAATTAACCAAGCCATAAATGCGCAGGCTGATGCGCAAATGCAAGTTGATTTAAGCGAGGGACAAATACGACGCCATCAAGAGTATTTGTATTTTGTTACACCACACGCGCTATTAGCCGATGAAGCGCTAACGAGCAATGAGCTTGCGCTTAATGATGGGCGCGTATTAATAAAGCAACAAGGTAAAGGCCTACGTGCCCCACTGCCAAACGAGCAAGTCACCGTGCGCTTTAATTGTAATAGTGCGCGTATAAAGCCGTTAAAAAAGCCAGGCAGCAATACGCTTAAACACTGGTTTAAAGATGCAAAAGTAGCCCCGTGGCTAAGGGAGCGTGTACCTTTAATATTTTATAACGACGAGCTTGTGCAAGTTGTTGGTTATTTTGTAAGTGAAAAACACCAAGACGAAAACGGCATTTTTTGGGAGTGTAAATAAATGAAAGATCAGCCACATGTAGGTTTATCGCTAGTTAGCAAAGCGCCAATGGGCATGTTAATAACAGCGTTAGTAGCTGTTATAGCCAATGTATTACTAGAGCTTAATATTATTACATTGGGTTATGCCGTTGTGGGCGGGGTGGTATCGGCGGTATTATTGCTTGCCTACTGGTTAGGTAAAGGCGGGTTATTTTTTATTTTAGGCGTAAGTTTACCACTGGGTTTAGTGTTATTTACCCCGCTTGCAAGCATAACAGCATTGCTTAATTTAGTGAGCGGCTTCTTTTTTGGCTTTTGTGCAGCCTTGTTTGTTTATAAATTACTGGCTAATAAATAATTAAACAGTAATAAAAAAGCTCAGCGGGGGAAGCTAAGCTTTTATAAATAATACAGTTATATAAATACTAATATGCTTTTGCACAGTTGCGCCCAGAGGCTTTTGCCTTATATAAGCCTTTATCGGCTCTAGCAAATATTTCTGTTTCGCAATCTTGGCTATTGGCTAGGGTAAAGCCAATGCTGGTGGTTACTTTGTATTTAGACATTAAACTTGAGTTTCTGACTAAGTGCATAATGCGCTCAGCAACCACTTTGTTTGTTGTAAACTCGGGGTCTTCAATAATCAGCGAAAACTCATCGCCACCAAATCTAAACACGGAGTCGGTGCCGCGTATACTGCTACAAAGTACCTGCGAAAATTCTTTTAAAACATCGTCACCTACTTTATGACCATAGTTGTCGTTTACTTGCTTAAAGTTATCTAAATCAAGCAGCATTAAACTAAAAGGACGCTGGTAACGGCGGCAGTTTTCGAGCTTTTGCGATAACATGTCATTAAATTGGCTACGGTTATTTAACCCGGTAAGCGCATCTTTTGTAGCAAGTTTTAACACTCGGCTGTACATCATTGCGTTACGCAGTGGGTACACAAGGGCGCTGTGCAGGGCGCGTAATTTGTTTTCAATCGCTTTACTAATAGGGTATTGGCTAAAGTAAATTAGCTGTCCTAAGTGCTCGCGACCAATAGCTAAATCGTAAGAGTACGGGCTAGTGTTCGTGTTGCTATCTGAGGTTTGTGCAGTGCCGAGCGTTGATTGAAACTGCAGCCCTGAAAAGTTGAGTAGCTGTTTGGCAAATTTTGCATAAATAGCCAATACATCTTCTATTACTAGGCTTGTTTGTAGCTCGGTAACTAAGTCGTGCGTTGCCGCTGTTTCGTTTGTGTGTGTTTGCTCTGCCGAAAACGGCAAAAAATCGCCGCGCCCAGACACGCGTTGTGTCAAAATATGGACATTTTCCATTAAAATCTTCCCCCAGGGTGTTACTTTGCAATAACTAAGCTATTTTTATGCCATATTTTAAAATTGCTTGATAAACATATGGTTGCTATATTTAAAGTCCATTCCGTAGTTTAATTGACGCTGGAGGCCGAATTTGCAAAGTATAAACGCTCAAATTTTTGGCTTGTTATTGGCGGCGGTGCTTTTTGTATGGTTTTTTAAGCGCATTGGCTTGCCGCCTATTTTGGCGTATTTAGCAACAGGCGTTTTAGCGGGCAGCCATGGCATTGGTTGGCTTGCGCAATCTCACGAAATAGAGTTTATTGCTGAGCTGGGCATCGTATTTTTACTGTTTAGTTTAGGGCTCGAGTTTTCTATATCCCGGCTAATGGCCATGCGCAATATTGTGTTTGGACTGGGCTCGTTACAAGTTGGTGTTACCAGCTTGCTCTTCATTATTATTTTATATTGCTTAAATTTTAGCTTACTCACTAGCTTTACCATTGGCACAATTATGGCGCTTTCTTCAACCGCGGTGGTGGTTAAGCTATTAAAAGAAACTGGCGAACTAAACCAGCGCCGTGGGCAACTGGCGGTAGGCGTATTACTGTTTCAAGATATTGCCGTTGTGCCCTTACTTATTATTTTGCCGCTGTTTGCCTCAAGCGATTCGCAAAGTATTAGTTGGGCGCTGGCATTTGCGCTTACAAAAGGCGCGTTTGTGTGCTTATTACTGTGGGCGATTGGTAAATGGGTGCTGCCTAAAGTATTTAAAGAAATAGCGCAGGTACGAACCGATGAACTGTTTGTGCTTACCACAATTTTGGTGGCGTTATTTGCCGGCTTTTTAACTTACATGTTTGGTTTATCAATGGCGCTTGGGGCATTTTTAGCTGGCATGATGCTAGGAGAGAGCCATTACCGCCATCAACTCGAGGCTGATATTAGGCCATTTCGCGATATTTTAATGGGGCTGTTTTTTGTAACTGTGGGGATGCAGCTCGATATTTTATTTGTGCTTTCGCATGGTTTTGTGATTATTGGCGCGTTATTTGGCTTGTTAATATTAAAAATTACCGTGCTGGCATTAAGTGCCAGATTAATGCATGAGCGCAATCAAGACTCGCTAGCCTGCGGCGTTATGCTGTGGCAAATGGGAGAATTTGGGTTTGTGCTTATTGCTTTGGCAAGTCAACATGAGTTGCTCAATTCAGAGCAAGCCTCGTTTTTAATTGCCTTAGGGGTGCTATCGATGGCGCTAACCCCGTTTTTAATTGATAAAACCCCACTAATTTTAAAGCAATTAGGTATTTTAGATCACCCCAGTATGGCGAGGGAGAGTGAGCCTAAAAGTAGCACCTTATATAACGATCACGTGGTTATTTGTGGCTTTTCACGCGTAGGGCAAACAATAGCGCGATTTCTAAAACCCGAAGCCATAGATTACGTTGCCATAGAAAGTAACCCTATCTTAGTACAAGAGGGCAAAGCCGCAGGTGAGCCAGTAATATTTGGCTATGTAAAACAAAAAGATATTTTAAAGTGCGCAGGGGTAGAGCGAGCACGCTTAGTGATTATTACCTTTACAGAGCTTGAGCATGCACACGTGGTAATAGATGCCATAAAGCAACTCGCGCCTAACGTTAAAATACTAATAAGAACCCGCGACGACAGCCAATTAAACAACTTAAAAGAGCTGGGGGTTACTGAGGTGGTGCCTGAGTCGTTAGAGGCAAGCTTAATGTTGGTTTCGCATGTGTTGTCGATGTCGGGTGTACCGATGACACGCATTGTACGCCGTGTTAGTAAAGAGCGCCGTAATCGCTACCCGCTTATGCAAAGTTTTTACGCCGGTTACTTTAAAGACAACGAAGAAACCTCCTCTGAGCGCTTAGAATACTTACACGTAGTTGCGTTGCCAGATCAAGCCTATGCGGTGGATAAAACAATAGATGAGCTTAACTTATCTAAACGCCGCGTGACTGTAAAAGCTTTGCGCCGAGAGGGGCAAGAAATAGACGACCCATCAACCAGCACCACATTGTGCGCAAACGATGTACTGGTATTGCAAGGTAAGCCTAGGCGGGTAGAGCGAGTAGAGCATTACCTACTCGATGGGCTTGAATAAAAAATGCATTTGATGTTTTTTACTGACATAGATGCAAGTTATTAAAATAACGCAGAGGTAGTTATCAGGAACAGTTGGTTTCAAAGCTTACTCTGCGATTAAATAGCCCATAGAACAAGTTTTAATTAGCAAAAGCCAACATTAGCTAGTCGAGCTCTAAAAATTGGCGTATTTCGGGTAGTTTTTTCATGCCATCTTCATAGCCAATTTGAATTAGGTGCTGAGTGTAGCGTTTTTCAAACAATAAATAGCTGGTTAAACTCGATTGCGAATGTTTTTTTACCCCAATTGTGCGCAGCAGCAACTTAATTGCCCACGGCATATCGCTGTAGTATTGCGCGGCAATATCGTTAAAGTTTTTTGATGGATTAATAATACAGGTTTCTATTTGTTTCAGCTCTTGATGTTTGTCGCGCGCCGGAAGTAGCCCTAAAGTGCGATTTACACGCTCAAGGCGCTCAAGGTCGGCTTGCATGGTGTCGCTAAATACACTATCGAGTAAATGCCCTGCAACCGCAGAAAGCCCAGGGTAGTGGGGCGAGTAACCCGCCGGGTGCGACTCTTTTGGTTGGTCTACCCCAATAATAAATATTTTTTCGGCCCCTAAATGAATAGAAGGGCTAAGCGGTGAAAGCTGGTGAATAGAACCATCGCCAAAATAATGGTTAAATACATTAACACTTGGAAACACCATAGGAATGGCGCTTGAGGCCATTAAATGCTCAACGTTAATGCGCATAGGGCGACCTTCGCGCTTGGCGCGTTGCCAAGGTGTTTGTGTGTTTGACTGAAAAAACGCAACAGAGTCACCGGTTGTATAGCTTGAAGCGGTAATAGAAATCGCTTCTAAATAATTACGGTGTAAATTACGTTCAATGCGGTGCAGGTCTAAAATTTCGTTTAATAAACCGCGCAAAGGGCGGTTATTTAGCAAACTGCCTGGCGGGTGGTTTATGTGCTCAGACTGAAAACTGGTTAAAATATTGCGCGCAATATGGCCAAACACACTTAAAAAGTCGCTTTTGTAGACCATAGACGTTGAAAAGTTTTTCCAAACAGACTCAAGTTTACGCACGGCCAAATGTGCACACGAGGCATAACAGGCCAAAGCTGCAGAATTAATCGCGCCTGCAGAAGTGCCGTTAATAATTCTAAATGGCAAAGGCGCGGTGCGGGGCATACTATGAGCAAGCGCTTTAAGCACGCCCACTTGATAAGCAGCGCGAGCGCCACCACCTGTAAGTAATAGGGCTATTTTAGGTTTATGTGGGTCAACTTGCTGGATTTTCATAGTGGTTTTTGAACTGCTTAACGTCTTTTCTTTATTTATCAACTTTAAGTCTTTAAGCTAGAAGAATCAAAGAATAACTGAGTTACTATGGCTCGTTGTTCTAATTAGTAAGTGTAGGTTTATGTTGTAAAGCTTATATTTAAGTAATAGTGATTACCGATAGTGAATTTTTTCCACTCAGCGTACTCTGAGTAATATGCATTTAAATTTATGGAGTTTGTATGTCAGATAAACCAGAAGCGTCAGATGTTCAAAAACGTCCGCCTAAAAACAATTTTTTATTCGCCGTTATTATTTTAATTATTTTAGTGTGTGCCGCTGCGTTCGTCCTGCTATCGCCCACTGACGAGCCAGAAACTCGCACAGAGGTAGAGCAAACACCAAAAGAACAGCCAGTGATGGAGTTAAAGCCAGAAAACGACCCTGTGGTAGATGCGCCATCAGTTAAGCCTGAAAAGCCAGCTGAGCTAAGCGTGCCTGCTCAGCGCCCAGCTGAGCCAGAGCCGGTTGTAGAGCCATTACCAACGCTTGATGAAAGCGACACCGTAGTGGTTGCCAAAATGGATGAATACCTAAGCGACTCGGTAATGAGCCTAATGGTAACCGACGATGTAATTCGCCGTGGCGTCGTATTTATAGACAACATAGCCAAAGGCAAAATTGCTAAAAAGCACACGCCAGTGGTTAAACCTGAAGAAGAATTTAGCGTAAGCGAAGGGGACATTTTAACAATTGACCCTAACAGCTACGAGCGCTATACACCGTATGTAAAAGTATTTACGAGCATGAGCGCCGCCCAAGCTGTGCGTATGTACGAGCAGTACAAGCCATTAATCAACAACGCGTACAGTGAAATTGGTTACGGCGATGATGAATTTAATCAAACGCTAGAAGATGCTATTGAGTTATTACTTGATACACCGGAGCCAGAAGGCGAGTTACCGCTACTGCGAGACTCGGTTACTTATCAGTATGCGTTTTCTGAATGGGAGCAATTACCGGCTGCACAAAAACAGCTGTTACGTATGGGCCCAGAAAACATGAAAAAAGTAAAAGCAGCACTGCGTAAAATTAAAGCCGAGTTAGAGCGTAATTAATAGGCATTAAAGGCTGTTTTTAACCGCGATTGTATATGAAGTATGCAATCGCACTTTCTTTTTTGATTATCCCTTGAATAACACACCAAAAGTAGAGATAATCCTTCCCGCGCCAACCAAGGCCCTCAATGGTAGTCTTATTGGTCCTCTCGCAATACTAGCAGGCGAACCTGGTCAGGCCCGGAAGGGAGCAGCCACAGTTTGTGACGTGTGTGCCGAGATGTGGCTGGTAAGACTGCCACCCAAATTCCTCATTTGGGTGAAAATACATTCCTTTTAAATTATTCCTTAGTAACACCGTTAGATATTTAGTATCACGAGTGTCGATTTTCCACTATTACCGCTCTACCTCATTTTTACATTCACACTGTTTTTATTATTGTCGTTTACTGCACTAGCAGATGAAACATTTACTATTTATGTAAAAAATCAAATTACTTATTTAGCAACGCCAAAGCAAAACTCACATCTACTGAGCTTGGGAATAAATTACAGTCACTCAATGTTTCAACAGTAATACTTATTGTAGATTATTACGCAGCTCCAGAAGCGTTAGCTAATGCCTATTTAGCAATCGCAAATGCTAAGCCTATGCTTAAGGATATTAAGTTAAATTTAAGCGGCAGTCATAAAAAGAGTAAGTGTAAAAACACATAACACGCTTTTTGACAGGGGGTAATGTTTACCTGTTCCTGTTTTATTGCAGCTAGACAACCCTTGCCTTGTACGTAATAATGTAAAAATTACATTAATTTTAACATATAAAGTGTTAACAAAGTGCCCCAAGGTTGATTAATGCCGCAAAGAAGTAAGTGGACACTCGCTGTTTTATTAGGGTTATTAGGCGGGTTAGTAAATCTCTCGCCATTGTATTTTTTTGACAGCTCCGAATTTTTGTTTGGGCAATTGTTTGTTTTATGCAGCTTAGTATTTACTGGGCTGCGTTACGCGTGCCTAAGCCTTGCCATTGTTTCTGGTTTTTTACTTTATAGATGGGGCCATTGTTGGCCGAGTATTGTGTATTTACTCGAGCTTTGTTGGCTTTATGCTTTTTGCTTACGCCGCTCTAAACCTATTCTTCCTCTGGGTAGCGTATTTTGGCTATGTATTGGTTTACCCTTTGTATGGGTTATAGGCCAATTTGTTATTGGCTTGGCCTGGTTAACGCTAATAGTAGCGATATCAAAGTACTTAATTAACGCGCTAATAAGCTTGGCGGTGGTTGATTTAGTTAGTGTATTTGTACCTTACGCCAGCCGTGCGTATCAGGGGAGGCCTCTGGCAAAAATTTTAAGCTATGTGGTTAGTGTCATTATTATTTTAGTGGTACTGCTAACCAGTGTAATTTTAGTAAACGATCATCATGCGCGCTTAGAGTATGAAGTAAACGCTCAACTAAAAGAAAAAGCCGAGTCTATTAGCACGCAATTAAATGATTATTTAGCATTTCATAAAAACGCCATTGTTATGAGTAGCGACGCAATAAGTGCGGGCACTGCAAGCGATGTGCAGCTCAAACGATTAATGTCGTTATTTCCAGGCTTTACCACCAGCTTGTATGCAAACCCAGATGGCTTTGTAGAGCTTAGCTCGCCCAGCGATTTAATAGAGGGGCTTAGCCTTGCGCAGCGTAGTGTTAAAGACCGAGCATATTTTACCCAAGCTCAGCAGTTCCCTCTGGGTTATACCAGTGGTGTGTTTCAAGGTCGCGGCCTAGGTAACGAGGCCATTGTGGCGCTGTCGGCACCTATATACCGTAACAATACGTTTTATGGTGTGGTAGAGGGCTCGTTAAAGTTAGACCGCTTAGAGCGCTTTATACCTAACTTATTTGAGTACACGGGCGATTTAGTGGTGCTAGATGCACAGCAAAAAGTGGTATTTAGCTCCCTTGATGAATTTAAAATACTGAGCCATTTTAACGGTGAGGGCTTTAATACCAGTAATTTAGGTGATAAAAACCTATTTCGTTCAACCAAAAACGAGGTGTACCACAGCTCTAGGTACATTGATCCACAAAACCACTGGCAAGTTATTACCTTTTATAATCGTAAGCATTTAAGTATGTCGGTGGCAAAAGCTTGGCTACCCACTATTTTGTTAAGTGCGATATTGATGCTTATGGTGGTTATTTTTATACACCAACTTGCTAATTTATTAGTGCAGCCAATCACTAGCCTAACTACGCTAATGCAAAGCTTTGGTAAAACCAAAACACATAAGTTTAATACAGACTCAAGCTGGCATGAGGTATTGCAACTACAACAGCAATTTGAATTACTAGCTAATGCGCTTCAGCGTTCAATAGAAAACCTACAAGCCTCTAATATCAGAAACCAAGGGTTAAATACCCAGCTGAGCGAATTTAATCAGCAGCTAGAGGGCAAAGTAGCAGAACAAACCACCGAGCTTAAAAAAGCGGTAAATAGGGCTAATTTAGCCAATGTTGCTAAGTCGCAATTTTTAGCCAATATGAGCCATGAGCTACGCACCCCTATGAACGGTATTTTAGGCATGGGAGAGGTTTTATTGCGCGATGATTCATTAACCGATGAGCAGCGAGAGCTATTAAATACGCAGCAAAAAAGCGCACAAAATTTACTGAAAATTTTAAACGATATTTTAGATTTTTCTAAAATAGAAGCTAACGCCATGGAAATTAGCCCTAGGGCGACTAACCTTGCGCCGTTTATTGCCAATATAAAGTCGTTGTTTTCTCCCATTGTAAGTTCTGATCATGTCGAGTTTATTGTTAGTCAAAGCGACAGGCTGCCAGATTGCGTAAAAGTAGACGACCTACGTTTAAACCAAGTCATTATTAACTTGCTCTCTAATGCGTATAAGTTTACCGAGCGCGGTTTTGTGCGCTTATCGTTTGATTATGAAAACGAGCAACTTTTAATAAGCGTAGCCGATAGCGGCATTGGTATTGAAAAAGATCAGCAGTCGTTGTTATTTAGTGAGTTTACACAAGCTGATGTAGGTGTGGCACGTAAGTATGGTGGTACAGGGTTAGGTTTAGCAATTAGCCAAGGGTTAATTAAAAAAATGCAGGGTGAAATTACCCTCAACAGCGAACCAGGCAAAGGTAGCGTACTTAAATTTTACGTAAGTGCACCTAAAGCACAGTCCAACAAACCAGAGCCCGTTAAACAGCCGAAGTCGTTGCCTAATTTAAGTGATAAAACACTTTTACTGGTTGAAGATAACCCCATTAACCGCCAAGTAATTGCAAAAATGCTAGAGCCTACAAAGGTAAACTTAGTGATGGCAACCGATGGCATAGAAGCGCTAAAAGTACTTGAAGGTAATCGCTTTGATTTAATTTTAATGGATTGCCAAATGCCTAATATGGATGGCTACGAGTGCACCCAAACAATACGGGCTAACGAGGTAAATACAAAGGCACATGTGCCCATTGTTGCTATTACCGCAAACGCCTATGAAGATGACAAGCAGCGCTGTTTAAGTGTAGGCATGGATGACTTTGTATCTAAACCGGTAAATACACAAGGGTTGTATGAAGTAATCGCGAGGGTGATAAACACGCATTCGTGCAGCGTTTATCACCATAACAAACTTTAAATAAAATCGAGGGTGAGCAACAAGCGTTGCTCGTTTGCAGCCTCCGGTGGCGAGCGATGTACAAGCCCTGCGCCTTCGTTTTCATCCCAGTACTCGCCTTTAAGTAGCGCAACATCGCCTTGCTGGAGTTGATTAATATTATTTAGGCTTTTAAATAAGCCAGACTCTTCATCAGGCTTACCCAAATTACCAGTTCCAAGTTTTGAGCGGTCTACATCGCTGTGATTTAACCACTGCGTTGCAACGCCTTGGTAAGTTGTCACTAATCGGCACGGAATTTTGTCTACATGAAAACGCGGGCACATAGGTTTATCTACTATTTTTAGCCTTAAACCGGCGCGTTTTAAATCAAATAGGCAGCAAAACATTTCAACTAATAATGCTATGTCTTTACACAGCGCATCAGTTTCATCGCGGTTATTATCATCTGGTTTAAGTGCAGTAACTAACTTATCAAACGCATCATCGGGTGATACCGCAAGCTCAAGTGGTTTTATGGCATTAGTGCTAATGAGTGTATTAACGGCATTTGTTAATACTTGTTCAAGGTCTCTTTGCCAAATAACGATGTTGGTGTTTTGATCATAAATGTGTGGCAATACATTGGCGTTACGTTCTTTAGCTGCTCTTCGGTGGAGTTGCTCAGTGGGTTTTATTTGCGCCGTTATTGGAGCTAGGGCATTCATTACACTTCCTCCCAAATAGGAAACGGGTCGTTATAGGTTTTCCAAAAATCCTTACCTTTAAGCACGGCTTCTTCTGGCAGTAGGCAGTCATCAAGCGCCTCAATCATGGCTTGTTTATTTAACGACTGACCAATAAATACAAGTTCTTGGCGCATATCACCAAAGGGCTCTATCCATTTACTGTTTATATCAGCAAGTAGCTCGGGCTCTGTGGGCCAGTCTTTTTTAGGAATTGCTTTATAAAACATGCCAGCAAACCCGTAATGAGCTATACCGCCGGCTTGGCTCCACTGCGCGCAAAATAAAGGGCGCGTTGCGAGCCAAAAATACCCTTTAGAGCGAATGAGCTTGCCAAATTGCTCGGTGTTGTGCAAAAAGTGATAAAACTTTTCAGGGTTAAATGGGCGGCGCGCCGTATAATTAAAGCTGCTAATATCATACTCTTCGGTTTCGGGAATGTGTTCACCACGCATTTCTTTAAGCCAACCCGGCGCTTGTTGGGCGCGTGCAAAATTAAATAAGCCCGTGTTGAGCACTTCGTTAATATTAATATTGCCGTTTGATATAGGAATCATTTTAGCTTGAGTATTAAGCGTATTTAAAATGGCAATAAGCTTATTGAGCTGTTCATTGGTGACTAAATCAGTTTTGCTAATTAAAATAACGTCGGCAAATTCAACTTGATCAACAAGTAGGTCGGCCACGCTTCGCTCGTCGTCTTTTCCTAACGATTCGCCAGTATCTTGTAAATCGTTTGCTTGTTCGTAGTCGGTTAAAAAGTTAACCGCATCAACCACGGTTACCATGGTATCGAGGGTGGCAACATCACCAAGAGAAACACCATTTTCGTCGGCAAAGGTAAATGTTTCGGCAACCGGTAGAGGTTCTGAAATGCCTGTTGATTCAATGACGAGATAATCAAAACGGCCATCTTTGGCAAGTTTACCCACTTCAACAAGTAAATCTTCTCGTAGGGTGCAGCAAATACAGCCGTTGCTCATTTCGACGAGTTTTTCGTTGCTGTGATTGAGCGACACATCGTTTTTAATTGTGGCTGCATCTATGTTTATCTCGCTCATATCGTTGACTATAACAGCCACTTTTTTTCCTTGTCGGTTATTAAGAATATGGCTAAGTACGGTTGTTTTACCTGAGCCTAAAAAGCCTGATAACACTGTGACGGGCAGTTTATTTATCATTTAATTTTACTTACTAATAGGTATTTATTGGTATGTTATATTGTATCAATTAAATTTTCTAGCACTAGCATCACTTTTTTAAATAGTTTGTATGTAATGCTCAGCAGAAGAATAAGTAGACACTTTTGCAAATACAACAAAGCTATTTTGTGTTTTTTGCTATTTTTGAATTTATATAGCTGCGCTATTATGAGCGCCATCAAACTTAGGAGGCATTATGACGTTACTTTTCTCACCAATAGAACTTGCAGGTAAAACTTTAAAAAACCGTATTGTTATGCCACCAATGACTCGCTCGCGCTCAACGCAGCCCGGCGACATTGCCAATGATTTAATGGCCACTTATTATGCGCAGCGGGCAAGTGCTGGGTTAATAGTAAGCGAAGGCACGCAAATAAGTGAGCTGGGTAAAGGCTATGCCTGGACACCAGGTATTTACACAAACGAGCAAGTAGCAGGTTGGCGCACGGTGACCAACAAAGTGCACGATGCTGGTGGCGTTATGTTTGCGCAGCTTTGGCATGTAGGGCGCGTAACTCACAGCGATAACACAGGCGGTGTGCAGCCAATATCGGCATCGGCCATTGCTGCAAAAGACGTAAAAGTATTTGTAGATACAAACGGCGAACCTGGCTTTGTAGATACTCAGTTACCGCGCGAAATGAGCAAGCAAGATATTGAAAATGTACTAGGCGAATTTCGCCAAGCGGCTAAAAATGCAGTAGACGCGGGCTTTGATGGCATAGAGCTACACGCCGCTAATGGGTATTTAATTAACCAATTTTTAGACTCGCAATCAAATGCCCGTACTGATGAATATGGCGGCAGTGTGCAAAATCGTTTGCGTTTTTTAACAGAAGTTGTAAATGCAGTAAGCGATGAAATTGGTAGTCAAAAAGTAGGTGTAAGGCTTGCACCACTTACCACGCTTAACGGCACGGTTGATGATAACCCAGAGCAAACATATTTAGCCGTTGCTCAAGCACTAAACGACGCTGGCGTGGGCTACATGCACATTGCTGAAGCCGACTGGGATGATGCCCCTTTAATGAGCGTTGAATTTAAACAGGCTATTCGTAAAGCGTACAGCGGCGTATTAATTTATGCAGGTAAGTACACTAAAGAACGTGCCGATGAAGCCCTAGCACAAGGCTGGGCCGACATGATTGGCTTTGGTCGCCCGTTTGTGTCTAACCCAGATTTACCAGCACGTTTAGAGCAAGGTAAACCGCTAAATAGCCACAACCCCGACACCTTATTTGGTGGTGCAGAGCAAGGCTATACCGATTACCCAACCGCTTAATTATTTATAAATAAAGTATTTTAAGGGCTGCATGTATGCAGCCCTTTTTTATGCTGGTAAATCAATACTTTTAACTTGAGCTAATACCAATTCTCAAAATAGATCACTTAATTAAGCGGATTGATATAACAATAAAAAGCGCGTAAGTTAAATAGCTTACCCATTTTAAAAACATAAAAATAAAAATGAAAACCAAAGAGATAGAGCAACTCGCATTATCAGACTCTGAAACCAAAGACGTGATCACCCCGTATGCCTTTAAAATTGACCAAGCGTTATTAGGTCTTCCATTAGCGAGCCCAGTTAAACGTGCATTGGCGATGACTATTGATGTCACTTTAATATTTATGGCCGCTAAGCTAAGCGCCACTTTAATAGCCTTTGTGGCTGCCATGGCTTTTTATAAAGGCACTGCGCAGCAATATCTTCCAAAAATGTCGTCGTTTTGGCGCAGAGCCTTAAAGCTTTTTGCCGCGAGCTTTTTATTTGTAAGTTCACTAACTGTACTCTCGTTAGCGATTGATTTTTTTGAAGGCGATACTGCTATACAAACACCTCAACTAGAAAAAGCACAGCAAAACGATGAGCTAAGCGAGCATGATAAAGCAATAATACGCACCTATTTAACGCAAACAGACGACGATAAAAACTGCGATGATGCTTGCCAAAGCGTTGCTCGTGCTAATTTAGTTAGCCAATTACCAGCGCTTGCTGAAATTGAGGACGTTGGAGGGATTGAAGTTACGCGCACGTTATTACACTTAATGGCTATAGCTGATGATGAGCCTGTTGCGGCAGATGATTTTAAAAATAATGAGACAGAGCGAGAAAGCATTTCGGACGAAGTAACTCATAAAAGCAATATCACTGAAAAAGCTGAAACTAAAAGCGAGCAAACCAAACCTGTCACCAGCATTTTGCAGTGGGGTAAAGGCATTATTCAAGACCTAGGCCTTGGTTTTGGTTGGGCAGCCGTATACTTTACGTTGTTCTCGTTATTATGGCGCGGACAAACTCCAGGTAAAAAAGTATGTAATATTCGGGTGGTCTCACTAAATGGCGAGCCACTAGATATGCTTGATTGTTTTGGCAGATACGGCGGGTACGGCGCCGGTTTTGCAACAGGTTTATTAGGCTTTTTACAAGTGTACTGGGACCCAAACAGGCAAGCTATTCAAGATAAAATATCAGCGACAGTGGTTATTCAGGGCAGTGTGAACCAGGTTGTAAATGCACAAACGGTAGAAGAGACTTTAAAAACTACTTAGAAAATAAGCAATTATAAAATATATAGCTTTAGATAAAAAAAGGGCTAAAATAAGGTCTTAATTTAGTTCTTTATAGGTGTTATATGAGACAGGTTTTAGCTGATTGTTCGGCAAGTATTTCAGAACTTAAAAAAAACCCAACCGCGCTTTTAAATGAAGCTGATGGCGCTGCAATAGCCATATTAAATCATAATAAGCCTGCAGCTTACTTGGTGCCTGCACAAATGTATGAGCAACTTATGGAACAATTGGATGATTATGAACTAACTAAAGTTGTTGAGAGCCGCAGAGGCGATTTATCTCAAGCGGTTGAAGTTAGTATAGATGACTTATAAGTTAAAGTTTTTACCAGCAGCCTTAAAAGAGTGGGAAAAACTTGCGCCACCACTTAAAAGCCAGTTTAAAAAGAAACTTGCTGAGCGCTTAGATAATCCGCATGTCCCAGCCTCTAAATTACGCGGCTTTGATAATGTTTATAAAATAAAATTGCGTACGGCAGGGTATCGCCTTGCTTACGAAGTTATTGATGACGAAGTTGTGGTGTATGTACTCGCAATTGGTAAACGCGATAAAGATGCAATATATAAAAAGTTAGCCTCAAGAGCTAAGGAATAGCTTATCAATAAAATCGGTGTTTTGATTGTTGAAAGAAGGGCGGGCGTTTCTTCTCGGTTAGCTATTAATTTAATACAAGGATATGTATGAAAGTCTTATCAATAATATTTTTATATTTATTTTTTACAATAAATGTAAATGCCTCAGAGCCTATTACTTTAGCCAAAACCTATCAGCTTGAGTCTGTAATTTTAAATGAACAACGCAGTTTTAGCGTTTATTTACCGCCAAGCTACAATGAAAACCCCAATCAAGTATACCCAGTTATTTACTTGCTCGATGGTGACCAAACACACCTAAAAGCTGTCGCTGGGCTAGTCGAGGCACTTAGTACTCAGCGGCTTGAGCAGCAAATACAACAAGCAATTATAGTAGCCATTCCTAATAGTCAAAATGCGATAAGAGAGCGTGATTTTACCCCAACCAATGTTGATTGGACATTTAACGGTGAGCTTCTAGAAAAGTTTGAAAATATTGGCAACGCCGCAAATTACAGTGCCTTTTTTGAAAAAGAACTTATCCCACTCATTAATAAAAATTACCGAACATCAACTAAACGCGTATTAATAGGTGAGTCCTTCGGTGGCTTGTTTGCCAGCTATGTATTGCTTAGCAACCATGCGCTATTTACAGATTACTTAATAATTGATGCAACCTACCTGTGGGATAATAACTACCTAAACCGTTATTTTGATGAGAAGCAACTTATAAATAAGCCGCTTAATGGCAATGTATATTTTACCTTTGCAAATAATGACGAAGCGTTTGGCGAAATTGGTAAAGCAAATTATCAATGGGGTGTAGCGTTTGCTAAAAAGTTAAAAGCGCACCCAAGCAATAATCTAATTATTAATCAACGTTACTTTAAAGATGAAACACATGGCACAGTCGCTGCGCTTAGTTGGTATTATGGGTTAAAAAGCTTATTAAAAAGGTAAACTTTAACTTATAAACTTAGTAGGAAAAAAAGGGTTGCTTTGGGTATATTATTTACTAAATTCAGTGGGAAAATTAAAAGGGAATTAAATGAGTAATAATTTTAATGAGATTATAAAGGGTTTTTTTTGGGGAGCAGGGTTTGTAATAGCAACTCTAGGTGGCATCAGTGTATACGCGCTCACAATAGCTGCTGAGGTGGAGAGTGGATTTAAAGAGCAGGTTTCTAATAAAACATTAGATAGCACGTCTGATTTAAGTAATGATTACAAACTTACCCTTTCTGATATTTTTAAAGAAAATGGGCGGGTTAGAATAACTGCAGAGCTAAAAAATATAACCAACGAAAGCATATATGCAGCTGGAGTAATTGCTTCTACATTTGATAAGAATGGCAAATTTATTGGTAATTGTTTAGGTAAAAGCGATGACATATTTATAGAACCGAATAAGAGTAGCTATATTGATATTCATTGCAATCTACTAAGACCACAGGCGAGCAGAGTACACTCTGCCAAACTGAAATTTAAGTGGTTTTGATATTCTTTCTAAGGGATTTTCAGAACAAGTGAAAGTGTAGTTTATGGCAAATAAATTATTTAGTTGGCAACGTGGGCGACAAAAGTCGGGTTACGATAAAATGTTATTGTGCTACATGCTTTTCCCTTTTAAATTGGATGCATACTTAATTAAATTCCCGCAGGGCAGTGAAATAAAGCCGCATACCGATGAAGTTAAAACTGGCAGGCACTTTAGGCTTAATGTTGTATTGAAGCATGCCGCTAGGGGTGGTGAGTTTATGTGTGAAAACCCGATTATAAATTACAGTCGAATTAAACTTTTCAGACCCGATATTGAGCGGCATCAAGTATTAAAAATAGAGCAAGGTACTCGCTATATTTTAAGCATAGGTTGGATCAAAAAGTAATTATTGTAGGTTGGGTGGAGCGAAGCGAAACCCAACAAAAAACACCTTTCTTTTTAATAGCTGTTTTTACACAGCTATCAACTTCCATTCATTTCCTAAACCTAACCCCAATTCCACCGATCATCATCAACACCACAACCCCCCACACAAAGATGTTTCCGTATTGGCTGTACACGCTGTCGCCTTGTATAAGCTTTATATCGGCTTTCATGGTCGCAGCTTCAAACTGTGGCATGGTTTGTTGTGTGTGGCTTATTGGGTCGTATACGGCGCTTACGCCATTGTTGGTAACACGTACCAGCGGGCGTTGTAACTCTAATGCGCGCATGCGGGCTATTTGCATGTGTTGTAATGGCCCAATTGAATCGCCAAACCAGGCATCGTTACTTACGGTAAACAGCAAGTCAGAGTCGCTTTGGTAATTACCGCGTACTAAATCGGCAAATACTATTTCGTAGCAAATGGCAGGTAGCAGATTAAATCCATTGGCGCGTAGGTTGTTTTGCACTCTATCGCCACGGGTAAACGATGACATAGGTAAATCAAACAATGGCGCTATAGGGCGCAATATATCCTGAAATGGTACAAATTCGCCGATAGGTAACAACTGGTGCTTACGGTAGCGGTTTTTGTCTAGGTAGCGATAATGGCCGTGCTCGTCGTTGTGCTCTTTATTACCTACCACAATAAGGGTGTTGTAAATGGTTTTGGTGTCGAGCTGGTAGTCAACAATACCGGTAACTAATGCGGTTTTATTAAACGAGGCCGCGCTGTCTAAATTGGCTAAGT
The DNA here is from genome assembly GCF_023161905.1 of Pseudoalteromonas sp. 2CM41L. Classification (NCBI taxonomy): domain Bacteria; kingdom Pseudomonadati; phylum Pseudomonadota; class Gammaproteobacteria; order Alteromonadales; family Pseudoalteromonadaceae; genus Pseudoalteromonas; species Pseudoalteromonas sp. 2CM41L. The sequence goes on from NZ_JALNTN010000002.1 coordinate 285,720, forward strand.
ACGTGTCGGCAAGGGCTTCTATTTCGGGCACGGCGGCTTCGGGCCATACCACTAGGTCGGCATCCCAATGTGGGCGTGTTAGGTCTTGGTACTTGCTCATGGTGGTCCAAAACTCACTGGGTTCAAAGCGCAGGTGTTGTTTAATATTACCTTGCACCAATAAGGTCGACATTTCTTTGCCAGAGTAGCGATTATTACCTGAATTTAATGCGCCAATAACAAGTAACGCTAAAGCGGCTGCGCTTATTAATGGGGTTTTAAAATCTTTTTGGGTGAGCCTGTAAAGGGCAAAACCAATGCCAACACAGGTAAGCGTTAAGCCAAATTCGCCAATATAAGGGGCAAGCAGCCTAAGCGGGCCATCTGTTTGTGTATAGCCAAAACTTAGCCACGGAAAGCCAGTCAGTAAGTGTCCACGTAAGTATTCACTAATGGCTATGCTGGCAATTAGAAGTGCGCCCATGCTTTTAGGGCCACTTGCAAAGCGAGTTGCAGCCCAAAACGCCATCGCCGGAAATAGGGCTAAATATGAGCACAGTAAAGCCATTAACGAGAGCGATGCTATAAGCGGCATGCCGCCAAAGGTGGCAATAGATACATGCACCCAGCTAATACCCGCGCCAAACCAGCCTAAGCCAAATATAAAGCCATATTTAGCAGCGCTTTTTGCGTGCGCTTTAGCTGTGTTGTTTGGGTTAATACAAAAAATAATGGCGGCAATGCTAAAAAATGCGATGGGCCAAATTTGGTAAGGGGCGTAGCCAAAAGTTAAAATAAGGCCCGCAACCAGTGCGAGCCATGCTTTTTTATCTTTTACTAACAGGGTGAGTTTAGTTAGTAGTTTCTTCACTGTCGTTTTCATCAACCTTAGGAACGGTGACTTGCAGTTGTAAAATACGACGGTTATCAGAATTAGTTACTTTAAACTGATAGTCGTCTATTTCAATTGTTTCGCCGCGACTTGGCATATGGCCAAATGCGTGTAGTACCGTGCCGCCAATGGTATCGGCTTCATCGGTGCTGTAACCTGTTTTAAAGTACTCGTTAAAGTCATCTACAGGGGTGAGCGCTTGTACTACGTATACATGCTTAGCAAGTTGGCGAATATCTTGTTGATCTTCTTCTTCGTCGTGTTCATCTTCGATTTCGCCGACAATTATTTCAAGAATATCTTCAATGGTTACAAGTCCCGATACACCGCCGTATTCGTCAATTACAATAGCCATGTGGTAGCGTTGCTGACGAAATTCATTTAGTAGGGTGTCTACGCGCTTGCTTTCTGGCACTACCATGGCTGGGCGTAAATATTCGCGCAGTGAGGGTAGGTGCTCATCTTTATTTAAAATAAGCGGCAGCAAGTCTTTTGCGAGCAAAATACCTTCAACGTGGTCTTTGTCTTCACACACCACCGGAAAACGCGAGTGGGTGGAGTCGACCATCATGGGGATCAAATCTTCAAGGGGGCTGTCGACCTCAAGTGTGACCATTTGTGAGCGCGGGATCATTATATCGCGCACTTTAAGCTTGGATACACCAAGCACACCTTCAATCATTTCTTTGGTTTCTGGGTCGATTACGTCACGCTCTTGCGCGTCGGCAATTACTTCAACCAGCTCTTCTCTATTCTGGGGTTCCCCTTGCAACATTTGGGCTATGCGGCCCATCCACGTTTTGCCAGAAGAACCCTGGCTAGATTGCGAGTTATCGTCGCTCATTGCGTCTAAATGCTCCGTTAATTTAAATTTCGTCCCGGTATGGGTCAGCTATGTTTAGCTCTGCAAGTAATTGCTTTTCTATGCTTTCCATCTCAAAAGCGTCTTCACTCTTTATATGGTCAAATCCAAGTAAATGCAAGCATCCATGAATAACCATATGGGCAAAGTGGTCATGAAATGACTTTTCTTGCTCGATTGCCTCGGCCAATACAATGGCTGGGCAAATTATTAAATCACCTACTAATGGCAAATCAATGCCTGGCGGTGCTTCAAATTCGAACGACAACACGTTGGTTGGTTTATTTTTACCACGGTAGTCGTTGTTTAATTGTTGTGATTGGGCTTCATCGCTTATAACGATGCTCAGCTCCGACTCATCACGAAACTTGCTCAGGGCTTTATCGGCCCACAGTGCAAATTGTTCTTCGCTTGGGATGTTGTCAAACTCACACGCTATTTGTAAATCTAATTCGGTACTCACGGTATTACTCTTTAGTAGAAGGCGGCTGTTGAGCGGCAAGTTGCTCTTTGGCTTTTTGTTTTTCTATACGCTTTAGTCGCTCGCTTTCGTCATTGCGCTCGTAGGCTTCGACAATACGGCCAACAACAGGGTGGCGAACAATGTCGTGCGATTGGAAAAAGTTAAAGCTAATTTCTTCAACATCGCTAAGTACTTCTATTGCATGACGAAGGCCTGAGCGCGCACCGCGTGGTAAATCAACTTGTGTTATATCGCCCGTTATTACTGCTTTAGAGTTAAAGCCTATACGGGTTAAAAACATTTTCATTTGCTCGGCGGTGGTATTTTGGCTTTCATCTAAAATAATAAACGCATCATTTAGTGTACGGCCACGCATGTAAGCAAGTGGGGCAATTTCAATAATGTGTTTTTCAATAAGTTTTTCTACTTTTTCAAAGCCAAGCATTTCAAATAGCGCATCGTAAAGAGGGCGCAGGTATGGGTCTACCTTTTGGCTTAAATCGCCTGGTAAAAAGCCCAGTTTTTCACCGGCTTCTACCGCTGGGCGGGTAAGTAATATACGACGTATTTCTTGGCGCTCTAGGGCATCTACTGCGGCTGCAACTGCTAGGTATGTTTTACCTGTACCGGCAGGGCCAATACCAAAGGTAATGTCGTGATGCAAAATATTAGCAACATACAAACCTTGGTTGTCGTTACGCGGTTTAATTACGCCACGGCGGGTTTTAATAAACATTTCTTTGCCGTACGCACTTTGCGGCACTTCTTGTTCTAGGGCTTTTGATTCGGTAATGGCTAAATGTACGTTGTCGGGCTCTATTTCACCAATTTCGCCACGAACAGGTTGAGTATCAACATAAAGGTTTTTTAAAATTTCTACGGCCGCGGCACTTGAGTGCAGTTTACCTGTTACTTTAAAAAAGTTGTCGCGGTGGATTATTTCAACACCTAGGCGGCGTTCAATTTGTTTGATGTTTTCGTCAAACGGGCCACATAAAGAAGAAAGGCGTTTGTTGTCGGCAGGTTCTAAATAAATCTCTAATGTTTTTAACTGATTACTCAAAATTACTTCCTATTCGGGTGCGCCAGTAAGGGTTACTGGCGCAATGAATTTATACAACTACGGTACGAAAGTAGCTACGCCAATTTCGTTGGTTGTATCGATTTTTGGCTCAACGCTTGCAGCTTTTGTTAAAATAGCTGAAGGAGCAATATCACGACGTAAGTTCATTTCTGATTCTGTACGAATTAAATCGCCACGTAAAGAGTTTGGTAACGCTTCGGTAATACGTACATCAACAAACTGGCCGATCACTGTATGTGGGCCAACAAAGTTAACTACACGGTTGTTTTCGGTGCGGCCACGTAATTCCATTGGGTTCTTTTTAGAAGGCCCCTCAACTAAAATACGTTGCTCTGTATCAAACATTTGGCGGCTAATTTGTTGTGCCATTTGTGTAATACGGTTTTGTAGTAGGTATAAGCGCTCTTTTTTCTCTTGCTCTGATACGTCATCAGGTAAGTCGGCGGCAGGCGTACCTGGACGCGCACTGTAAATAAAGCTAAAGCTCATATCAAAGCCAATGTCGTTAATTAGGTTCATTGTGGCTTCAAAGTCTGTTTTGCTTTCACCTGGGAAACCAATAATGAAGTCTGACGACATGCTTAAGTTAGGGCGAATTTTACGCAGCTTACGTATTGTTGATTTGTACTCAAGCGCTGTATGGCCGCGTTTCATTAAATTAAGAATACGGTCTGAACCACTTTGCACAGGTAGGTGTAAGTGATCAACAAGTTCTGGTACATCAGCGTACGCATCAATAATATCTGGCGTAAACTCTACCGGGTGCGAGGTGGTGTAACGAATACGGTCAATGCCATCAATCGCTGCTACATAACGGATTAAATCTGAGAAGTAACAAATTTCGCCATCGTGTGTTTCACCGCGGTATGCATTTACGTTTTGACCAAGCAGGTTTACTTCACGTACGCCTTGCTCGGCAAGTTGCGCAACTTCTAATAATACGTCATCTAATGGGCGGCTAACTTCTTCACCACGGGTATAAGGTACAACACAAAAAGTACAGTACTTAGAACAACCTTCCATTATTGATACAAATGCAGACGGGCCTTCTGCTTTTGGCTCTGGTAAACGGTCAAACTTTTCAATTTCTGGGAACGAAATATCAACCACCGATGAACCTTTGTCGCCTTGCACTTGTTTAATCATTTCAGGTAAACGGTGTAATGTTTGTGGGCCAAAAATAACATCAACAAACGGTGCGCGCTGGCGAATAGAGTCACCTTCTTGTGAGGCAACACAACCACCTACACCAATAATTAAATCTGGCTTGTCGTCTTTTAATAACTTCCAGCGACCTAATTGGTGAAATACTTTTTCTTGCGCTTTTTCACGAATTGAACAGGTGTTAAGTAAAATAACGTCGGCGTCTGCTGCTTCTTCCGTTAGCTGGTAGCCGTTGGTTGCATCTAAAAGATCAGCCATCTTCTGAGAGTCGTACTCGTTCATCTGACAACCCCAAGTTTTGATATGCAGCTTTTTGCTCATTGAAATATAGCCTCGTGTTCAATTCGGTAGTGGCACAAAAATGTGCTTAAAACGGGATTAAGGAGCAAGGTTGCTCACTTAAAGGACGCGTATTTTAGCTGGATACCCGCCCAGATCCAAGTATAGTTTTCATGTTTGTGATCTCAAATCAATACACAGGCAGTTTAATAGCGTGATAGTTATATACTCTCGCACTAATGAGGCGAGTTACGGTACAATCAAAACAGTTTCACGTATTAACCAAATGATGAAAAACATGACTCAAAACAAAGTGATTGTTGTAGGCGCTGGGATGGTCGGTGCGGCCATGGCCATAAAGCTTGCACAGCAAGGAAAATCAGTACAAATAATAGAAAAAAAACTGATTAACGCCGACGCCATTTTAGCAAGTGATCAGGTAGATATACGGGTATCGGCTATTAACCGTTTTTCAGAAAACCTGCTGGACGAGCTAGGGGCTATGCCTATTTTAAGGCAAAATCGACTAGCACCTTACACGCAGTTAGAAGCATTTGAGCGCGGTGGCGACAACCTATTATTTGATTGCGCCGATATTAATACTTCGCACTTAGGTCATTTAATCGAAAACAATTTAATACAAGCAAGCCTTTGGCAGCAGTTTGCACATTATAATATTGAGGTTATTGAACAATCAGCACCTTTAAGCGCTATTGAGCAAGACATAACGTCAATCACCCTCATTTATGGTGATACCCGTTACACTGCTGATTTAGTTATTGCTGCCGATGGCGGGCAATCACAGCTACGTGCCAGGGCAAATATTGGTGTAACAGGGTGGCAGTATCAGCAGCACTGCATGGGCGTACTAATAAAGCTAGATGCGCCGCAGCAAGTAAAAACGTGGCAACAATTTACCCCTACAGGCCCGTTAGCCTTTTTACCTATGCAGGCGCCATATGCTAATTTAATTTGGTACGACAGTGCCAATACCTTACAAAACTTTAAAGGGTTAACGGCTGAGCAAATTAAAGCGCATGTTTTAAATAAGTTTCCGCTTCTTGCAGGGGATTTTGATGTGCAAAGCCATGCGGTATTTTCGCTTACCCGTCAGCATGCAAATAATTACTCTAATGGGCGTTTGGTGTTAGTGGGCGATGCGGCGCACACAATTAACCCACTGGCTGGGCAGGGCGTTAATTTAGGTTTTCAAGATGTGGTAGCACTCGCACAGGTGCTTGAAGACGCTGATGATATTGGTTGTCCGCTAAAACTAAAAGAATACGAGCGAAGCCGCCGTAAAGCCAACCTATTAATGATGAGCATGATGGATGCGTGTTACTTTGGTTTTTCTAACCAAATTACGCCACTAAAATGGGCACGCAGCCAGTTTTTAAAAATGGCTAACAATACCGGTCCTTTAAAAAACTGGGTATTAAAATACGCCATTAGTGGGGAGCTTAATTAAATCTATTTAAGTGATTGGCTAAATTAATAAATGCACAGCCAGTCACTCCCTTTCTTATGCCACTTGGGCAACTGCATAGTTGTCACTATTAATTTATTCCGTTATTGCGTTTTTTTGCCATACTCAAACTACTAACCAATTAAAAGTTGTGTGTTTGTGGATAATTTTTTTATTTTTATACTCATTGTTGGCGCTTTGCTACTAACGCTGAGCATTGTGCCAACAATAAAAATTTGTAAAAAAACTAACCGTGTTTCGTGGATTTTGCTACTGGCGCTTATTTTTAGCTTTATAGTGGGTTATTGGTATGTACTTTATTATTTTGTAAATAACGATATTGCCGGATTTATTGCTATGAGCGTATCGCTAATTTTATTTGGCGGGGGCGCTTTTGTTTATTTAGTTATTCAGCTTAGTTATAAAAGTATTTTAAAAATAGACCGCTTTGCAAAACGTCAACGAACCCTTGCCGAAAACGACAGCTTAACCGGCCTCCCTAATCGAAAAAAGTTTTTTCAGGTGCTTAACAAACAAGTTAAGTACGAGCCTTCGTTTTATTTAATGCTTATAGATTTAAACCGCTTTAAATCGATTAATGACTCATACGGCAATAAAGTAGGGGATATGCTGTTAAGCATTTTTTCAAAAACACTCAGCCATAATATTGTGGGAATAGCCAAGCTGTACCGTTTAGGCGGCGATGAATTTGCACTTATTGTTGATAACTCAGCCAATGAGGCAATTAATTTATGTATTGAAGCCATAAAAAAATCAACTAAACACCCATTTCATATTTACGAGCATAGCTTACGTGTACACGTGACTGTGGGAATAACAACCTTTGCGAATCACTCGTCGCACGCTAATGAGCTATTAAAGCAAGCAGACTTAGCACTGCATGAGGCTAAAGACACACAGCAACTGTATGTACATTACTTTGAGGCGCTGAGCACTCGAGCAAATGAGCTTTCAAATATGACCTCACGTATTAAGCACGCTATTAAAAACCACGAATTTGAGCTTTATTTACAGCCTATTTTTGATGCCAGAGCCGATGAAGTCCATGGTGCAGAGGCATTAATACGCTGGCCGCAAAGTGATGGCTCATTTATTAGTCCAGAGGTATTTATTGGCATTGCTGAGCAAAGTGGGTTGATATTAAATATTTCTAAATGGGTGCTACTAGAAACAATAAAGCACTTAAAGGAGTTAAAAGCAGCTGGGTTTATAGGTTCGTTGCATGTAAACCTTTCTACTAAAGATTTAGAAAGCCCGGAGTTTTATGAGTTTGTTGAAGAACTAGTAAAGCATGACCCAACGCTAAGCGACGCAATTATTTTTGAAATAACCGAATGTGCCATGATGACAAACCTAGAAGCCGCCCGCACAATGATGCAAAAACTAAATAGCAGAGGGTTTGAATTTAGTGTAGATGATTTTGGTACTGGTTTTTCTTCTTTGGTATTACTGCGAGAATTACCAATAAGCCAAATAAAAATAGATCAATCATTTATAAAAGACATGCTGACTCAAATAGCAGATTACGCGATTGTTGAATCGACATTGTTTTTAGCGACGCGACTTAATTGTAAAGTGGTGGCAGAGGGAATAGAAGATAACGATCTTAAACAAACATTAACGCTAATGGATTGTGATTATTTGCAAGGGTATTATTTTAGCAAGCCAGTAAACATTAATGAGTTTATACACAAATATGCAAATGAGGAAGAGTACAGGATAATATAGAAATTGGCTGGGATACCAGGATTTGAACCTGGGAATGCCAGGATCAAAACCTGGTGCCTTACCGCTTGGCGATATCCCAACAAAGAATTAGCTGATTATTTTAGTTCTTATCGAGAACATGGTGCGGAAGGAGAGACTTGAACTCTCACATCCTAAGATACTGGAACCTAAATCCAGCGCGTCTACCAATTCCGCCACTCCCGCATTTAACATACACAGGTGTTAATGTATTGGAACCTAAATCCAGCGTCTAATTCAAGACAACTGCTAATTCCGATACTTCCGCATATGGTCATTCTTTTATGCAATTTCTTTGGTAGAAGAAATTGGCTGGGATACCAGGATTTGAACCTGGGAATGCCAGGATCAAAACCTGGTGCCTTACCGCTTGGCGATATCCCAACAAAGAATTAGCTGATTATTTTAGTTCTTATCGAGAACATGGTGCGGAAGGAGAGACTTGAACTCTCACATCCTAAGATACTGGAACCTAAATCCAGCGCGTCTACCAATTCCGCCACTCCCGCATTTAACATACACAGGTGTTAATGTATTGGAACCTAAATCCAGCGTCTAATTCAAGAC
>NZ_JALNTN010000002.1:294341-340785 GCF_023161905.1 Pseudoalteromonas sp. 2CM41L
CCAATTCCGCCACTCCCGCATTTAACATACACAGGTGTTAATGTATTGGAACCTAAATCCAGCGTCTAATTCAAGACTACTGCCAATTCCGCTACTCCCGTATATTGTCATTCTTTATAGCAATTTCTTTGGTAGAAGAAATTGGCTGGGATACCAGGATTTGAACCTGGGAATGCCAGGATCAAAACCTGGTGCCTTACCGCTTGGCGATATCCCAACAAAGAATTAGCTGATTATTTTAGTTCTTATCGAGAACATGGTGCGGAAGGAGAGACTTGAACTCTCACATCCTAAGATACTGGAACCTAAATCCAGCGCGTCTACCAATTCCGCCACTCCCGCATTTTTACTTTGAATAATCAAAGAAAGGTAGTTATTTTAAACTCTTCATTGAGCTGCAATTTAACTCTTGCAGAGCCACTTCTAAAAAAAGAAATGGTGGCTAAGACGGGATTTGAACCTGTGACCCCATCATTATGAGTGATGTGCTCTAACCAGCTGAGCTACTTAGCCATTGTTGGCTGGGATACCAGGATTTGAACCTGGGAATGCCAGGATCAAAACCTGGTGCCTTACCGCTTGGCGATATCCCAACAAAGAATTAGCTGATTATTTTAGTTCTTATCGAGAACATGGTGCGGAAGGAGAGACTTGAACTCTCACATCCTAAGATACTGGAACCTAAATCCAGCGCGTCTACCAATTCCGCCACTCCCGCATTTTCACTTTGAATAATCAAAGGAAGGTAGTTATTTTAAACTCTTCATTGAGCAACAAAAGAAAAATGGTGGCTAAGACGGGATTTGAACCTGTGACCCCATCATTATGAGTGATGTGCTCTAACCAGCTGAGCTACTTAGCCATCTCTTTTGTTATCACTTCATCGCTGAGTGCGGGGCGTATTATGCTGATATGACCCAAATCCGTCAACACCTTTTTTGCAAAAAAACACTTAACAGGGTTTGTTTGCAGGAAAATTAAGCTAAGAGGCTAAATTTTAATAAATTTGCTGTTTTTTTAACTGTAAATCAACTGTCAAAGTACACTAAGTAATAACAACTTAAAACCGTTAATATAAAAACTGCTGAGTATTTCAGCAGTCGCTTTGCGATCAAGTTGTATTAAAACCGAGTTTATTGAGTATTTTAGCTATTGAATGAAGTTATGATACTTAACAACCAGGTTATGCAGTCATTTTAAGTAGGCATAACTTGCGCTAGTTGCGTTAAAAATTACATATTAATCACCGCGTGGAGGCAGTTGGTAGGGCAATTTGCTTATTACTGATGCGTATTTCTTACGTTAAATAAAGTATTTAGCTTAGCTCGTTAGTATCATACCAATCCGTAATAATACCAATCCGTAATAATACTTATATCATTTTGTGGGACTAAACGTGTCGCTATCTGTGTTAAAAAATTCTCATTCAGAACAACTAAATAGCGAATTTTCCTAGCTATCAACAGGTTTTTCCATCAACAAAATAAATCACTTAATTATGCTAATTGCTATAAAAAGCCAAAAGTAATTAAGGCCATTTGTCTTTTGGGATAAAACTTATTTAGATAAAGGCATAAAAAAACCCGCATTAAGCGGGCTTTTATAAACAGATTGTTTAGGCGTAATTATACGTTGAACAAGAAGTTCATTACATCGCCATCTTTAACAATGTACTCTTTACCTTCTTGACGCATTTTACCGGCTTCTTTAGCGCCACCTTCGCCATTAAAGGCAATGTAGTCGTCATAAGCAATGGTTTGTGCGCGAATAAAGCCACGTTCAAAGTCGGTGTGAATTTTACCAGCCGCTTGCGGCGCAGTTGCACCTACTGGAATAGTCCACGCGCGTACTTCTTTTACACCTGCAGTGAAGTAGGTTTGTAAATGCAATAGCTCGTAACCACCGCGAATAACACGGTTTAGGCCTGGTTCTTCTAAACCTAGGTCTGCCATAAATTCAAGCTTGTCTTCTTCATCTAGTTCAGAAAGCTCAGATTCGATTGCAGCACACACCGGAATTACTACAGCATCTTCAGACTCTGCAATAGCACGTACACGGTCAAGGTGTGGGTTATTTTCAAAGCCATCTTCAGCTACGTTAGCAATGTACATAGTAGGCTTAATAGTTAAGAAGTTAATTGAGCTAATTGCTGCTTTTTCTTCTTTAGTAAGCTCTAAAGAGCGAAGTGTTAACCCTTCGTCTAAGTGTACTTTAACTTTTTCAAGTACTGTATTTTGCTCTTTAGCGTCTTTATCGCCGCCTTTCGCTTTTTTAGCGTTACGGAAAATTGCTTTATCAGCGCTGTCCATATCGGCAAGTACTAATTCGGTATTGATAACGTCAATATCGTCAGCAGGGTCAATAGTACCTGCAACGTGAATTACGTTTTCGTCTTCAAAACAGCGAACTACATGGCCAATTGCATCCGTTTCACGAATGTTTGCTAAAAATTGGTTTCCTAAACCTTCACCTTTTGATGCGCCTTTTACTAAACCAGCAATATCAACAAATTCCATACTGGTAGGTAGAATACGTTGAGGATTTACAATTTTTGCTAGCTCGTCTAAGCGAGGATCGGGTACCGGTACTACACCTGTGTTAGGTTCGATGGTACAAAAAGGAAAGTTAGCGGCTTCAATACCCGCTTTAGTTAGTGCATTAAAAAGCGTTGATTTACCAACATTAGGCAAGCCAACGATGCCACATTTAAAACCCATAGTAAGATACCTTGTTAAGATTCGTTTAAACGATTATGGTTTAAAAGAATGTAGTCTGTTTTGTGCTTTTAACACACCATCTTTTGCAAGTATTTCCATACAGCGAACTGCTTCATCAACCGCTGCATCCATTTTTTCTTGGTCTTCTTTGGCTGCTTTTCCAAGCACCCAACCGGTAACCATTTCACGATGCCCTGGATGACCGATACCTATGCGTAAACGCATAAAATCTTTTTGGTTTGCCATTTTTGCAATAATGTCTTTTAAGCCATTATGACCGCCATGACCGCCACCTTTTTTAAGTTTGGCAACGCCTGGGTCTAAATCCATTTCGTCATGGGCAACAAGTATGTTTTCCACGGGGATTTTGAAAAAATTGGCTAAACTACCGACCGCTTTACCACTTAAGTTCATGTAGGTGGTGGGGATCAATAATTTGAATTCTTGGCCTTGGATGATCACTTTGCCTGTTAGGCCGTGATATTTAGGATCGTGTTTGAGCGTGCAGTTGTAGCGTGCTGCGAGTTCTTCAATGAACCAAGCACCTGCATTGTGGCGTGTGTTTGCGTATTCGGGGCCTGGATTAGCCAGGCCCACAAGCATTTGAATAGAATTCAAGGTGCAAGACCTTAAATATTATTCAGCAGCGTCTGAAGCTTCTTCTTCAGTAGGAGCTGCTTTGTTAGCTTTGATTGTAACTACTGACAGGTCGTGGCCTTCGCCTTTACCTAGTTCAACAGACTGAACACCTGAAGGAAGTTCAAGGTCAGAAATGTGAACTGAATCACCAACTACTAAATTAGAAACGTTAACTTCAACGAATTCTGGAAGTGCTTTAGGAAGACAAGAAATCTCAACTTCAGTTAACTGGTGAACAACAGTTGCGCCAGCTTTAGTAACTGCTTCTTCACCGATGAAGTGAAGAGGAACTTTAGTTACTAATTTGTGAGTTGCATCTACACGTTGGAAATCAAGGTGAGTGATTTTTGGCTTGAATGGGTGACGTTGAATATCTTTTAAGATAGCTTCAACAGACTCGCCGCCAACATTTAGCGTAAGAATGTGCGTGTAAAAACCTTCGCTTTCTTGTGCTTTGATCATGTCTTTATGAGCAAGAGTAAGCGATACCGCTTCTTTATCTGCACCGTAAAGGATAGCAGGTACTTTGTCTTCGCGACGTAGGCGGCGGCTCGCACCAGTACCAGTTTCTACGCGAAGTTCAGCGTTGTAAGTATAAGTTTCGTTAGACATAATGTCTCCAATAATTAAAAGTGTTAGGGCCTTTGCGACCAAGGTCCCTACCCAAAAGGCGCGCTATCATAACACCGCCCCCCGATAAAATAAACAACACATACAAAAAAAGCGCCAAAAGGCGCTTATATGTTCCAACGAATGTGTGATTTTAGTGTTCAAACATCGCTGAAATAGATTCTTCATTGCTGATGCGACGAATTGTTTCGGCTAACATGTCAGCAAGAGTCAGTACTTTTACTTTATCAAGCGCTTTTAATTCATCAGATAACGGAATTGAGTCAGTTACAATTACTTCATCAATTACTGAGTTACGAATGTTCTCTGCAGCTTTGCCAGATAAAATAGGGTGCGTTGCATAGGCAAATACGCGTTTAGCACCGTGTTCTTTAAGTGCTTCTGCGGCTTTACATAAAGTACCACCGGTATCAATCATATCATCTACGATAATACAGTCGCGGCCTTCAACATCACCAATAATATGCATTACTTGAGAAACGTTAGCTTGAGGGCGACGTTTATCAATGATAGCAAGGTCTGTGTCGTGAAGTAGTTTTGCAATAGCACGGGCACGTACTACACCACCAATATCTGGCGATACTACAACAACGTCTTCAAACTCACGCTCTTCCATATCTTCAAGTAATACAGGGCTACCAAATACGTTATCTACTGGTACGTCAAAGAAACCTTGTATTTGCTCAGCGTGTAAATCAACCGTAAGAACGCGGTCAACACCTACACTTGATAAGAAATCGGCAACAACTTTAGCGGTAATTGGAACGCGCGCAGAACGTACTCGACGGTCTTGACGTGCATAACCAAAATAAGGAATGACGGCAGTAATACGACCTGCTGATGCACGACGTAGAGCATCAACCATAACGATAAGTTCCATTAGGTTATCGTTAGTAGGGGCACAGGTTGATTGCAAGATAAAAACATCCGAGCCACGAACATTTTCATTTATTTGAACACTGATCTCACCGTCGCTAAAACGGCCAACAACAGCATCGCCTAATTCAATATACAAACGTTTTGCAACTTTTTGAGCTAACTCAGGTGTTGCGTTACCAGCGAAGAGCTTCATGTCAGGCACGGTAGGGTTCCTCAGGCACTGAATTTTTGGACTAACGGGTAAATAGGTAAAACCCACTACGCGTTAACTTATGATTACTTGTACGTTACTTCATTGATCGAATATGGCGGCAAGCTCCGTATGAGCAGGTGAGACATTTGCGCTAGAAGCAACAAAACCCTGCCAAGTATGGGGGAGGTTATCAAGTACATCTTGTGCTTGAACTTGGCTAGCAAATTCGACAAAACAACATGAACCTGTTCCGGTCATCTTCGACGGGGCGTATTTTAGCAACCACTGCAGGGTTTTTTCAACCTCGGGGCAGAGCTTTTTAACTAAAGGCTCACAATCGTTGGTTAATTTATGGGTTCGCCAATCACCTGAAATTTTTGGTGTATCGCGTTTTAAATCTGGGTGAGTGAATATTTTAGCGGTACTGACATGCTGATTAGGGTGCACAACGCAATACCATTTTTGTTCAAGCTCTACGTCAACCAATTGTTCGCCAATACCGTGTGCTATGGCGCTTTTACCACGAATAAATACCGGCACGTCGGCGCCTAATTGCAGGCCTAAGTTTGCTAATTCATCAATATTTAGTTGTGTATTCCACATTTTATTAAGTGCAAGTAACGTGGTGGCTGCATCAGATGAACCGCCTCCCACGCCGCCACCCATAGGTAAACGTTTAGTGAGATTTATTTTTACACCTGATGAAATGCCACAGTGATTTTTAAGCAATAACGCGGCTTTATAGATGAGATTATCGCAATCTGCTATGCCTTTCGTATCACCCGTTATTAAAATAGTGGGCGCTTCGTTAACTGAATAGTCGAGTGTGTCGCCAAAATTTAAAAAGGTAAATAAGGTTTCTAGTTCGTGATAACCGTCATCACGGCGCGCATTGATGTGTAAAAATAAGTTAAGTTTTGCCGGTGCAATGACCGAAAAAGCTGTTTTAGTATTCATACTTAATTAAATTGCCAATTGTAGAGTTGAATTTTGATTTTAATTTGCTGATGTTTTAGCGTGACATTGCCAGGAACCCAAAAGCCACCTTGCTGTTTATAGTTTGAATACGTTATTTGCCACTTTTTATTGCTGTTATCGTACCAAATAACTTGTTGTGCACGGCCAAGTTCGTCTACTTTTAATGTTTGCGACGTTAATGTGCCTTTTAACCAGTTATCGGCGTTATCAACTGGCAGGTCAAAACCGGTTAAGCGTTTTAATAATAACGCGGCGTTAGTATCTGTGTATGTTTTATCGTCGTAATCAAGCACCGCACCTGTGCGGGTTTGTTTAAGCGACAATATACGAGTACCAATAAACGTAGTGAGCACTAAGTTGTTTTGTTTTTCGTCTTGTTGCCAATTTAAGTTTGCAGATTGGCGCTCATCAGGGCTTATAAACGCTAATTTACCTTGTGCTTGCCAGGTTTTTTGCGCTGCTAAGCGTGGTTTCCAATCATCGTAAAGCGTTGTTTTTGTATCAATTTGGTGGGCGCAGCCCGCTAAAAACAAAAAAAGAGTGAATAAAATTAAATAATGTCGAATCAAATGTTGTTCCTTACTTTCCATATTCCGCTGATTTTTGGTAAAATTGCCGCCTTTAAAGTAGGGCGCAGCAATATTTGGCAAATATGACCATCATAGCACTTGGTATAAATCACAAAACCGCATCCGTAGAATTACGTGAAAAAGTGGCTTTTTCGCCTGAGCAAATGTCTGAGGCGCTCCAGCAATTAAGCGGTCATGCCGACTTTAACGAAGCCGTTATTGTATCTACCTGTAACCGTACCGAAATCTATTGTAGCCTTGAGCAGTCAAATTCCCAAGCACTGCTAGCCTGGCTTGCCAGTTTCCATGGTTTGGATGAACACGAACTGAGCAAAAATATATATTGCCACCAAGGTGATGCAGCCATTAATCATTTAATGCGTGTTGCGTGCGGCTTAGATTCGTTGGTATTGGGCGAGCCGCAAATTTTAGGGCAAATTAAGCAAGCTTATCATAGCGCCAAAACACACGATGCCGTAGGCGTTAAGTTTGATAGGTTGTTTCAAAAAACCTTTTCGGTAGCTAAGCAGGTCCGTACCGACACCGATATTGGTGCCAGTGCTGTGTCAGTGGCGTTTGCAGCGGTTAATTTAGCAAAACATATTTATGGCAAGCTTGATAAAACCAATGTGTTATTAATTGGTGCCGGCGAAACAATAGAGCTTGTAGCTAAACATTTATATCAAAATGAGCCGCAACAAATTACGGTTGCCAACAGAACCATTGAGCGTGCACGCGGTTTAGCGCAGGAAGTGTCGGCCGATGTGATAGCGCTGGCACAACTACCTGAGCGTTTACACAAAGCCGATATTGTTATTAGCTCAACCGCCAGTACGTTACCAATAATAGGTAAAGGGGTGGTGGAGCAAGCATTAAAACAGCGCCGCCATAAACCTATGCTGTTTATTGATATTGCCGTACCGCGCGATATAGAAAGCCAAGTAGGCGAGCTTGACGCAGCCTATTTATATTCCGTTGATGACTTACAAGCCATTGTAAGCGAGAATATGGCTGCGCGTGAACAGGCGGCAGAACAAGCACAATTAATAATAAGCGAGCGCGTAAAAGAATTTGAAATGTGGGTTCGCTCTCTCGATTCGGTTGATTTAATTCGCCACTACCGAAACGACGTACAAACCATTAAGTCAGAACTTGTTGAGCGGGCGGTTAGCCAGCTAAATACAGGTAAAGACGCAGAAAAAATTATATTAGAGTTGGCCAATAAATTAACCAACCGCTTAATGCACGCGCCTACCCGTGCAATTCAAGATGCGGCTAAAAAAGGTGAAGTGGCACAACTAACTCAGTTGAAAAAAATGTTAGGTATTGATCAGGAATAACAGTTAAATGAAAGAGTCTGTATATCGTAAATTAGAAACCTTAGTAGAGCGCTACGAAGAAGTACAAGCGCTACTGAGCGATCCGTCGGTCATTAGTGATCAAAACCGCTTTCGTGCTCTTTCAAAAGAATACTCTGAGCTTGAAGAAATTGTAAAAACATTTTTAGCATACCAACAAGCGCAAGACGATGTAGCGACTGCTGAAGAAATGCTAAAAGATTCAGACCCAGATATGCGTGAAATGGCGCAAGAAGAATACAAAGAAGCTAAAGCGCAAATTTTATCATTAGAAGATGAGCTACAAGTGCTTATGCTTCCTAAAGATCCTAAAGATAACAACAATGTATTTTTAGAAGTACGTGCGGGTACCGGTGGTGACGAAGCGGCTATTTTTGCAGGCGATTTATTTAGAATGTACAGCCGTTACGCCGAAACACAAAAATGGAAAGTTGAAGTAGTGAGCACCAACGAAGGTGAACACGGCGGCTACAAAGAAGTTATCGCAAATATTAGCGGTGAAGGTGTGTACGGTAAGCTTAAGTTTGAATCGGGCGCTCACCGTGTACAGCGTGTACCAGAGACTGAGTCGCAAGGGCGTGTACATACCTCTGCGTGTACGGTTGCAGTAATGGCCGAAATTCCAGAAGCTGAAGCCATTGAAATAAACACCGCCGATATAAAAGTAGATACCTTTAGAGCCTCGGGCGCCGGTGGTCAGCACGTAAATAAAACCGACTCGGCAATTCGTATTACTCATATTCCAACGGGAGTTGTGGTTGAGTGTCAGGATGAACGTTCGCAACATAAAAACCGTGCTAAAGCGATGTCGGTACTTGCCGCGCGTTTACAGCAAGCCGAAGATGAAAAACGCCATGCGGCTGAGGCCTCTGAGCGTCGTAACTTAGTGGGCAGCGGCGATCGCTCTGAGCGTATTCGTACTTACAACTACCCGCAAGGGCGTATTACCGATCACCGTATTAATTTAACGCTTTATCGCTTAAACGAAGTGGTAACTGGCGATTTAGGCGCAATTATCGATCCATTAATGCAAGAGCATCAGGCTGATTTACTTGCCGCAATGGGCGATGAGTAATTGTGAGCCACACGCTTGAGCAGGCAATAGCGGTTGGTGCAACTAAACTTGCACCAACTAGCGACAGCGCTAAATTAGACGCACAAGTACTGCTATTACATATTCTTCAAAAACCCCGCAGTTACTTATTTACCTGGCCAGATAACCTACTTAGCAGCGACGAACAGCGCCAATATGATGAATTTTGTGAACGGCGTTTAAATGGTGAACCCGTAGCGCATATTATTGGCCAGCGCGAATTTTGGAGCTTAGCGCTCGAGGTGAATGCTACGACGCTTATTCCTAGGCCTGATACCGAAACACTCGTTGAGCAAGCTTTAGCACTTACCGTGCCTGAGCAAGCAAAAGTGCTTGATTTAGGCACTGGCACCGGCGCTATAGCACTTGCACTTGGCAGTGAAATGCCAACATGGCAAATTACAGCAGTCGACAAAGTAGCAGATGCGGTGGCCTTAGCGACTCGTAATCAGCAGCGTTTAGCCATTGATAATGTGCAAGTTAAGCAAAGTAACTGGTTTAGCGCGCTGAAAAATGAGCAGTTTAATTTAATTGTGACTAACCCCCCGTACATTGAACACGACGATAAACATTTAAAAGAAGGAGATGTGCGCTTTGAACCTCTTTCTGCGTTAGTGGCCGATGATGCAGGAATGGCTGATATAAAACAAATAATTACACAATCACGTGACTATTTGCTCCCTAGTGGCTATCTTTTAATAGAACATGGTTTTGAACAGGGTGAAGCTGTTCGGCATTTGTTTAAGCAAATGGCGTATATAAATATTAAAACAGTAAAAGACTTGGGAAATAACGATCGTGTAACGCTCGCACAGTGGCCTTAATTTGATAATAAACAGCCATGATTGTGTGTTCTATAAATGCATTAAGGAACCTTTAATATGATGGGTGATTTTTTATTTTCAGATGAGCCAGATGAGTTAGAAAATGAAGTAGAGCTTGGCACTTGGAAAGTATTAATCGTTGATGACGAACCTGAAGTTCATGCTGTTACAAAGCTTGCGTTGAGTGATTTTGAATTTCAGAACAAACGTTTAGAATTTTTAAGCGCATACTCGGGCGCTGAAGCAAAAGAATTAATAAATGCGCACCCAGATGCCGCTATTGTACTGCTAGATGTGGTAATGGAAACAGATGACGCTGGGTTACAGGTTGCTAAATTTATTCGCGAAGAAGCTAATAATAATCATATTCGCATTATTTTAAGAACCGGTCAGCCTGGGCAGGCGCCTGAGCGCCAAGTCATTATTAATTACGATATTAACGACTATAAATCGAAAACAGAGCTGACAGCGCAAAAGCTGTTTACTGTGATTATGTCGAGCTTACGCTCGTATCGCGATATTATTTCTATAGAGCAATCTCGCGAAGGGCTTGAAAAAATTATTGTTGCCTCGCGCGATATATTTGCCACACGTTCAATAGAGCAGTTTATTGAAGGGGTGATGCAGCAACTTACCTCGTTATTAGGCATTGCTGATCAAGCGGTGTATGCCACTACGTTAGTGGCGCAAAATACGCAAGAAAATAGTAACGATAAGCTAATTGTGCGCTCTGGTACCGGTGAGTTTGAGCAAAGCGAAGGTAAAGAGTTAGATGCGGTGCTGCAAAACGAGCAACTAGAGGCGTGTCATCAAGCACTTAAAGATAAAAGCATAATTTATAAAGATAACTATTTATTTGCTTATTGTAGTAGCGAGTACAATCACAATTCGATGTTATTTATATCGGGGATCCCTAAAAATATAACCGATACGCAACGTAATTTAATTGAGATTTTTTCGCAAAATGTACAACTAGCATTTGAGAACGTGCAACGACAACAACGTTAATCGTTACTATAAATTTAAAAAGCACATAGCCTTGCGACTATGTGCTTTTTAGTTTGTGAGGCATAATAGCCAAAGCAGTGCGTAGGGCTTGGTATTATACCAAGCAGCAATAATACTTAATCATTTTGAGGGGGCTAAACGTGTTGCTATCAGCGTTAAAAAATTCTCATTTAGAACAACTAAATAGCAAATTTTTTGCCTAGCTATCAACACGTTTTTCCATCCTCAAAATAGATCACTTAATTAAGCGGATTGGTATTAAACGCACTTAACTAAATTTAACAAAACAAAAAGTACTGAGGCTTATGGATTATTTAGCAGTAAAACACTCACACATGGCAATTGCTATGCTAAGCGTTATCTTATTTTACATCCGCTCTTTTTCGCGTATGAGCAGTGGCAAGCTTGCCAAAAATAAACTGGTTTTTATTGGCAGTCACAGCATTGACACTTTATTACTTATTTCTGCAATAACATTAGTGTTCATGGCAAAAATAAACCCCTTTGAGCAACTATGGTTATTAGAAAAAATAGTGCTTGTAGTGATTTATATTGCGATAGGTATTATTAGTGCTAAACAAACTAATACGTTGCCAAAAATTATGTATGTGGTAGTTAACACGATTGTGATTTTAGCGATAGGGTATTTGGCAACGGCAAAATCGCCGCTACTTTTATAATACCTACTTTGTTGCAAGTTAAGTGTCGGTGCGTGTATATGCTTTTTAAACACGCACGATACTTATAAGTAAGGGACTTAAACCCCCAAGGAACTTGAGTAACAGTTAATACACCTCTGCACGCTTTATAGCCTTCACCATTTTTCAGCCAGGCTGGCCTGCTCCTTTTACAATAAAGCACACCTCTGGGGTATAATTATGGGTGGGAGCTTCGCTGTATTGGTAACTATCCGTAAAATTAGGTAAACTACGCCTTCGTTTTTTAATAAATGTTGTAGTATTGATGACCACCCTCGGGTATGACGAACACGACGAATCTTATTTAGATGATGCATATGATGAATTTACTCCACCGCCACTTTATCGGTGTATTAATGCAGAGTCGAAATGGGACCCTCAAATAGATTTAGCGCCAACTTTTTCTGTATTAACTGACTTTGAGCAGCAGATCACTGCTATGTGCGCAAAGCAAAAAGACCCACACGATAGATTAGAAGCCCTTCTTGATATTTTTTATAGCAAATGGCTATTTAGCGCCTCTGGGCTAAAGGTGCCAGAGCATAAAATAAATAGCTTAAGCTATACACTCACTATGCGCAGCGGTTCTATAACCACATTAGGTATTTTATTGAGCCATTTGCTTGAGCAAGCGCAATTAGATGCCAGTGTGTGTATTAACCAGGGTGATATAAGCGTGCATGTCGCGATAAGTGATGAAGAAGGCTACATTATTGAGCCTAGCAGTGGGCAACAAAGCTGGTACATCATTCCTGAAAATGCGGATGAAGAAAATGGCCAAGAGCAAGAGCCACTTGAGCTTATTTATAACGATGAAGTTTATAAATTGTTTTTAGCGCAGCAAAAATGGTCGTTTATTAGCGAAAATAAATTTGGCCACGCGCTGGTATGTGTTGAGTTGCTAATGGAGCTATTAGGCGATGATCCGTACGAGAGACGCGACAGAGGTTACTTACTCAATCAGTTAGATTGTCCTAAAATGGCACGCGATGATTTACAGTTTTTTATTGATGAGTGCCCGGACGATCCGGCAATCGAGATTATTCAGCATCAACTAGAAGAACTTGAAGATAATAATAAAACACACCATTAAGAATAGGAACAAATATGGCTGATACTCACACTGCATTAATTACTAATGATGCTGTTGTACTGGGTTTGCTTGCTGTAATTTTAGGGTTCATTTTTAAAACCTCTAGCAGCGAAAACCCCAAACTAAAAGCATTTTATAAATATGTACCAGCATTATTGCTGTGTTACTTTTTACCTTCTTTACTCAATACGTTTGGCATTGTAGATGGACATAGTTCAAATATTTACTATGTTGCTTCGCGCTATTTGCTGCCAGCATGTTTAATTTTACTTACCATTAGCATTGATTTAAAAGCGATTATTAATTTAGGCCCCAAAGCGTTAATTATGTTTTTAGTGGGTACGTTGGGCATTGTGATTGGTGGGCCTTTATCTATTTTAGTGGTTAGCGTATTTAGCCCTGATTTAGTAGGCGGCCACGGCCCTGATGCTGTTTGGCGTGGTATGACAACGGTTGCCGGCAGCTGGATTGGCGGCGGCGCAAACCAAGCCTCAATGAAAGAAATGTTTGAAGTGGGCGGCGATATATTCTCGGTTATGGTGACCGTTGATGTGATTGTGGCGAATATTTGGATGGCTGTTTTATTACTAATGGCCGCAAACCATAAAAAAATTGATGCCGCAACAGGGGCTGATACAACCGCCATAGAAGATTTAAAAAACCGTGTTGAGCAATACCATGCAGAGCATGCACGCATGCCGACACTCAATGACTACATGACCATTATTGCCATAGCATTTGGTATAACTGGGCTAGCTCATTTTTGTGCTGACTTTTTAGGGCCGTTTTTTGCAAACAATTATGCGTGGGCTAAAGAGTACAGCTTAAACAGTAAATTCTTTTGGCTAATTGTTATTTCAACCACTATTGGTATTAGTTTATCATTTACTAAAGTAAGGCAAATAGAAGCGTTTGGCGCATCAAAAGTTGCTTCAAGCTTTTTATATATTTTAGTGGCATCAATTGGCTTACATATGAACGTAACCGCTATATTTAGTAACCCTGGGTTATTTTTAATTGGGGCTATTTGGATGCTAACACACGCAAGTTTAATGCTGATTGTAGCCAAAGTAATAAAAGCCCCGTTATTTTATATGGCGGTGGGCTCGCAAGCTAACGTTGGCGGCGCTGCGTCGGCGCCTGTGGTGGCTTCTGCGTTTCACCCTTCGCTTGCGCCAGTGGGCGTTTTATTAGCTGTACTAGGGTATGGTGTAGGTACATATATGGCCTACATTTGTGGATTAATGATGCAAGCAGTTGCACCTTAAGGAATTTAAATGAACAACCAAGTAATTAATATTAATAATATTGAGCTGGCAAACGACAAACCATTTGTATTATTCGGTGGTATGAATGTTTTAGAGTCGCGCGATTTAGCAATGCGCATTGCAGAGCACTATGTAGAAGTAACCTCTAAATTAAATATTCCTTATGTATTTAAAGCCTCGTTTGATAAAGCGAATCGCTCATCAATAAATTCTTACCGCGGCCCAGGTATGGAAGAAGGCTTAAAAATATTTGAAGAGATTAAAAATACTTTTAACATTCCGCTTATAACCGATGTGCACGAACCACACCAAGCAGCGCCTGTTGCTGAAGTGGTTGATGTAATTCAGTTACCTGCATTTTTAGCACGCCAAACAGATTTAGTGGTAGCTATGGCTAAAACGGGTGCCATTATTAATGTGAAAAAACCACAGTTTTTAGCACCGCACGAAATGCGTCATATCATTACTAAATTTAATGAAGCAGGTAATGATAATGTTGCACTGTGTGAGCGCGGCTCAAGCTTTGGCTACAACAACTTAGTTGTTGATATGCTAGGTATGGATGACATGAAAGCCATGGCACCGGTTATTTTTGATGCCACCCATGCACTACAGCGCCCAGGCGGGCGAGCTGACTCTGCTGATGGACGCCGTGCACAAGCTGCCGAGCTTGCTCGCAGCGGCATGGCACTGGGCATTGCGGGCCTATTTATTGAAGCGCACCCTAACCCTAATGAAGCAAAGTGTGATGGCCCATGTGCATTGGCACTTAGCAAGCTTGAAGGGTACTTATCGCAAATGAAAGCGGTAGATGATTTAATTAAAAGCTTTGCACCACTTGATACAAGCGCAAGCGATTTATAATTTAACACCTATTTAGGTAATGTTTAAAAAGCGACTTAGGTCGCTTTTTTTATTCCATTAATATACACACACAACGATGCTGTATATAATCTTACGCATAAGAAAAACTAATTCTAAGCTTGGTTACTATGTCAAGACGAGTCCCCCCATTAAACGCACTTAAAGCTTTTGAAGCCGCGGCACGCCATTTAAGCTTTACTAAAGCAGCAGAAGAGCTGTATGTAACGCAAGCGGCAGTGAGCCATCAAATTAAAACCCTTGAAGAGCATTTAGGCTTAAAATTGTTTTTACGTAAAAATCGCTCGTTATTATTAACCGAAGAAGGCCAAGGCTATTTTTTAGATATCAAAGAAATTTTTACCCAGCTAATAGATGCCACCGAAAAGCTACTTGCTCGTGGTGCAAAAGGCTCGCTTACCGTAAGTTTAACCCCGAGTTTTGCAATTCAGTGGTTGGTACCTCGATTAAGTTTATTTAACGAACTCCACCCCGAAATCGATGTGCGTATAAAAGCGCAAGACCAAGACGAAAACTCGTTAACCGATGATGTAGATATTGCTATTTACTACGGCCGAGGCCACTGGAGTGGAGTTCAAACTTACAAATTGCACACCGAGTATTTAGTGCCTTTATGTAGCCCACTGTTATTAAGCGGGCATAAACCGCTTAATCAACCGAGTGACTTAGCCCAGCACACCTTGTTACACGATACCACGCGTCGTAACTGGAAAACCTGGATGAAAACGGCAGGTGTACGTAATGTACAAGTGAATCAAGGTCCTATATTTAGCCACTCATCGATGGTGCTCCAAGCCGCGGTGCACGGTCAAGGTGTAGCAATAGGCAATAGTGTGCTTGCCAAACCCGATATTGACGCGGGCCGTTTAGTGATCCCATTTAGCCACAGCTTAGAGAGTAAAAACGCGTATTACTTAGTGATTAGAGAGTCGCAAACAGAGCTGGGTAAAATAGTCTCGTTTAAAGATTGGATGCTGAGCTTAGTTGAACAAGAACAAGAGTATTAATAATGATTGAATGGTTTAAAAGCGCAACGCAGCCTGCTATTGCACAGTTTATATTTGCGCATGGTGCCGGAGCTGGATCAGATTCTGATTTTATGCAGCATATGGCTAAACTCATCAGTGCGCAGGGTATTGATGTAGGTTTATTTGATTTTGAATACATGCAAATTGCTAAACAAACACAAAAACGTAGACCCCCAGAGCGAGCCCCTAAACTGTTAGCTTATTACGAGCAAGTACTAACAAATGCGCAGCCTAATTTACCGTTATTTATTGGCGGCAAGTCGATGGGCGGGCGTATGGCGTCTATGCTTGCCTGTAGCTCTACACAACCGATTGTAGGTGTATTAGCGTTTGGCTATCCGTTTCATCCGCCCGGTAAGCTAGATAAGCTACGCACCGATCATTTTGCAGACATACCTTGCCCGTTTTTAGTCTTACAAGGCGAGCGAGATACCTTTGGCACCCGTGAAGAGCTTAAAACGCTTTCTATGCCAAAGCAGCCAAGCTATGTTTGGCTTAGCGATGGCGACCATTCACTCAAACCACGCAAAAAAAGTGGTGTGAGCGAGCTGCAAAACCGTGAAACTGCAGCGCTTGAAGCAAGTAAATTTATAGCCAATAGAGTGGAGCAATTATGATTAAATTATTTTTACTCACGGGCAGCTTTTTTTGCATGCTGTCGGTTATGTTAGGGGCATTTGCCGCACATGGCTTAAAAAGCCGTTTAACTGAGTATTCACTCGGGGTATTTAAAACCGCAGCTGAGTATCAAATGGTGCATGGTTTAGCGCTTATAGCCGTGGCGATTCTTATTAAGTGGGGTATTAATTTAACCATGGCGGGAGGCTTTTTTATTGCCGGTACACTGCTTTTTAGTGGCAGTTTATATTTACTAGCCCTAAGCGGCATGAAGTGGTTAGGCCCAATAACCCCATTAGGTGGGTTATGTTTTATAATTGGTTGGGTTGTTATTTTAGTGCAAGTTGCACGATTTAAGTTTTAAAGAGTTTAAGGGTTAATATGTCTAGTGTTGTGATTTATTGTCGTAGTAGTTTTGAAAACGATGCGGCTGCTGAAATAACGTTTCATGCTGCCGAGCAAGGTTTTGCCGGCTATGTAAAAGCCAAACCAAATACCGGCTACGTGATTTATGAATGTTTTGAAGCGCAACACAGCGACGAAATAATCAAAAAGGTCGACTTTAAAAATATGGTATTTGCGCGCCAGTGGTTTGCTGGCACGTTAATCGAAAATATGCCGGTAGAAGATAGGGTCACTGCATTAAAAGAAGCCGCAAAGGATTTTCCTTTGTGTAGTGAATTGCGCGTAGAAACCCCCGATACTAACGAAGGCAAAGAGCTACTGACCTTTTGTAAAAAAATATCAACGCCGTTAAAAAAAGCACTCGAAAAGCAAAACACGGTATTACGTGAGCCAAAGGCAAACCGCCCGGTAATGCATGTACTATTTTTAGCAAACAATGCCGCGTATGTAGGGTATTCGTATAGTTATAATAATTCGCCGTTTTTTATGGGCATTTTACGTTTACGTATGCCAAGTGACGGACCGAGCCGCTCAACGTTAAAACTTGACGAAGCCTTTAATGTTTTTATCCCTGAAAAAGAGCGAGAAGCGCGAGTACAACCAGGCATGCGAGGGGTTGATTTAGGCGCATGCCCAGGCGGTTGGACCTATCAATTAGTACGCAGAGGCATGTTTGTTAGCGCAATAGATAATGGCCCAATGAATGATAGTTTGATGGAAACAGGCCAAGTTAAACACTTTAGAGCCGATGGTTTTAAATACCGCCCAGAAAAAAGAAATATTAACTGGTTAGTGTGCGATATGGTGGAAAAACCAACCAAAGTGACTAATCTAATGATTGACTGGGCAGTAAACGCATACGCCAAAGAGCTTATATTTAATTTAAAGCTGCCTATGAAAAAACGCTTTGATAGTGTTTATGAATGCCTAACGATGATCAAAGAAGAGCTTACTAAGTACGGTATAACCTATGAGTTGCAAGCTAAGCATTTGTATCATGATCGTGAGGAAATTACCGTTCATTTAAACGTTGTTAAGGTGCCCCAAAATTTGTATAGCTAAATCATAGAGGCATAAAAGTGGTATTAAATAATGTTTATAAATGGCTAGGATTACTTTTTTTATCACTTTTAATAGCCGGTTGCGGCGGCGGTGGCAGCGATAGTGACGCCACCGATAGTGGCTCAACTGGCAATACCGCCCCTACTGTAAGTGTTGATGTAAGCAGCAGCGTTATTGTTGCTAACCAAATCTTTACTATTACGGCTCAGGCAAGCGATAGCGACGGGCAAGTCTCTAGTTATCAATGGCAGCAGCTGTCGGGGCCTGAATTTACCTTTACAGCTAATGGCAATATACTCACAGTAACGGCCCCCAGTGTAGAAAGCGACACTGATTTTAGCTTTTCGGTGCTAGTAACCGATAATGACGGCGCCACTACAGAGCAAGTGTTCTCTGGGACTATCACGGTTCAAAATACGCCTCCCACAGTTAATATTACAGGCCCAAGTAGTGCACTGGCTAATACCCAAGTTAGTTTAATTGCTAATGCACAAGACATAGATGGCACAATTAGCACCATAGTGTGGGTACAATCTGCTGGCTCCTCCATCGAATTTAGCCAAACTGAAGGTGAATTAAGCTTTACCGCCCCAAATGTAAGTGAAAGTGAAACGCTTGGTTTTAGTGTTACTGTAACCGACAATGCCGGGGGCACTGTACAAAGCAGTGCCACGGTACTTATTACGCAATTAAATAGCGCACCTAGTGTTACCTTAGCTGGGCCTGACGAGGCAATGCAAAATGAGTCAGTGACAATAACAGCTACAGCGCAGGACAGCGATGGCACCATTAGCGAGCTAAGCTGGCAGCAAACAAACGGCCCCGTGGTCGAATTTACGCAAACCGACTCCAGCATTACGTTTAATGCTCCAACGGTTGCTCAAAATACCAATATTACCTTT
This sequence comes from Pseudoalteromonas sp. 2CM41L, assembly GCF_023161905.1. NCBI lineage: Bacteria > Pseudomonadati > Pseudomonadota > Gammaproteobacteria > Alteromonadales > Pseudoalteromonadaceae > Pseudoalteromonas > Pseudoalteromonas sp. 2CM41L. The sequence continues at coordinate 313,186 of NZ_JALNTN010000002.1, forward strand.
TTAGCCACCGTTAGAGATAACGACGATGCAACTAATAGCGCCCAAAAAACGGTGATTGTGGTGCCGCCTAACAATCCGCCTGTGGCAGATGATGTAACCGTTGAGGTGCAATATAACTTAAGTGCTGAATTTAATTTGACGGTAAATGATGCCGATGGCGATACGGTACAAATTACTTTTCCAAATGACCTAGAAGGGGCGCAGGTGAGTGTTATTGATGCCCAAGCGCTGCGCTTTAGCTATACACCGCCTGTAAATAGTATTTCTGCAAAAAGCTACACACTGACTGCTAGTGATGGTGAAGACAGCACCAACTTTTTGCTTAATACGATAATTATTGATACCAGCGCTGCAACGGTGACAGAAATAACGCCTAATGGGGCAGATGAACCGGTATTGGTTGACACCCCCATCAGTATTACGTTTTCAGATGTGATGCTGAGCAGTTCGTTAACCGTAAATAGTAGCGCGGGGAGCTGTGAAGGCAGTGTTCAGGTATCAAGTGATGATTTTTCAAGCTGTGTTGCACTTAATGTAGAGAGCGTATCTGGAGCGCCTGATGAGACGAGTGACTATTTTAAAAACGTTAACTTAAGCGCTGATTTTTCAGAAAACACGCTTTACAAAGTGCGTGTAAATGATCAATTAGTTAATTTTTCTGGTACTGCTGCGACAGCAGGCCAAGTGAGTGAATTTACCACCTCAACCCAAGATTTAAAAATAACCGAACTCATATCGGTGCAATTTACTAATGATACGCCCTGGGTAGAGATTTATAACGGCACTGGAGAGGCTGTTAATTTACAAAACTATTCATTAAAAACGCGCGCAATTAATATGCTTGATAGCTCAGTGAGCGCAGAGCAAGTATTTACATTACCCAACAAAGTATTAGAAAACGGCAGTTATATTTTACTGCAAAGTCGTTTTGGTGATGAGTTTTTAGCAAGTGCGGCACTTAATAACCCTAAAATTGTGCTGGTGGGTAACCAAAGCGATGCCCTACGTCCTTATTGGTATATAAATGGCTTTGCAGAGTTATTAAATAGCGCCGCCACACAAACAATCGACTTTGTTAAATTTGGTAATTCTACCCAGCAACCGGTTAGTGCCACGCAATGGCAAGGCGATAACGCACCTCAAATGCAGGCCGAACAAGGGTCAAGCTTAAAACGTGCGCTTAATGCAACAGATACTAATCAAGCAAGTGATTGGGTTTACTCAGTGTTTAATACGCCGGCAGAGCAAAATGATATTAGCTGTGATACCGATACAGATTTAGATGGGATCCCTGATTGCAGTGAGCAAGAAGGCACAACATTTGGCGGGCTGCCTTTATATGAATGGGGCGCACGGGAAAATCAAAAAGATATATTTATAGAAATTGATTATATGGACAGTACCGATATAGGTATTACGCCACAGCGTACAGCATTAGAAAAAGTAGTGAGCGTATTTGCAAGTAACGGTTACACAGTGCATTTTGATGTAGGCGATTTGTTTGACCAAAGCACAGGTATTTCCACCGCTAACTTTGATTTAGGAGGCGGTACAACCGTACCGTTTAACAGCTACACGCCCTTTGAATATGACCAAGGTACCGCTAATTTATTTGCCTATAAAATGGAATATGCCGATACAACGCGCCGCCCAATTTTTCATTATTTATTAATGGCAAACAGTGGTAACGAAGATGGCAGCATTAGTGGCTCGGGCATTGCTGAAATAAATGGTAATGACCTAATGCTGACTATGGGCGGATGGGGGTTATCGGTTGATGATCAAACATCACAAAATGTGACGAATAATTACCAAGCGTCTACTATTTTTCATGAGTTGGGACATAATTTAGGGCTTTATCATGGCGGCGACGAAGAAGTGAACTTTAAGCCAAATCATTTAAGCTCTATGAATTATCTATATCAATTAACGGGGCTTGCAAGCATAGGTAATAACGAAGGTGACCGTTATTACGACCGGTTTTATACCAACAACATTAACTGCGACCTTGTGCCAAATACTAATAATCAAACAGGATCAACGGATGATTTTATCATTGATTATTCAAACGGCAGCGCTGCAAATATAAATGAAAGTGCTATTGATGAAAGCGCAGGATTGAACAGGCCTGGCTCTGAGGCGGTCGATTATAATTGTAATGCAATTTTAGGCGATACATTAACTAACTTTGATGCAAACCAAGACTCGCAAATTACTGTATTAACGGATACCGATGAGTGGAGCATGATTAACTTACAGTTTTACTCACAAAGTGCAGGTAACCGATTTGGTGTGGCAAATACGATGAGCCATAAGCTGTATCAACAGCAGCGTGTTCAAGCTGTTTCTACTTCATTGCCTAGCTATATAAAAGAAGCAGCGCCAAGCGAGGCTATAATTAACCAAATTAAAGCTATTAAAGAGCGCTAAATGAGCTACCGATTTATAAAAGCTGCACTTTTACAAGGAGCTATTATTTGTTTAGTTGCTGCCTGTAGCCAAGGCGCTATTAATAAAGCCAGTAGTAGTGAATGGTTACTAACTGATGCGCTTTATTATAATAACAAGCCAGTAAATTGGCAGCAAAGGCGAGTAAACGGGTGTAGCACGTGTTTAATACAAAACGACTCTGTACTTCAGCCCGAGGGCATAACGCGTTTTAATACGCTTTATAAAGATGGGGAGTGGGTTGCAGTACAGGAGCAAAGCAGTTTAAATGTTATAAGGTTAAAACTGCCTTTGCACACCCCCTATTTGTATGTTGAGCAATTAGCAAACGATGAACTTAAACTGTTTAATCAGCAACACACTTATAAAACTAAAATAGGCGAAGTCATTAATATTACTTTTAAAAAGCAGTTATTCTCGATAGTGATCACAGCGTTTACTTTACAAGATGAAAAAAATGCAGCACTGCCAAGGCGCGCAAGACTAAACTACACTGCACTTAAGTTGAGATAGATAAAATAAAAGCACCAAAAGGTGCTTTTATTATTTGCCGCAGTGTTATTTAGCCCGCTCGGTATTTAGAGCGGTAATTATCTACCCACAAACGAGTAGCGCCACACACAGCAACGGGCATAACAATTAGGTTAATAAATGGGATTGCAGTGAGCAGCATAACAGCAAAGCCAAAACCATAAGATAAACCTTGTTTAGACTTTAAATCGTCTTTCATTTGTTTAAAGCCTACTTTATGGTTATCGAAGGCAAAATCTTTGTATTGCACAGCATACATCCAACATGTAAATAAAACCCATAACACTTGTCCAATAACGGGTAAAATCCACAGCAAAATAAAAAAGCCAATAGCGCGGGGTAAGTAATAGCAAAGCTTTGTCCACTCTCTGCCTACCATGCGTGGGATGTCTTTTACTAAATCAGCAAAACCGTCGTCATTTATTTTTTGACCCGTTAAATAAAGCTCTACTTTTTCGCTGAGTAGTCCGTTAAAAGGGGCCGCAATAAAGTTAGTTATTACCGTAAATAGCATGCTGTAGCTAAATAGCACTACAAGCACGGCAATGGGCCACATTAACCATTCAAGCCAGCTTAGCCACTCAGGTAACATGTTGTTTATATAATTAAAGCTGTCGCTTAACCAACCAAATAAAAAGAATAATGAACTACCAAACAATAAAATATTAAGTAAAAGTGGAATAAGCACAAAGCGCTTAAGGCCTTTTTGGCTAATTAATTTAAAGCCTGAAAAAAAATATTCCATACCTTGTATGATCTGCACAGTAACCTCAAAAAATACTCATATCTGCATGCAGTATAATTAGACTGATAATTTTGAACAGCCTTTTTAAGTAACAAAGTGTTAAACCTGCAAAATTTTTAAAAAGTTTTAGAGTGTGTTGGCTGGATTGTTTTTGTTATGGATGTTTATTTTTTGTTGCAAAATAATGTAGGCTTAACGCATACTAAAGTTGTTTTTTACCTATTTTATTAAAAAACAATTTCCATAATCGTAATAATAAAACTCGCGCTGTAAGTTTATTAACTATACTCATTTTAAATATATGAACTAAGAGCAGGAATTTGTTGATGCACTGCACTTTTTTAAAGTGCGTAGCAACATAAAAGTACCTAGATGCATGGTGAAGTATGAATACTGCAAAACTAAAACAATTGTTATCTCACCAGCAGGATATATTATCTAAAATCGCGTTAGGCATTGCCTTAGACGATATTTTACAAGATATTTGTTTAGCTATAGAGCAAGTTATTGAAGACAGCTCTGCAAGATGCTCAATACTGTCTTTAACAGGTAATCAGTTATTTCATCGTGCTGCCCCAAATATTGACGATGAATATTTAAAGGCCATTAATGGTGTGTTTATAGGCCCTAATGTAGGGTCTTGTGGCACCGCAGCCTATAAAAATGAGCGAGTTATTGCGCAAAATATTGACCTATCGCCCTTGTGGGAAGATTACAAAGATTTAGCGCACAGGTACGGTTTATATTCTTGTTGGTCAACCCCGATTATTTCAACCACCAATGAAATATTAGGCACTTTTGCTATTTACCACGGCACCCCTAAAGCACCTACACAGCAAGATTTAGAACTCATTGATTATTTTGTACACTTTTCTAGCATAGCACTAGAAAAAAACGCAGAGTCGCTCAAAGCTAGGCAGCTAGTGGCAGACCTGCAAAAAAGTAATGAAAAATTTAAAGCATTTACGCAAGTGATGCCCGATCTTATTTTGATTTTGAACGAAGAGGGCGTCTATACTGATATTTACGGTACCTCGAGTGACTTATTACTTGAATCGCCCACCGATTTAATTGGTCAAAATGTGCAAGACTTGTTCCCAGAAAAAGATGCCGACATGATCATGGGGATTATTAAAAAAACCATTCTCACCAATGAAATGCAAATATTTGAGTACGATTTAGCCGTGCCCAAAGGCCACATAACCTTTGAAGGAAGAGCGGCTGCACTTACTAACTACCAGCCAGAAAAACCAGAACTTAAGCACGTAGTGTGGATGGCAAGAGATGTAACCCTTCGCAAAAAAGCCGAGCAAGAAGTTCAACGGCTTGCGTTTTTTGATCCACTAACAGGGCTCCCTAATAGACGAATGCTCAGCGACAGCCTAGCAAAGTGTGTGGAGCGTATTAAACGCACCAAAAAAACGGGCGCATTGCTGTTTTTAGATGTTGATAACTTTAAAAGAATAAATGATTCATTAGGCCACGGCGCCGGAGATCAAGTATTAATAGAATTAGCAAAACGCTTAGGTGGCGTAATACGATCATCTGATACTTTAGCTAGAGTGGGCGGTGATGAATTTATTATTTTACTCGAATACATTGGCGAGCATAACCACCAAGCCTGTATTGAATCCGAAATAGTCGCTAAAAAAGTACAAGGCGTGTTTAATGATAAGTTTGCAATAGGGGAGCTGGCATTTCAAGTTAGCTGCAGTATAGGTATTTGCTTAATTAACGAAGAGCACACAGCCACCGATAACATATTAAAATTTGCAGATACAGCTATGTACCGCTCTAAGGCAAAAGGTGGCAATAGCTGCAGCTTTTATGACCCTAAACTGCAAACTTTACTCGAAAACCAAGCCGAATTAGAAACGGATATTGTAAGAGCAATCGCAAATAACGAGTTTTGTGCGTATTTTCAGCCGCAAATTAGTATGCAAGGGAAGATAGTAGGTGCAGAAGCTCTGATAAGGTGGATACACCCTAATAAAGGGGTTATTGCGCCTAATCAGTTTATTCCTATTGCAGAGCAATATGGGCTGATTCAAAAACTGCAAAACATAGTGCTTCGCAATATATGCAGCCTTATTAATCAACTTAATGAAAAAAACATGATAGATGAGCACTTTAGCGTATCTATAAATATTAGTCATATACAGTTTAATTCTGCGCAGCTTACCCGTGAGCTCTGCTCTACAATTAAAGAGTTCAACATAAAACCGCAGCATATTAAACTTGAGATCACCGAAACCATGCTATCGGGCGATATTGACAGCACAATAAAGCAAATGACGGAGCTACAAGAACAAGGTTTTGTGTTTTCTATAGACGACTTTGGTACAGGGTATTCCTGTTTAGCCCATTTAAATGCTTTCCCCGTACAGGAAATAAAAATTGATAAAAGTTTTATCGATAAGATTTTAGATAAAGGCAAAGGCTTTAATATTGTTAATACGATTATAAGCCTGGGCAAAAGTTTAGACATTACTGTTGTTGCTGAAGGTGTAGAGCAAGAGGCGCAATTTGAGTTACTAAACTTTCTCAATGCAGATTGTATACAAGGCTATTTAGTCGCAAAACCTATGAATGCCAGTAACTATATTAAGTGGCATGCCCATCAATTAAAAAAGCAAAGCCTAAGTGCTTAGCAGGCTGTGCGTCGTTTTTGTAAATTAAGCTAACGTTTTAATAAAGCTATTTTTACCTTATTAAAACATTTTGTTTAAACAACACTAGGAACACGCGTATTAAGTATATATTATGAAGCCACTATAACGATTCAAAATAATAAAATGGACGACAAGAGATGCAGTTAGTCGAATTAACCCCTAAGGATCCTGATGTAGTTAATGTGTTTGCAGATATAGATAGACTGATAAACTCCTTATACCCCGTGGCTACAGCCCAATCTCTCAAATTAGAAGAATTAAGCAAAGACAACGTTTACGCAATTGGTTTAAAAAACGAAGATGGCATTATTGCCTGTGGCGCTATTGTTAAGCAAAATGACGGCGCGCTATATGGCGAAATAAGGCGTTTATACGTAAAACCAAGTTACCGTGGTAGAGGTTTTTCAAGACGCATAATGCAAAACCTCCTGCATTACGCCGGCGAAACAAAAATTCCACTTATCCGATTAGAAACAGGCCCAAAGCAAACCGAATCAATTAGTTTATATGAAGATTTAGGTTTTGCGCGCTGTGCAAGCTTTGGCTCGTATCAAGATAACCCACAAAGTGTATTTATGGAGCTTGCCCTGAGCCCTGAGCCAGAATAAATAAGCTATTTACTACTGTGTGCCTATAGCTGACTCTGTAGGCGCAAAAAATACTTCACTGTTTTTCACTGCTATCTTCGTATAAAATTCGCCACGTATATTTAATACCTGTGCACAGTAATACTTAATGATTTTAAGAGGCAAAACCTGGCTATAAACAAGCTTTTTTGCTTCAAAATAAATTACTTGATTAAGCAAACGGGTATAAACCTTTATTTAGCACTTCATAAGTGAGAATTTTATCTTTTTTAAAAGTAGCCCAAAACCAATGAGCGATTTAACAGTAGTAACCCACAGTGGTAATTTCCATGCCGATGACGTGTTTAGTATTGCGGTACTTAAGCATGTATTGCCTGCCTTTAACTTGGTACGAACCCGCGATAAAGCAGTAATAGAAAGTGCCGATATTGTTGTTGATGTAGGTGGCGAATACAACCCTGACACAGGACGCTTTGATCACCACCAACGCGGCGGCGCAGGCGAGCGCGAAAATGGCACGCCATACTCGTCATTTGGCTTAATTTGGAAAAAGTATGGTTTAGCACTGTGTGATAATAACCAAGCGGTGGCTGATAGAGTTGACGCTGGTTTAGTCTCTACAATTGATGCCATAGATTGTGGTTACGTTAAGGGTGTGGTTGAGGGCATAACGCTTAGCCAAACGCTTTCTATGTTTAATCCAACATGGGAAGAGGAAGGCAACTTTGATGAATGCTTTGATGAAGCCGTTGAGTTTGCAGCGCGTTTATTAACCCGTTTTATTGCCTCAGCAAAAGGAAGCATTAACGCCAAAGATATTGTTGCAAAAGCAATAGAAGAGGCAAAAGATCCCCGCGTGATTATTTTAGAAAAATACACACCATGGAAAAAAACAGTACACCATTTATCAAGCGACGCTTTATTTATGGTTTACCCTTCGCAAAACGGCCAATGGATTATTCAAACTGTACCAGTAGAGCCAGGCTCGTTTGAAGATAGAAAGTCACTGCCTAAAGCGTGGGCTGGTTTATCTGATGAAGAGTTTCAAGCTGAAACAGGCTTAGACGACGCTGTATTTTGCCACAATGGTTTATTTATAGCCGGTACTAAATCGTTCGAAAGTACAATGAAGCTGGCCGACGCGGCCCTAGCTGAGTAACCTGTTTTACTTAAATATGGGTAAAAATTTTTTACCCAGAATTCGCACTATTTTAGCTAAGTAACTAGTTTGCAGTTACTTAGCTTTATTATGCTCTCGTTATTTAAATCACGTGAGGTTTTATGTTTGAAGTAAAAACTATCGCGCTATTTATTATTACCGCACTGGCAGAAATTATTGGCTGTTACTTACCTTATCTTTGGCTTAAAGAAGATAAATCCATATTCCTATTAATACCTGCAGCAATCAGTTTAGCGCTATTCGCGTGGTTGCTAACGTTACACCCAGCAGCCGCTGGACGGGTGTATGCCGCGTATGGCGGTGTGTACATATGCGTGGCTTTACTGTGGTTATGGGCAGTTGATGGCGTAAAGCTTACAATGTGGGATGTAGTGGGCGGGGCGGTTGCCTTACTGGGCATGGCTATTATTATTTTTGCACCTAAAAGCGCATAAAAATTAAGCCATATTAAAGGTAAAAAACGCCTTACAGGCCACTGTTAACGCATATATCGTGCAATTAAATTGCCAACTACTTTTTTATAAGTAAGCGTTAAAGCTGGATTATCTATTAAGCTTGTTTGTACAACATGCCCGGTATATAAGCCATAAAACTCATACGCAAAAATGCTCGGCTCTTTGTCTTGGCTAAAGTAGCCTTGTGCTTGGCAGTTAACTGCAAGTTTAGTGAGGTAGTTAATCATTTTTAAGTGTTGGTCTTGCATAAACTGCCTTACCAAACAGTTCGGGCTTGCTTTAAACTCTACCGACGCTTTAATGAGCGGGCAACTTGCCTGCTTACCAGGCGATACCGTATCTAAAAAATTGAGCCACTCAAGCCAACGTTGCTGAAAATTATTTAAATGAATTAACGCATCTTCATCAACAGATATATCAACAACCTGTTTTCTAAATTCTTCTTCGGTGTAGGCCAAAATAGCCACTTGCATATCTTCTTTATTGGCAAAGTGTGAGATCACCCCAGTACGCGACATGTTAGTCACTGCCGCTATTTTTCCTATCGACAAGCTATATAAACCATGTGCAGCCGCATAGGCCATTCCTTTGTGCAAAATATTGCGTTTTGTGCTCTCACTTTTTTTCATCGTTAATCCATAAAGCGTGTTATTTGGTCGTACACGTATTGGCTTTTTAAAATGCGCACGTGCCCCAGCTCTTGTGTGGCCACAAGTGTTGCGGGTGTGTTCTCAGTTAATAATTTTATTGCCTCAAAGCTTGCCACTGAGTCATTTTTATCATGAATAAACAACATGTTTTCGTTAATTTTATTTTTAGAATGATCAGGGTGAAGGTTTTGCCAGCTAATACCATATTTGTCTGACACCCTATTAAGCATATTTTCTAGCATGAGCTCAGAAATACCCACTTGCCTGACCTTAGCAAACATGGCTTCAAATATTTGTGCAGGGGCAGAGATCATCACAATTTTTTTATTCTCTAAATAATGAGGCGCTAAGTTTAACAAAGCAACACCGCCCATAGAGTGTGTAACGACTCTATTAATTGTAATATTTTGCCCATTAAAGTACTCAAAAGCCGCTGTTAGCCCCTGCATATACCCGTATAAGTGCGAGGTATTGCCGTGCGAATAGCCATGGCCTATGTGATCAATTGAGTAAACATTAAAGCCTTTTTCAAGCAATTCATCTATTAAAGCAGTAAACCGATTAGTGCTATCGGCCCAGCCATGAGATAAAAATACCGTTTTAGTGTTTTCCGCTAGGCTAAAATAGTACAGGTTTACAGCGCCAAGCTCGGTAGTAAGTTTAATATTAATTGGCTGTATACATGTTCTAAATTCGTATTGGCGTCGGCTATGCGGATTACAAAATACCTTCATGGCAAGGCGGGCACTGAGTTTAGGAAATGTTTTGGTCAAACCAAAAGTGGCAGCCTTTGTTATTTTAGAAAATTTAGGTGGCTTGTTTTGATTAAAATAAATTTGTTTCATGTTTATACCAAATAAGTACAGTTGTTCTATTTTATCTTAAAAAAGAACAGCTGTACTTATTTTTTTAGCCGCATAACCAGCTTGCTTTACTAAAGGCGGTTAGCTGTAAAAGCTAAGGTGTAGGGGTTTTTTCTCTCAACACTAAAAATCACTCGTTACGAGTAAAAATACTTGTTGGACTTAAAAGTCTATTTTTCTTTTAATGCGCGCAACTAGCCGAACCGGCATTCATTAAATACAAGAGAAAGATAAATGAAAGAGACAACATCACTAGAACAAGCTCGCACGAGTTACAATGTTCGTCATTGGAGCCAAGGTTTTTTTGGTATTAATGATCAAGGTGATGTGTATGTTGCGCCAAAGGCTCACGCCCCAGAGCAAACTATTGCACTTACAGATATTGCAAAACAACTTCAAGAAAAAGGCTTAAGCTTACCGGCTTTAGTGCGCTTTCCACAAATTTTACATCATCGTGTGCACAGTTTATGTGACGCGTTTAATACCGCGATTGAAAACTATGGTTACCCAAAAGATTACTTATTAGTTTACCCAATTAAAGTAAACCAACAACGCGAAGTGGTTGAAGAAATAGTAGCAAGCCAAGCCGAATTAGAAAAAAAACAATTAGGCCTTGAGGCGGGCAGCAAACCGGAGCTATTAACTGTTTTGGCAATGGCAGAAAAAACCAGTGCAGTAATTGTATGTAATGGCTACAAAGACAAAGAGTATGTGCGTTTAGCACTGATTGGCGAAAGGCTAGGCCACAAAGTATACATAGTGCTTGAAAAACTTTCTGAGCTCGACATGGTACTTAGCCAAGCAAAAGCGCTAAATGTTAAACCACGTATTGGTATTCGCGTTCGTTTAGCATCGCAAGGCAAAGGTAAGTGGCAAGCAAGTGGCGGCGAAAAATCAAAATTTGGTTTATCAGCGTCGCAAGTTTTGCATGTAGTGAATCGTTTAAAAGAGGCAGGCCAACTTGATTTAATGCAACTTGTGCATTTTCACTTAGGCTCGCAAATGGCAAACATTCGTGATGTGCGTTTAGGTGTAAGTGAGGCCGCGCGTTTTTACTGTGAGCTACGCAAATTAGGTGCAAACATTGAGTGCTTAGATGTAGGGGGCGGTTTAGCTATTGATTACGATGGTACCCGCAGCCAATCACATAATTCAATGAACTACAGTTTAGCTGAGTATGCAAATAATATTGTGTACACCATAGGTGATACATGTAAGCAATACGCGCAGCCCATGCCGACGATTATTTCTGAGTCGGGGCGTGCACTAACGGCGCACCATGCCGTGCTTATTTCTAATGTTATTGGTACTGAAAGTTACACACCAGAAGAGTTAGTAGCGCCTGCTGGCGATGCACCGCTTTTATTAAATAATATGTGGGCATCGTTTGTGCAGTTAACCGATTTAACGGATGACCGCGCACTGATTGAAATTTACCACGACAGCCAAGGGGATTTAGCAGAGGCGCATAACCAGTTTGCACTTGGGCTTTTAGATTTAACGCAGCGTGCGTGGGCAGAGCAAGTTAACTTACGTATTTGTTATGAGCTTAACAAACACATGGATAACAAAAACCGTTTTCATCGCCCGATTATTGACGAGTTGAACGCGCGTTTCGCCGATAAGTTTTTTGTAAACTTTTCGCTTTTTCAATCATTGCCTGATGCGTGGGGGATTGATCAAGTGTTTCCGGTATTGCCATTAAGTGGTTTAACCGAAGCACCAAAAAAACGTGCTGTATTACTTGATATTACCTGTGATTCAGACGGCGCGCTTGAGCACTATGTTGATGGCCAAGGCATTGAAAGCACATTACCCGTGCCTGAGTACAGTGCAGATAAGCCTTACTTAATGGGCTTTTTCTTAGTGGGTGCGTACCAAGAAATTTTAGGTGATATGCACAATTTATTTGGCGATACGCACAGCGCTATTATCAATATGGATGAGCAAGGCGTTGCCAGTATTAGTGAGATAAACCAAGGTGATACGGTAGCCGATATGATGCGCTATGTACATTTAGATGTTGAGAGCTTTCAACATTCGTACGCGCAGTTAGTGTCTGCAAAAATAGATAAAAATGAACAGCAAAGCGTTTTAGACGAGTTGCAAAGCGGCCTGAATGGCTACACTTATTTAGAAGAGTTATAAGCAATGTCTAGCTTGTTTGGTCATGTTGACCACTCATTGTATTCAAACGGGATGACGTTTTTACGTCGTCCTATGGTGCAAAACATTAATGCCATTGATGCAGATGTCGTTGTACTAGGCTTACCCTTTGATTTAGCAACATCGGGCCGCCCCGGTGCACGCTTAGGGCCCGATGCTATTCGCAGAGCGTCGGTACATTTAGCCTGGGAAGACACTAAATACCCGTGGACATTTCCTTTGTTTGAGCGTTTAACGGTTGCTGATGCGGGGGACTTTACTTATCCGGTAGGCGATCCTGAGTATTTTACGGCACAGCTAGAAATGGCTGCAGAGCAAATACTTCGCCAAGGGGCAACGCTGTTAGGCCTTGGTGGCGATCACTTTGTAACGCTTCCGCTATTGCGCGCGCATGCAAAGATTCATGGCAAAATGGCACTGGTTCATTTTGATGCGCACACTGATACATACAGCAATGGCTCGCGCTTTGATCACGGCACTATGTTTTATCATGCACCCATGGAAGGGCTGATTGATGTAGAGCACAGTATCCAAATTGGTATTCGTACCGACTTTGATCAAAGCAAACATGAGTTTGCAGTGATTGATGCAATGCAAGCTAACGATTTGCACGCCAATGAAATAGCAGCGCAAATACGTGAGCGAGTAGGCGACTTACCCGTTTACTTAACGTTTGATATAGATTGTTTAGACCCAGCATTTGCACCAGGTACAGGCACACCTGTATGCGGTGGTTTAACATCTGATAAAGTGCTTAAAATACTGCGCGCACTAAAAGGCATAAATATGGTGGGTATGGATGTGGTAGAGGTTTCACCGTCGTACGACCAAAGTGAGCTTACCGCTATTGCCGCAGCAACAATTGCCAGTGAATTATTGCACCTGTGGACACATAAAAATAAGTATTAACGCTATAAGTTAAGCACTACAAAAAGGTATGCACTGGCATACCTTTTTTATTTTAGAGGTGTCGATTATTTTGCAGCTTAATTTCTTTTAACCAAATAAAACTTAAGCCAATAAGCGGCAGGTTAGTTGTTACTGGATTAAATGCTTCAATGAGTAATTGTGGCTGCATTACTACAACCGCTAACAAAAGCCCTAAAAGCGCTAAAACATTTAAAATAACGATGTGCTTATTTTTATAAAACACTAATAAGCACACGCCAAATATAATTTCGCCAATACCCGCCGAACGTGTAATTAAGTCAGACACTTCTGCTGAAAAACCCGCACTGCCAGTCATTAGTTTTTCAAGCGGGGCAATATGATAAAGCTTTGGAAAAAAGCCGTGGTATATCCAACTCAGCCCCACAATATAGCGAGCAATTTGTATATAACCGGGGTTATTTCCTCGCATTGTCTATTCGCTCTTGTGCGCTTGGGTGGCTAGATAAATATTCGAGCAAATTATTTACCTTTTCAAGATGTTCGTTTTCGCTGGTGTGCGCACCTTGTAATGCTTCAATGGCATCGGCAAAGTCGTTGCTTGAATACCCTAAGTTTTCAAGTTTAATGAGTGCATAGCTATCTGCCTCGCGCTCCATATCACGAGAAAACCCTTGCTGTGCAAAAGATGCCCCCGTACCTAGTACCACTTCTGCTATGCCTTCTAAATCACCAAATATAACCGCAAGTACAATGGTACTGGCTGCCGATTGCGCGGTCATGCGTACGCTATGCTGCTGGACTACGTGGCCAATTTCGTGAAGTAATACGGCTTTTAGTGCGTTGGGTTTATCGGCTAATAAATTTGCTAACTCATCGGTTACGACAATACGTCCATGGGGCATTGCAAACGCATTCGCTCCAAAGGCCTCTGATTTATAAAACGATAACCTATAAACCGATGGCTCAAGCGAGAGCGCATTAAGCATGGTATTAAAATGTTGTTGTACTTTAGTTTGTTGCTCATTAGGCAGCTCACTGTCATCAAGCGCGAGCTTTTCAATTAGGGTAAAGCTTTGTTCACCCATTTGCTCTACTACACTGCGCGGCAGGGTATCAACACTGTAAACAGCAATAGCGGGCACAACTTTATAAAGCATTAGCCACATAAAAAGCGGTGTAAAAATAATGGCCGCGATAATAGCCCATTTACTTTTTTCAAGGCGCTCTAGTAGGTCATGCTTATTTGCTTTAAAAGGCCAGCGATAATTTACATCAGTAGGAATAAAGCGGCTGCCATCATTAAAATTTAGTTCATCAGCAAGCCCAGCTAGACCAGAAGTGAGTGTTATATCGCTTATTGCATGGCTTGAAATAAGCTGGTCATCGTAGCTAATCTCAACACAGGTGTCGCTAATGTTAGCGACACCTTGCTGGTAATTGCTTGATGCTTTGGGGAAGTAATGTCCCTGTACGTGCATAATAAGCTCTTAGGTTAGCGATAGGTCAATATCAAATACATTGGCTGCTTCTTCAGCAAACGATGACTGCTCTTGTTGCGCGGTATCCACTAAATTTAGCGCACTAGGGTAAATATTAACGGTAGTAACCTCGGCAAGCATTCTCGATGTACGCACTTTGGTCCACGGGTAGGCAAGCCCTAAAGAAAACACGATTGCCAGCATATTGGTTAATAGTAATATGGCAAAAGGAATAGGCTTAAGCTCTGATTTAAATGATGCTACGTCTTCAAATTGACTGTTATCAAAAATATGGTTACGAATAGCCGCAGCCCACACAGCGGTTACTATCGCAATCATAAATACGTAAGCAATCATTAATCCACCAAACATAATGCCCATTTTGGCTGGATCTTGTGCAGCTTGTTGGTTTTCTACATTCATTAAATCAAGCCCAAATAAGCCTAATACAGCCATAAATATCACCATAGTGATAGAGCTCACCACAAAGCAAATAAGGGCGGTTAAGTAGTAGGTTTCACCTTTAAGGTTTACGGTTAATGGCGTGTCACCGTAGCTAATATTGCTATGTATGTACGTGTCGATACGTTTTAAAACATACGGCATTAATAAATAAAGGGTAAAAATACTGGCAATAGGTAAAAGAATAAAGTTAATGAAGGCTTCGCCGTAATCGCCTTTAAATGCAAAGCGTACATTTCGATGACGGGTCATACGCATATTAAAGCGCAGGCCTTGGTTAATAATCCACGGCATTAAAAAGATAAAAGCAACCGCAAATAGTAAACCTACAAGAGGAAAAAAGCTGCTACCAAAGGAGTAAATTAAAAATACAATAACCGCTAAAATACGGCCTTTTAAAATTTGCATAGGGGTGGCTAAGTAGTCAAAGCTGTGTCCGTCAATGCGGGTGTGGCCATAAAAGTATCGCATTGTGCGCACTTTTGCCCAAGCCGAGTAAATACCTAAAGTAAGTACGCTCAGTAAAATATTGACTATCCAAATACCAAAAAACTCACCGCCTTTACCGCTAAACTGTACTTTACCGCTAAAAATAGGGGCAGCAGGTTCATTTACTGCAGGGGTGGTTTCTGGGGGAGTAGGGTGTATTGATTCCATTAAAATTATATCCATGTTGTTTTTTTGTTAATTTACCTAAATCTGGTGCAAAGCTCAATCTTTAAAAGCCTTACAGCCTATAATGGCGCTGCTTTTAATATATGTGGTGCTGCACTTTAAATCATCTCTGGTATACTAGGGCGATAATTTTATGGGGCTGTTATGATTTCAAAAAACCAACTCAAGCTTATTCGCCAACTTGGCCAAAAAAAGTACCGAAAGCAATATAATCAATACCTTGTACAAGGTGAAAAAAACGCACTTGAGTTGTTAAACAGCCCATTAAAGGCGGTTGATATATTTGCAACACAGGCGTTTATAAATACTCACCAAAACCAGTTTCCAGAAGTAGATTTTACGCCAGCAGAAGAAGAGTCGCTGACTAAAGTCAGTACCTTAGTGAGTAATAACGCGGCCATTGCAGTGGTTGATATGCCAAAGGCTGATTTACCTAATAATACCGGCTTAATACTGGCGCTTGATGGGGTTTCTGATCCGGGCAATTTAGGCACTATTATCAGAGTTGCCGACTGGTATGGCATTAAACATATAGTAACAAGTACCGACAGCGCCGATGCTTACAACCCTAAAACAATTAGCGCTACCATGGGCTCATTTGTCAGAGTGTCGGTAAGCCAAGTAGAGCTACCTGAATACTTACAAACATTAAATATGCCTATTTACGGGGCATTTTTAGATGGGCAAAGCGTACATACAACGGATTTTAGCGCAAAGGGTGTATTGCTTATGGGCAGTGAGTCGCATGGCATACGCGAGCAGTGTGCAAAATTAGTAAGCGACAAAATAACCATACCGGCTTTTGGTGAGGCAGAGTCACTTAATGTGGCAATGGCTACAGGTATTATTTTAGATAACTTTAAACGCCAAGCTTAACTTTTTAACTGTTTATGAGTTAAATTGTTTGTAAGTAATAACAATAATAATCGGTAATAACAATAAGATGCGCTTAAGCACTATTAAATTAGCGGGCTTTAAATCGTTTGTAGAGCCCACTAAAATTCCATTCCCTGATCAAATGACGTGTGTTGTTGGGCCTAACGGCTGTGGCAAATCAAACGTGATTGACGCTGTGCGATGGGTGCTTGGTGAAAGCTCAGCTAAAAACTTGCGTGGCGATGCCATGACCGATGTTATTTTTAATGGCTCAACTAATCGTAAACCAATCTCGCAAGCCTCAGTAGAGCTTATTTTTGATAACACCCAAGGTGATTTACCTAATACATTTGCCGACAGAAACCAAATAGCGATTAAGCGTTTAGTAACACGCGATGGCCAATCGTTGTACTTTTTAAATGGGAGCAAATGCCGTAAGCGCGATATTACCGATATATTTTTAGGTACTGGGCTTGGCCCGCGTAGTTACGCAATTATAGAGCAAGGGATGATCTCGCGTTTAATTGAGAGCAAACCTCAAGAGCTACGCGTATTTTTAGAAGAAGCCGCGGGTGTGTCTAAATACAAAGAACGCCGCCGCGAAACGCAAACCCGAATTAAAAGTACCCGCGAAAACCTTGAGCGTTTACTTGATGTGCGTAAAGAGTTACAAGCGCAACTAGATAAACTGGCTGTGCAGTCGGTTGATGCGAAAAAATACCGCGATTTAAAAGCGCAAGAGCGTACCTTAAAAGGCCAAGTGGCTGTATTAAAATGGCAAAAGCTGCATCAACAACAGCTTGAAAAAAGTGAGCAAATCAAAAAGCTTAATGAGCAAATCGCCTTTTTTAAAACGGCTCACTCAGGCCACGACGATGTGCTTGCAAGCCTAGAGGCTCAAGTAAATGCAGAGCAAGATGCGCTTAACGATGCGCAGCATCAGCAACACGTTACCCACACAGAGTTGACCCGCGCCGAACAACAACACATTAATATTAAACAGCAAACGCAAACACTTAAACAAAGTGTGGTTAAGCTTGAGCAGCGAAAGCTGCAAAGTGAAGCGCTAAAAACACAGCAACAAAATGTGTGTGAGCAGTTATCTGTGAGCCACCAAGAGATAAGCGAGTACAGTTTAGAGTGCAGCGAACAAGTTGAAGAGCTTACCCTTAAACTTGCAGATTTAGCTGATGAAAAAAATAAGCACACAAACGCATGGCAAAGCCTTAATCAACAACAGCACGCGCTTAATAATAAAGTACAGGCTCAGCAAAATAGTGTTAAGCAAACAGAGCAAGCCTTAGCCCATGTAAACGCACAGCTTAGCCAACTAAATAGCCAAATTGACGATATTAAAAGTAGCCAATTAGAGCAGCAACTAGCCGAGCAACAAAAATACAAACAAACCCTAACTCAAGAGCTTGCCAGTATGCAAACGGCGCAAACACAATGCACCGCAGCGCTTAAAGAGCAAACCGATTTAGTAAATGACGCTGAGCAACAGCATCAGCAAAGCTTACAGCACGTTAATGAGCTAAAAGCTCGCATTGCTGGACTTAAAAGCAGTTTAGGGATTGAAGATGACAATAAGCAGCACACTTTATTTAATCAATTAAAAGTAAAGCCAGGGTTTGAACATATAGTTGAACAGGCACTGCAAACGCTTGAGCACCTAAACGTAGCTGATGTGCAAAGCAACAATAGTGTGTGGCCTCACAAAAGTGAAATACCAGTAAATAGCGTTGCGGCGTTGATTACTGAGGGTGTTTATCCCGATTTATTGACCCGTATTGCGTACAGCGAAAACGCCGAACTCGCTGCGTTAAATGATACGTTTTATATTGCGGTTATGGATAAAAGCGGTGCTTTACATGCTCGAAACTGGCACCGTAGCGCAGACAAAAACGCCGAAAACTCACAACTTTTAAAACACACACAGTTAAAGCAAAAAACAGCGAGTTTAGTAGAGGCCGAAAATACCCTTGCAAGGGATTTTGAGAATCTTAATGCGCTAAAAACACAGCAGCAAAAGCTGAGTGATGAGTTAGCGGTACTTAAAAACGCAATTCATCAATTAGCACAAAACATTGCCGTGGCCACTACGCGCAGCGACATGTTAAAAGAGCAAGTAGCACAATTTTTACAGCAACTAGAAAAGTACCAGCAACAAAAGCGTGCATTAACCACTGAACAATCACAATTATTAAAAACGCGCGATGAGCACAACAGTGCGCTTGAAGTGTTACATCAACAGCAACATAATTTAGCTGACGAACTGGCAAGCGCCGACGCCGCCTGCACACGCAGTAATAAAGCATACAGCCAAGCTGCAGCTACACTTGAGCAATATAAAACACAAGCGCATCAGGCCACGTTAAAAGAGCAAAAAGCACACAGTGAGTGGCAGCTTAGTCAAACAAAGCTTAATCATGCTGAGCAAGAGCTCATTAGTGCGCAAGAAGAAGCGCAAGAGCTGCAATCGCAAATGGAAGCGTTGCTTATACCCGAGCAAGAGCTCACTGAGCAAATAGCACAGCTTTTAATAAAGCATCAACAGGGCGAAGCTAGCTTGGTCGCGTTACAAAAAAAGCTTAACGAGGCAAAGCAAACACTTATAAGTAAACAAGCCAGCCTTAAGCACTCTCAAGGTGAGCTGACAGGTTTGCAAGAACAACATCAAAAGCTAAGCATTGAAGAGCAAAGCCTAATTATAAAAGCGCAGGCAGCACTTGAGCCGCTTGAAGAATTAAAGCAAAGTTTAAAAAGTGTTTTAGATACACTGCCTGATTCACTGAGTTTAAATGCAGCGCAAAATCAGATCAGTGGGCTTGTGCATCAATTAGATAAGCTAGGTCCAGTTAATTTAGCCGCAATAGATGAGTTTGAACAAGCTAAAGAGCGCAGTGATTATCTTAATAATCAACTTGAGGATTTAACCAAAGCGCTAAATACGCTTGAAGGGGCGATTCGTAAAATTGACAGCGAAACCAAAACACGCTTTAAAGCTACCTTCGATCAAGTGAACAACGACTTTGCCGAGCTATTTCCAAAAGTATTTGGCGGTGGTAGCGCGTATTTAGAATTAACCAGTGACGATTTACTCGAAAGTGGTGTTAGTATAATGGCACAGCCACCAGGCAAGAAAAATTCGACAATTCATCTGTTAAGTGGTGGAGAAAAAGCGCTGAGCGCATTATCATTGGTGTTTTCTATATTCAGGCTCAATCCAGCTCCATTCTGTATGCTGGATGAAGTAGATGCGCCGCTTGATGATGCTAACGTGGTACGCTTTTGCCGTTTGGTTGAAGAAATGTCACAATCGGTGCAGTTTATTTATATTAGTCATAATAAAATTGCGATGGAAATGGCAGGGCGTTTAACTGGCGTTACTATGGCAGAGCCAGGCGTATCACGCATGGTAGCAGTAGATATAGAACAAGCAGTGCAACTTGCACACACATAACAGTTTATTTTAAGCGTATTAGTGTTAATTAATACACGGGTTTAGGCATAACAAATAATAAAAGGTGAGGGGATGGCCGAAGAACTAAGATTGGTTTTAATTGTGATCAGTGTACTTGTCATAGGTGGCTTATTAGTACATGGTTTATGGTCAGTTAGAAAAAAAGACAGCCCAGAGGTAGCGCCTTCAGAGCGGGTTGAACCAATGCAAGATACACCTTCGCATACACCAGTTGAACCTAAAGAGCCGGTTGTTGCCCAGCGAGATGAGCCGCAATTTGGTGAGCTAAACTTTGATGCAAACGAGCCGCAAATAGATACTAGCGTGGCGCAAACACCCATTGAAGACGACCTGCAAGTAGTTCAAGAGCCAGAGCTAGAACCAGAGCCAGAGAGCGAAAAAGAAGCGCCAGCAGATGTGTCTGACTTTGTTATTGTGCATATTCAAATGCCTGAGGGGCTAAGCATGCAAGGCAGTAAGTTATTGCCTGCAGTAAATACCTTAGGATTTAAATATTCAGAAGAAGGCTTTTTTAATCGCCACATAGACCCTGCAGGGCAAGGTCCAGTGTTATTTAGATTAGTAAATATGTATAACCCAGGTACGTTTGATATTGATAATATGGAACAGTTTAGCACCGCAGGGGTTAGCTTATTTATGACTTTACCTTGTGAAGGCGACGGGCTAGCTGCCTTTAATATGTTACATAGCGCAGCTAAGAAAATTGCCGATGAATTTGGTGCACAAATTTTAGATGCCGAGCGTGAAGAAATGACCGTTGAGCGCGTTCGTCAATATGTTGAGCAGGTTCGTGCATTTTCTGCGTAATTTATACGCACACATTATTTTTATTAAGCCACTTACCTAAAAGTGGCTTTTTTTATGTTTTTTGAGGTTTAAATGTCTAGCAGCATTAGTGAGCAAATTAATCATCTTCGTAGTACGTTAGAGCAACACAACTACAATTATTATGTCCTTGATACACCCAGTATTCCTGATGCAGAATACGATAGACTATTGCGCGAGTTAAGCGCCCTTGAAAGAGAAAACCCAGAATTTTTAACGCCTGACTCACCCACTCAAAAGGTCGGA
The DNA here is from genome assembly GCF_023161905.1 of Pseudoalteromonas sp. 2CM41L. Classification (NCBI taxonomy): domain Bacteria; kingdom Pseudomonadati; phylum Pseudomonadota; class Gammaproteobacteria; order Alteromonadales; family Pseudoalteromonadaceae; genus Pseudoalteromonas; species Pseudoalteromonas sp. 2CM41L. The sequence continues at coordinate 334,420 of NZ_JALNTN010000002.1, forward strand.
GGCGCTGCGCTGAGTAAATTTGAACAAGTTGCTCACCAAGTGCCTATGTTATCGCTTGATAACGCCTTTAGTGAAGAAGAGTTTAGCGCCTTTAACCGCCGTATTAAAGAGCGTTTAATGAGCCAAGATGAGCTCACTTTTTGTTGTGAGCCTAAGTTAGATGGCTTGGCTGTGTCGATTATTTACCGTAATGGTGTGCTTGTGCAGGCCGCAACTCGTGGCGATGGTTTTACTGGCGAGAATATTACACAAAATGTAAAAACAATCCGTAACGTGCCCCTTAAGCTGCGTGGCGATTACCCCGCAGAACTTGAAGTACGTGGCGAAGTATTTATGGATAGCGCAGGGTTCGAAAAGCTAAACAGCGAAGCCGAAAAACGTGGCGAAAAAGTATTTGTAAATCCTCGAAATGCAGCCGCAGGTAGCCTACGCCAGCTTGATTCAAAAATTACTGCTAAGCGCCCGCTAATGTTTTATGCGTATAGCACAGGGCTGGTGGCCGATGGCACAATCCCTGAGGATCACTACCAACAATTGGCAAAATTAACCGATTGGGGTTTACCGCTGTGCCCAGAAACAAAGTTAGTTGAAGGTACGCAAGCGGCTTTAGATTACTACAGTGATATTTTAACGCGCAGAAGCGAGCTTAAATATGAAATTGATGGCGTAGTAATTAAAATAAACCAAAAAGCCTTACAAGAGCGTTTAGGGTTTGTTGCACGTGCACCGCGCTGGGCAATTGCTTATAAGTTTCCTGCGCAAGAAGAAATAACCCAGTTACTTGATGTAGAATTTCAGGTTGGCCGCACAGGCGCAATAACGCCGGTAGCGCGTTTAGAGCCTGTATTTGTAGGCGGTGTTACGGTATCAAACGCAACGCTGCACAATGGCGATGAAATAGCCCGTTTAGGCGTAAAGGTAGGCGATACAGTAATTATACGCCGCGCCGGCGATGTTATTCCGCAAATTACACAAGTAGTACTTGAGCGACGCCCAGATGATGCACGCGACATTGTATTTCCTGCCAGTTGCCCCATTTGTGACTCACACGTTGAAAAAGTAGAAGGCGAGGCCGTGGCTCGTTGTACCGGTGGCTTAGTGTGCCAAGCTCAGCGTAAACAAGCGATAAAGCATTTTGCATCACGCAAAGCGCTTGATATAGATGGCTTAGGCGACAAAATAGTTGATCAGCTGGTTGATAGAGAGCTGGTAAAAACCCCCGCAGATTTATTTATATTAAAACAAGGTCACTTTGAGTCACTTGAGCGTATGGGTCCTAAGTCGGCTAAAAACTTAGTAGATGCGCTTGAAGCTTCAAAAACAACGACGCTTGCAAAGTTTTTATATTCGCTGGGTATTCGTGAGGTTGGCGAGGCCACAGCGCAAAACTTAGCAAATCATTTTTTAACACTTGAAAAGGTAACCCAAGCCAGTATTGAAAGCCTTACGCAAGTGAGTGATGTAGGGGTTATTGTAGCAACTCATGTTCGTGGCTTTTTTGATGAGCAACATAATGTAGATGTGGTTAATGCTTTAATTGAACAAGGCATTAATTGGCCAGCACTAACGCCGCCTTCAGAGGATGAGCAACCCTTAGCTGGGCTAACCTATGTATTAACTGGCACTCTTAATACTTTAAACCGAAACGATGCTAAAGCACGCTTACAACAGTTAGGTGCAAAAGTAGCCGGTAGTGTGTCGGCTAAAACAGATGCATTGGTGGCGGGCGAAAAAGCCGGCTCTAAATTAACTAAAGCACAAGATTTAGGTATAGACATACTTAGCGAAGACGACTTAATTGCACTGTTTGATAAGTACAATGCTTAGGGTAATAAAATGAGCCGATATGGACCCGAGTACTGGGATAAATACGGAAGCTACCGTACGCCAATTGCATTTCATCTAAGTTTATTGGTGTTACTACGTGCGTATTTTATTTGGGTTATAGCGGCGCTGAGTCGTCGCCCTGAGCTTGATTTAATGTCGCTATTTTTTAAATCTAAAAACGATTTTTTTATCGCAATTTCGATTGGCGCTATTGCGATAGTGCCCACTTTTTTATTTTGCTTAAGACGACCGCGCGACTCTCATAAGCAAAGTGCGCGTTTAGCGATGGTGTGGCGCTACATGCGCTGGCCGTTACTGGTGTGCGCAATAACTGACTTAAGCTGGTTAACAATACAAGCTGCACATAGTCATTACAGGTTTTCACTATTTTTAGCTGTGCAAATGGTGATTGTGTTTTGGGTAATGTGGTACTTGGCAAAGAGTCGTTATTTGCAGGTGTTTTTTAACGATTGGCCAGAGCCTACCGAAAAAGCAGATGATAAAAACGCTAAATAAAAGGGAGCTAAATGGATAACATTAATAAAAAAATTGCCATTGTAGTGCTTGGTATTGGCATTATTTTAGGCGCTTTGGTGTTGTTTACATCGTTAACTGATCATATTTGGTTTTCTGCCGTAATAGGATTATGGTTATTTGTGTTTTGTTCGTGTTGTTACAGGCTGACACCCGCCTTTAAAAAGCGCAATACGCTTGATAATTTTATTCAGCGCGATGCACAGCACTTAATGTTATTTAGCTTGGCAGGTTTTTTTGATAAAAAATTTGGCCCGCAATGGCTTGTTATTGGCAACATTGAACATATAGAAAGTAAGAACGATGAGCTTATTATTCATAGCAATAACGAGCGACAATTTAGTGTAAGTTTACCCGCACAAAAAAATGACATAGACGCCTACATGAAGCGCATACTTTCAGATCAAGAAAAGCAAACTATTCGCTTTAGTTAGGGGCTGTTGAACTTTGCGGATTAAAGTTTGTTCAAACTAGGGGCTATTTAATCGCGGCGCGAAGTTTGTAACCTAGTGGGCTAAGTAAAAGCTGAGCAAAGCTTCCGCGTCCTGCTCACGCCCTTTACCTACATCCATGTAGGCAACAAAGAGTAAATAGCCCCTAGGAAGAACCCGTTGGGCAGCGCCTGTTTGGCATTAATGCTACGTTATCGCCCAATTATGGGGAATAACCACACTGCATAGGCTCTGCCTTGCCTAAATACCAAACAGACTGCTGCAAATTTAACCTTAAAAGATCAACAGACCCTAATCACTTATTAATACCGAAGGAGGCTATTATGCTTACTTGGAATGATGTTATAAATTTTGCCAATAATGGCAATCCTACGCCACGCGAAAAGGTTGTAAAAACAGACGCGCAATGGCAGGCAATGCTAAGTGATGAGCAATATTATGTGGCACGTAAAAAGGGCACAGAACGCCCTCACAGCTCACAAAGTTGCACATTACTAGAACCGGGTAAATACGCGTGTGTATGCTGCGATAATTTACTTTTTGATGCCGATGAAAAGTTTGATAGCGGCACAGGCTGGCCATCATTCACGCAGCCTGCAACTGTCGATGCAATTGGTTATGTGAACGATTTAAGCCATGGTATGCAGCGCGTTGAAGTGGTGTGTAATGTGTGTGATGCACACTTAGGGCATATTTTTCCTGATGGGCCAGCACCGTCGGGTTTGCGCTATTGTGTAAATGCCGCTGCAATGAAAAAGCTTTAATTATATAGTTAGCTTTCAATCAAGATAAACAGCTATTTCTAGCCGCTAGTTAGCGCTAGGGGGATTGAATATCGAGTTTCATTTCTTTTGCCATATGCAAAATTTTATCTAATCGCTGCGACTGATCTGGCTGCAGTGTAGAGTTACTCAAAAGGGCGTAACACTTTTTAGCAATAACCAAGTTAAAAGTGCCGCCTTTTTGTTTTGTCGAATCAAACAAACACTGTAATAAATTAAGCGCAATGCTTGGGTTACGCGGCATAACTCTAAATGCTTGTGTAAACGCCTCTAACGCCGTATTTAATTGCCCTCTATTAAATTGAGTTACTGCATGGTTGTTAAGCTCTTTAGGGCCCATTTTAATGTCGCGGCGCTCACTTTGCTGCTGTTGAATGTAACGCAGGTAAGTTGTATCACTCATATTGGGGTGGCGCTCACAATGGCTAATTATTTGGCTAAATAATGTTTGTGCTTTTTGATGAAAACCAAGCTCGTGAAACGCTTTTGCTTTATCAAGCGCCCCATCTACAGAGCGTATTAACGTATCGTCATCGTCGAGTTGCTCTATCAAGCGCTTGGCTTTTTGGTGCTCGTCTTTTAAATAGTGCAAACGCGCATTAAGTACATCAATTTGAGATTGGTTTGCGTTGTTAGGAAACTGCTTTTTTAAATCATTTATGTATTTATTAGTTTGACGCGAAATACGTTGTATTTGGTCTGTTTGATCTGTGGTTAAAGCAAAGTCTATACCGGCACGGGCTGCATTGAGATAGATGTCGGGGCTGTCATGAATAGAATGACGCGCATAGCTGGCTATGTCTTTTTGGGTTAAATAGCTTTTTTCGTAATCGTGGTTTATTAACGAAACATTGCTTAACGACTTTTGTCTTTGGATATTACGTGGCGCAATATCGACTGCTTGGCTTAAAAAATCTTGCGCCAATTCAAATTGGTTTAGTTTTATTTCTAATCGGCCGAGTAAATCCAGTGCAACTAAACGTGTTTCATGGCGTTCAAGCATGGTTTTTAACATGCGCTGAGCAAGAATATGCTCATTATTAGCAATCAGCGCTTCTACTAAACCAACTTTGGCCCAGGCAAATTTTTGTATGTCTAGCACCGAGGTAAAAAAGTCTTTAGCTTCTTCACTGCGGTTTAGCCTAAGCAATGCATCTCCTTTTAAGCGAAGGAGGATAGGGCTGTATATATTGTTTTTTTTATTTAAAGTGGCATCGATTACTTTTATTGCTTTAGAGTCGTTGCCATCATCTACTAAGGTATAAATGCTCTGTAGCTCATTTTTACGTTTTAGAATACGCTCAATCCGCGTTTTTAACTCTTGTACCGTAAATGGCTTTACCAAAAAGTCGTCGGGTTGAAGCTCTAAAACGCTATGCACTAGCGCACCGCTGGTTTCTGCAGAAATAAAAATAAACGCAGTGGAGTTTTTTATCAGTTGCTTAACACGGAGTTCTTCGTAGAGTTGGTAGCCGTCTTGGTGTTTGCTTAAATTAAACGAACATACAATTAAATCAAATTGCTCAGCCAAACATTGCTCTTTTGCTGCAATTGCATGATCGGCAAAGTGCAACTGCCGAAAGCCAAGCCTTTCTAGCGACTGTTTCATATAGCTTTGAGCGAGGGGCTGCTCTTCCACTATCAGTATTTTGGCTTTGGCGTAGATCTTAGTTGGCATTGGCTTACATGTTGTTTGATTTATCACAGACTATAATCAACAGTTTAGCTGCTTACAAGGGAATTTAACTATTAGCCGAGGTTATTAGAAGATTAAGTTATTTTCATACGTTTAGATGGCTTCATATTATCTTGGCCTTAGCGATTTAAAACCATTGCTTAATTAATAGGTAAAAAGCAGCTCTAAATAATAGTTAAAATAATCTAGGTTTTTGTGGAGTGTTTATATGTGGTGGGTGATTACTTGGCTTGAACCAGTGACCCTCGCCTTTATTTGTAAAGGACGGCGATGCTCTCTTTTTCTTATAACTGAGTTAATTATCCAAATAGGATTTTTATAATAATTATTAAGAAGAGTTTAGATGCTTTAGAATTGTTTATATGTGGTGGGTGATTACTTGGCTTGATACCGTTAACCCTCGCCATTATTTATAAAAGGCGGCGATGCTCTCTTTTTCTTATAACTGAGTTAATTACCCAAATAGGATTTTTATAATAATTATTAAGAAGAGTTTAGATGCTTTAGAAGTGTTTATATGTGGTGGGTGATTACTTGGCTTGATACCGGTAACCCTCGCCTTTATTTGTAAAGGGTGGCGATGCTCTCTTTTTCTTATAACTGAGTTAATTACCTTTATATAATTTTATAGCGTATAGATTAATCGTTTTGCACAAGACAAATTAAGAGTGATATTTTTGGAAGTTTTTAACTTAGGTATTTTGAAGTGTTTATATGTGGTGGGTGGTTACTTGGCTAGATACCAGTAACCCTCGCCATTATTTGTAAAGGGCGGCGATGCTTTCTTTTTTGTTACAACTGGATTAATTACCCAAATAGGATTTTATAATAATTATTAAGAAGAGTTTAGATGCTTTAGAAGTGTTTATATGTGGTAGGTGATTACTTGGCTTGAACCAGTGACTCTCGCCATTATTTGTAAAGGGCGGCGATGCTCTCTTTTTCTTATAACTGAGTTAATTACCCAAATAGGATTTTATAATAATTATTAAGAAGTGTTTATATGTGGTGGGTGATACTGGACTTGAACCAGTGACCCTCGCCTTGTAAGGGCGATGCTCTCCCAACTGAGCTA
>NZ_JALNTN010000002.1:340885-342972 GCF_023161905.1 Pseudoalteromonas sp. 2CM41L
TGACCCTCGCCTTGTAAGGGCGATGCTCTCCCAACTGAGCTAATCACCCACATATAAATTAAAACGCTACTATTAAAATAAATAGTACTGGACTTTAACCAGTGAACCTCGCCGTTACTTGGAAGTAGCGGTAATGCTCTCTTTTTCTAGCTGAGTAATGACCCATTTAGATTTGTGTAATATGCACCATTCTAAGAATGGTGGGTCGTACTGGACTTGAACCAGTGACCCTCGCCTTGTAAGGGCGATGCTCTCCCAACTGAGCTAACGACCCATATTACATGCTACTACCTGTATAGATAGTACTGGACTTTAACCAGTGAACTTCGCCATCTTTTATAAAAAGCGGTGATGCTCTCTTTTCTTGTAACTGAGCTAACGACCCATATTACAATTTTAAAACGCGACAATTAATATAATAATAGATTTATATGTGGTGGGTGATACTGGACTTGAACCAGTGACCCTCGCCTTGTAAGGGCGATGCTCTCCCAACTGAGCTAATCACCCACATATAAATTAAAACGCTACTATTAAATAATAGTACTGGACTTTAACCAGTGAACCTCACCTTCTTTTACTTAAAGCAGTGACGCTCTCTTTTCTAACTGAGCTAACAACTCATATAGAATTTTAGATGTGTACACTTAATAAAGTGGTGGGTGATACTGGACTTGAACCAGTGACCCTCGCCTTGTAAGGGCGATGCTCTCCCAACTGAGCTAATCACCCACATCTAAACAACATTACATTGCTGCGTTGTTGTGGGGCGCTATTATAGATAGAGTTGCAAATGTGTCAACACTTGAATGATAAAAATGTGCTGAATGAAGGTTTTATAAACAGTGCAGGGTGGTTGGCGTTTACTTTATCATCAAATTTAAGTTGTTAGGGTAAATTAACAGCTGAATCTGAACTAAGTGACTGCCTTATTTTTACTTACAATAAAAAGCATTGCTTAAATAAGCTAATAAAAGGCGATGTTGAAATTGATACAGTAAGCGTGACGTTTTATCAAAAAGAAGATTTATGACTATATAAGGTTTTAAATTATTGAACTGGTATACGGTACTTTTTAAAAGGTAAGGGCATAAGCAGTTATCTGTATTGCCATTAGTGCGAATAAACTTTAATTAACGCCATGGGTTTTGGCACAATGACAACAAAATAGAGCCTATTACCCAAACTGGAACATAGTGTTTAAAAACAGCACGAAATTATTTGCTAGCACTTTTAACGACGGCCTAATTCACTTCAATTTTTATATGTGTGTACAAGCAACTTAAAAAGGGAAGGGTTGAGCATTTAATAATAAGGTTATCGAATAGAGCCCTCGCATTTTAATAACACACTTAAATGCGGGGTTTAGCCTTGGTTTTAGTACTTTTTTAACCCCAACTCAATTTGCATATAAATGTATACCTTTTATGTTAAACATTATTACTTCATCAACGAGGTATAAATAGATAATTAACCTGTTTATAGTACTGTGAGATGAAGTACAGGCCAAATTTTGTCGAAATTGTATTTTTTTGCATGTCTGATAGCCAGTTTGTTGAAAATTAAACCATTTAAATAAAGTGGCATAAAAAACTGTTGACTTTATTTTGGGGGGTGCATAGAATGCGCCCCGCACTCAGCGATACACAACGTGTTAAACACGTTAGGTATTAAAAGGTTTGGGGCTATAGCTCAGCTGGGAGAGCGCTTCGCTGGCAGCGAAGAGGTCTGCGGTTCGATCCCGCATAGCTCCACCAAATCTTTGTGCATGTCCTAGGGTAGCAGTTTTCTGTGTCCCCATCGTCTAGAGGCCTAGGACACCGCCCTTTCACGGCGGTAACAGGGGTTCGAATCCCCTTGGGGACGCCATCTAACAAATAGTTAGGCGTGGTTTTACCAAGAGAATAGCGTAACACTTAAAGCTCGAGTCTTTATGTGTATTAAACGTATTACCTTAGCACCTCATGATATGAGTTAAACTTATCAATTGTCCTAGTGACACTTTTTAGTGTCCCCATCGTCTAGAGGCCTAGGACACCGCCCTTTCACGGCGGTAACAGGGGTTCGAATCCCCTTGGGGACGCCAC